>JAFLRP010000193.1 GCA_022511515.1 Acutalibacter sp.
GCTCCACGTCGCGGCAGGCCCTTGTAGCTTGCCGCATTTTCTATGAAAAAATGCGGCGGTCGCTTTTCGGGCCGCCGCTCCTCCCCGCAAGAAGTCCCGCTGCGCTGCGGCTGTTCGTTTGTGAAACGCAAGAGTTTTCCAGACGGAAAACTCTGAGAAGTTTGTCCAATGGACAAACTTCTGCACTCACAACGCCTTCGCTTGCTACCAACTTTTTGCGGTTTAAGGGCATATGGAGAGTTCCTCTCAGACCGCGGCCTGAGGGGGTTTGTTTTTTGCTAAAACTTGCGAAATCCATCAGGCAAGTTTCCGCAAGGAAAACTTCTACCCACAATTTGACCCACAATACGAAACAGATAAAAACTAACAAAGACTATCGGATAAGTTCCCCGTAAGGGGATTTTTTGCCTACAGTGGCCCAAATTCGGCGGTTTACTCGCCGGGTGGGTTGCTGCTCTACCTCGAAAACAAATTCGCTTATATGGGTCTTTCTGGTGAAAACACGGTTGCCTGTTCTATCTTTCTTTTGTTTTTCACGAGACTATGCTATAATATAATTCACTGATGTAGATATCTTGATTGCAGATCAAAATTCATCTTTGAAAAAGCAGGATTTTAGTGTATTCCTTGTTTGTTCGTAAATCTTAGGAGGGAAGATTATGAAAAACAAAAAATTTGTCATCACCATAGTCACCTTCATTCTAGTTATCGTTTCTATTCCAATCATAGGAAAGGCGGTTTCCGGTACAAATGAGGCAGCACCAGAGGCCGCCAAGTTGTTACTGCAACAAGACCCAAGAAGTGAAACATTGTTTGTCCAGGCGTACAACGCGTCCACTGAATCTCAGAGAAAAGAATTGAGGCGGATCGCAGAAAAGCAACAGGAACTAGGCGGTTTCGGACAATGCACACGCGAAATTCTTCAAGTGACAGGGGAACTTCCGTCAGACCAACCTCGCATAACACTTGAAGATGCACGACAAATCTATGAAGAATCCAAAGTGTCTCAAAACCAACTGAAAAACTGGCAGGCAGAGTTTGATGCCATTGCCGGAGCTCCTGATTATGAAGGAGGAAGCGGAATAAGTCAGGCTGCTTATTACTTAAACGACGAGGGAACCAAGGCAATCGTTATTGTGAATGGCTCTTTGCTGAATTACGTTTATTACGATGCGAATGGCGAAAGAGTGATGGAACCTTTCGACGAGGATGGTAAACCTTGCCCGACTTCTTCGACAGGGCCAGTCTACAATTAGGGAATCATAAATTACTATGATGATGTTCCCGAATTCAAGGCATCCAA
Source organism: Acutalibacter sp. (assembly GCA_022511515.1). GTDB lineage: Bacteria > Bacillota > Clostridia > Oscillospirales > Acutalibacteraceae > Acutalibacter. Next base: position 1,304 of record JAFLRP010000193.1, read on the forward strand.
AGGGGGAAGAAGTTTGGTAACCGAAAAGAATATACTCGACTTCTCTAAAAGCAACTTTCAAACCATAGGCGAATTTAAAGAGTGTATGAGATGTGGCGGCGAAGTGGAATTTGAATGGAAGGGCGTTCAATATGGGGTTGTCCGATACGGAAAAGATCATAAAATAACGATTTACGAGGCATATCAGCCGGAGAGTGAAATGGTGTGCGAAACAGCGGACGACGCTTTGGAATATATGCTGGGGAAAGACCGGTTTCGTGACGTGCTTTCACAGGTAACAATTCTGTTTCGCTCTATATGATCCATAGCATTGTAAAAGTGCTATGAGGCCCCTTAGCCGATCCTCAAATTCCCCATAACTGCGTTACAAAAACAGAAAGCGGCGAAAACAAGCAAAGACCACCGGAAACGAATTCCGGCGGTCCTTTTTGTTTTAAGTGCGCTTACATTACCTGTGCCATAAAGTTTCCCATGGTAGCTGCTGCTTCCTCCTGCTTCTGCCGGGTGGCGTGAGTGTAGGTGCGGAGCGTGAACCCCGCATCGTGGTGCCCCAGCATGGCGGAAACCGTTTTGGCATCCACACCGTTTTGCAGTGCCATGGTGGCAAAGGTGTGTCGGAGATCGTGGAATCGAATGTGTTCCAGCCCCGCATCTTTGAGAATCTTCTTGTGAATTCCCACAATTCTGGCGATCTTCGGGCAATGCAATTCGCTGTGGGATTCCGCAAAATCAACTGCTCCTTGACCGCTCTCTCAAACGCTTTGTGCAGCATCAGGCCGTGGAAATCCGTATGTTGGGCTTGGCGTATAATTCATACCATGTGGTCAGCTACGAGCCCACCGTCAGAGAGAAGTCTGTGATAGAGTTAAATAATCCGTAAAGAAAATCTCAAAATCTTTTCGCAAATACTTGACAAGCATAAACTGGTACTCTATTATATGTTATAACATTATAACTTTAATATCCGAAGAACATTCATTTAGAAAAGAAAGGCGGTACGAAAATGGACTTTGATCCCGGATTTTCCATAACGGTCAAAAGCGACCCCATGGGCTTTGCCTATGGGGGAGATACCTACGGTCCGCAGCCGGAGCTGCGGGCATTGGATGCGATCCGCCCCTCGCTGATGGACCCGAATTGCAGCGGTCCAGAGCATGTGTACTGCATTGCCATGGATGTGGCTCGTAAGGAGCACCAAGAGGATTTGGAGAATCGGAACCTGCTCTATGGTGTGGTCACCTATGCCAAAGGGAAACTGGGACAGGAGCCCATTCGTTCTCAGGGACATATTCACGCGGTGTCGGCCTCCTGCGGCGCGTCCACCTGTGAGGTGTACGAGATCTGGGACGGCGAAGCCTGTATCTATATGCAGGAGAGCGGCAGTGACGATGCGGAGCGGTGCTTCGCGGTCTACGGCAAAGCGGGAGATGTGATCATTGTGCCGCCGGGTTGGGTGCACGCTACGGTCAACGCTTCCCCCGACAGAGCTATGACCTTCGGCGCCTGGTGCATCCGGGATTACGGATTTGACTATAAGGACGTGCGCCGCCATAGGGGAATCGCCTTTTTTCCGGTTTTTGAGGACGGCAAGCTGATATGGAAGCGGAATGAGACCTATCGTTCCGGAACGCTTACGGAGAAAGCTGCCCGGGAGTATCCGGAGTTCGGCCTGACTGCGGGCGTTTCCATCTATAAGCAATATGAGCAGGATCGCGAGCGTTTCCGCTTTGTCACAAACCCGCTGGAATTTTCCCAACTCTGGCAAAACTATGAACCGTGATTTTTGGAGGAAAAGCCCATGAACTATAATAAATCGCCCGTCAACAAAATTTCCGCCGACAGCATTCAGGCTTGGAAAGGGTATGATACTATTCTGACCCAACTGCAAAAGAGCGTGGACAGCATTCTTGCCGGGAGCAAATGTGTGCTGGCGGTGGAGACCTACCCCGGCGTGGATGACGAAGAACTGCTGGGCGCGTTGAGAGAACTTTCCCCGGCGCTTATCATCGATATGCAGGACGCCCTTTGCACGAAAGAAGAATACTGGGCAAAAATCCATCCTTTCCTTACCGATGACCGGGTGTTCGGCAAGATGTATTTCGGAGAACTGAGGGATTTTCAAGTGCCTGAAAAGCGGCAGGCGCTGCGGGAGAAAATCGACAGAGTCCAAGGGCTGGTGTTAGTTTATGGATTCGGCGCAGCGGAGCTCTGCGAGGCGGACATTCTGGTCTACGCCGATCTGGCGCGGTGGGAGATCCAGCAGCGGTACCGGGCCGGTATGGGCAACTATCACACGGACAACGGAGACGAAGATACTCTGAAAAAGTTCAAGCAGGGCTACTTCTTCGAGTGGCGGATCGCCGACAAGCTGAAACGCCGCCTGTATGACCGCATGGACTACTATCTGGATACCAACCGAAAAAACGACCCCGCCATGCTCACCGGACAGATTTTCCGGGAGGGCCTCAGGCAAATCGTCGCAGGGCCTTTCCGCACCGTGCCCTATTTTGATCCCGGCGTGTGGGGCGGGCAGTGGATGAAGAAGGTTTGCGGATTGGACCCCGACAAGCCCAATTTCGCCTGGTCTTTCGACGGGGTGCCGGAGGAAAACAGCATCTATCTGGAAGTAGACGGCGTGTTGGTAGAATCCCCAGCGGTGAATCTGGTGTACTACTGCCCGAAAGAACTGTTGGGCGAGAAAGTCTACGCTCGGTTCGGCGCGGAATTCCCCATTCGCTTTGACTTTTTGGACACCATGGGCGGGCAAAACTTGAGTCTGCAGGTGCACCCGCTGACCGACTACATTCACAACCAGTTCGGCATGAGCTACACCCAGGACGAAAGCTATTATATCCTCGACGCCGAGGAGGGCGCGTCGGTCTATTTGGGCATCAAAGACGGCGCAAAACCAGAGGAAATGGTCGCCGACCTGCGCAGTGCGCAGACGGGCGAGATCGCCTTTGATGCAGAGAAGTACGTGAATAAAATTCCGGCAAAAAAGCACGACCACTTTCTGATTCCCGCCGGTACCGTCCACTGCTCCGGGTCCGGCTGTATGGTGCTGGAGATCAGCGCCACGCCCTACATTTTTACCTTCAAACTGTGGGACTGGGGCAGGGTGGGCTTGGACGGCAAGCCCCGTCCCATTCACATTGACCACGGCGAGAAAAACATTCAGTGGGACCGCCGTACCGAGTGGGTGCAGAAACATCTGGTCAGCCCTACTTGCACAGTGACGGAAACACCCGACTATACCGAAGAACACACCGGCCTGCACGCGCTGGAATTTATCGAGACCAGAAGATACGAAATCCGCACCGCCTGCGAACTGGACACCGACGGCACCGTAAACATGCTGAATCTGGTGGAGGGAGAGGCCGCCGTTATCGAAAGTCCTACCGGTGCGTTTGAACCCTTTGAAGTGCACTACGCCGAGACTTTTATCCTGCCCGCTTCCGCCGGCGCTTATCGTATTCGACCGGCGGGAGCGAAACCCATCAAAGTGATCCGCGCCTTTGTGCGGAATACGGGGAGGTGACGTTATGAGCACGCTGGATACTTCCAAAGGGGCAGTTCCCCTGTATGTGCAGATTTATCAGAAACTAAAGGAAAAAATCGAATCGAAGGAGTACGAGTACGGGCAGATCATTCCCACAGAGCTGGAACTGCAGGAGCTATACGGCGTCAGCCGCATTACCGTGCGGCAGGCTATTCAGGCACTGGAGCAGGAGGGATTGGTGAGCCGCGCCCGGGGCAGAGGAACAGTGGTGTCCCGGAAAGAGAAAATCGAAGAGCTGCTGACCCGGATCAAGAGCTTCACCGACGAAATGAAAGACCGGGGCATGACCCCCGGTACCAGATGGGCGGAAATCGCGCAAGTGGAAGCCGATGAAAAGTTGGCGGAGATATTCTCCTGTCAGCCGGGAGACGCCCTGTACCGCATCAGGCGGGTGCGCACGGCGGACGATGTGGCTATCGTGCTGTTTGACACCTATTTGCCCGGGACTTTTTCCCTGCCCATGGAGAACGATGCCTACTATGGATCGCTCTACGAATTGCTGGCAGAGCAGGGAGTGACCGCCCCGGTGGAGATCGAGGAGCAGTTTGAAGCAATCGTCGCCGACGACGAGACCGCGAAAGCGCTGGAGATCCAGCCCGGAGCCCCGGTGATGAAGCGGGTGCGCACCTCGTTTGGCAAGGAATCCAATGTGCAGGAATACACGCTGTCTTACTATAACGCCGCGCGGTACACTTATGTCATCCACGCCGAAAGATAAAAAATTATGGGAGGATTTCTTATGACACTGTCAGAAAAAGCAAAAGAACTATTCAAGATCGAAGAGCCTGTCGCCATCACCATGTGGGAATTTTCCTGGATCGAGCGGCGCTGGCCCGGCGCAGGGTACGAGGACTGGGATCAGGCCCTGGATGAGCTCACCGACCGGGGCTACAATGCGGTGCGCATCGACGCGTTTCCCCATCTGGTGGCAAAGGACATCGAAAAGGAGTGGACGCTGAATCCGGTTTGGAATTTGCAGAGCTGGGGCGCGCCGGCCGTGACAAGAATCTGCCTGAAAGACGATTTTAGGGATTTCCTTGCCGCCTGCCGCATACACCATGTGCGGGTGGGGCTTTCCACCTGGTTCCGGCAGGATGTGGATCATGCGGAGATGGAAATCCGCACGCCCGAGGATCACGCCCAAATCTGGGTGAAAACTCTGGACTATGTGAAGGCTTGGGGAGAGCTGGACAATCTGCTGTATGTGGATCTGTGCAACGAGTTCCCGCTGAGCTGCTGGGCGCCGTTTTTACGGCAGGAGGATATGCCGCTGGACAGCATTGAAAGCAAAAACTGGATGCGGGCTGCCGTGGCGGAATTTAAGAAGTACTATCCCGACGTGCCGGTGACCTTCTCCTTTTCCTCCACCTACAACGAGCATATGGATGTCGGTTATTTGGATTTTTTGGAGCCCCATCTTTGGGTGCCCAGCGTCACGGATTTTTATGAGAAAGTGGGCTACAATTATGAGCGCTTTGACGATATCGGGTACACCAATCTGGCCCTGAACGGCGAGCGCGAGTACCGCGCTCACAAAGAGTACTACGACAACGCTTTGGTAGAGGGAATCAAGCTGCTGGCCCGGTGGGCGCAGAACAGCGGAAAACCTCTCATCACCACCGAGTGCTGGTCCATCGTGGATTACAAGGACTGGCCGCTGCTCAATTGGGGCTGGATTTTGGAACTGAATCGTCTGGGCGTTACCACCGCCGTGGAAACCGGCTGCTGGGCGGGCATTGCCACCAGCAATTTCTGCGGTCCCCAGTTTGTGGGCATGTGGCGGGAAAAGCTTTGGCACAAGGAACTGACCCATCTGATCAAACACAGCAAAATGATTTGAGAAGAAGTTTGAAAACAAGTTTTCAAACTTCCGGTTTTGCGACTGCTTTTGCGAAGCAAAACCAGTCGCAATTCCCGAAGAAAGGAGGCTTTCGCTAATGCGAAAGCAAGGATTACAACTATGGAAATCAAAAAGAGCCTGACAACTTATGACCTAAAAACCGGCACGCTTTCCGGTGAGGAAACGTCTCACGCAGCAAAAAGGCTTTCTGATGTTGCCGGTATCTTCGGCGATCAGGCCGTCGCCGCCGCCATGGACCCGAATACGATTGTGTATGAAGTGGATTCCCATATGGCTGTGCAAGAAGGTACCCCGGGCGGGCTGTTCTTCGGCACCAGCCGGATCCATCCCGGTAAAGTCGGGAATGAATACTTCATGACGAAAGGGCATTTTCACAGCCGCCGGGAGACCGCCGAGTACTACTGGGGGATTTCCGGCACAGGTGTGCTTCTTCTCATGGACGAGACCGGGAACGCATGGTCGGAACAGGTGGAACCGGGCAGTCTCCACTATATCGGCGGACACATCGCCCACCGGCTGGTGAACACCGGCGAGGAAGATCTGATTGTGGGGGCTTGCTGGCCCTCCGACGCGGGGCACGATTACGGCTCTATTGAAAGGTCGGGCTTTCCGATCAGGGTCGTCTGCCGGGACGGCAAAGCGGTGCTGGAGGAGAACAAGGCATGAATACCATTTCTATCGACTTAGGCGGTTCCCGGGTGAAAATGGGAGTCGTTTCAGATGGGAAAATTGTCACCTCCGCCATGATCGAATCCAACTCTCAAGCCGGACTCCAGCCCTTGCTTCCCAAGTTGGAAGAAGTGTGCAAGGACTGGATAAAGGAGTATTTCATCGAAGCGGCGGGCTTTGCCTTTCCCAGTTTGGTGGACGCCAAAAACAAGAAAATTCTGGGGCATAACGGAAAATATCCGGATTGTGCGGAAGTCGATCTGAAAAGCTGGACAAGAGAAAAACTGGGCCTGTCCATGGTGATCGAAAACGACGCCAATGCCGCTGCCTTGGGAGAGGGAAAATACGGCAGCGCCGCCGGATGCGAGAATTTTGTGCTGATGATCTTGGGCACGGGCATCGGTACCGCAGCGGTAATGGACGGCAAGCTCATTCGCGGCAAGCACTCCCAAGCCGGGGTGCTGCTGGGTCATACGCCGCTGAAAGTGAACGGCAGACCCTGCGCCGGCTGCCCGGGAATTGGCTGCGCCGAGGCGCAGGCCAGCACTTGGGCATTAAAGCATATGGTGGAAGAATCGCCCAAACAAAGCCCGCTGAAAAAGGAAAAGCAGATCGATTTTCAAGTGCTGCAGCGCTATTGGGAGCAGAACGACCCGCTGGCAATCGAACTCTTTGAGGAGTGCTGCGCCTACTGGGCGAATTGCCTTATCACGCTGGTGTACGCCTACGATCCGGAGCTGATCGTCCTCAGCGGCGGCGTACTGGGCTGGGGGCCGGCCTTGACGGAGCGCATGATCGGCATCGTAAAAGAGCGAGTCTGGACTCCATGGGGTGAGCCGGCATTCCGATTGGCAGCGGACCCGGAGGCTTCCGTCTTGCTTGGTCTGCACGCACTGTGCGAAAACGAAATGAAAGAATCTCTTTGAGGTGAGCAACATGGAACAAAACAGCTCGAACTATTTAGGCAGTCAGATTTGGGTAGAGCCGGACGATTCACCCGAGCGGGTGGAATTTCTGGTAAAGCAGGCGGCGGAAAGCGGCATCGGCTGGCTGCGGACGTTTCTTATGTGGCCGTGGATCGAGGAACAGCCGGATCAGTGGAATTTCGCGGTATTCGACGCGCTGTTTGACGCGTGCGAAAAGTATGGGATCAAAGTCAAAGCCACGCTTACCGCCAATTCCGGACCGTGGCACATCGGCACGCCCCTGCTGCTGCACTCTCACACCGGCATTTTGGAGGAAAGCCAGTGGCCGGCCATCGAACGCTATGTGGAACAATGCGTGACGCGCTACGGACGTCACCCGGCGTTAGGGCAGTGGATTCTCTGGAACGAGCCTGCCGGGGCATGGGACAAAAGCGAGGAAGCCAGACGTCACTGGCAGGTGTATTTAGAGAAAACATATGCCGGCGATATTGCGGCCTTGAACCGGCGCTGGCGCACGGGGTATCCGGATTTTGACGCGGTGCAGTTCCCGGAGGAAATCGCCCGGCCCGAGCACAAAAACAACAACTGGCGGTCCTACCGCCCGTACATGGATTACGCGCGCTTTAATGCTCGCTGGCTGGAATGGGAATTGCAGCAGATTCAGAATTTGGTACGCAAATATGACGGCGAAACGCCCACCTGTATCAATCCCACGCCGCTCTTAAACAGCGGCATGCTCAGCGGCATCGATCAAAACGAGCTGGCGAAAATCGTCCGGGACGTGGGGACCAGCTACCACCCTGCATGGAGCTTTACCTTTACCGGCAGGGAGCGCTTCCCGGCGCTGATGGCGGCGGGGGTCAAAAAGACCGCCTCCCATCCCAATGTGCAAAGGGTAGAGGTCACCGAGGTGCAGACCGGCAATACCCTCAATTCCTCCAACAAGCCCTGCAGCGTGGAGCCTGACGAGCTGGCCCGGTTTTACCTTTCCGGTATTTTCGCGGGAGCCGATACCGTGACTGGTTGGCTCCTGAACTGCCGCAGTTACGATTTTGAGGCGGGGGACTGGGGGTTGCTGGACAACAACGATCAGACCTCGCCCCGCAGTGAAATGACCCTTCGGGTCCAGAAAACGCTGAAGCGTGTCTATGAAACCACCGGCGGCTTTACGCCCGCCGAGAGCGACGTGCTGGTGGCCTTTGACGGCGACGCCCAGTGTGTGGAACTGGCAGACGGCATGAACGGGGGAACCGTTCCCGGTCGGCAGGGCGACGACGGCGCGCTGGGACAGGCCATGCTCACTGTTTTGCTGATGGAAAGCGGCGTCAACGCGTCCATGCGCCGTCTCTGCGATATCCCGGAGAAGGGGGCGGGGAAGGTTCTGGTGCTTTCTCATCTGGTGGCATGGAGCGAGGAAAACGCCCGGCGGATCCTGCGCTTTGCCGAAAGCGGCGGTACGGTGGCGATGGACTGCACCTCCGGCAGAAAGACCCCCGACGCGCGGCTGTACCGGCCTTGGCCGGGCGGGATTGCGCAGGAGATCGGCATGATCTCCGACGGATTGGAAACCGACCCCAACGGATATGAGATTTCCCTGTTTGGGAGACCTGCGGGGAAATGGCTGCTTACCCGGCTGATTCCGCGATTCTCTGAGAACGCCCCATGGAAAGCATGGAGTGAGCTGCGCTATGCAAAAGACGGCGCACCCTGTGTATGGGAGCGTCCTTTCGGTGCCGGGTGCTTCGTGCTGGTGAATGGTCTGCTTGGCCCCTCGCTGCTCTATCACCCGGAAGAAGATCTGGCGGCGCGGTACTTGCTGCAAAGAATTGCGGAGCGAAATCTGTGTGCTGTCCGTCCCGCCGCCTATCAGAGCGGCGCGTTCTCATTGCCCGTTACCTGCAAAAACGGCAGCTTGACAGCCATTTTTGCCGATCGCACCCAAGGGAAAAGACGCT
>JAFLRP010000194.1 GCA_022511515.1 Acutalibacter sp.
CCAGCAGGTGGGAGATGTCCAGAATACGGGCAGCCTCTTCCACGCGGCGCTTGATCTCATCCTTGGGAGTCTTGCGGAGCTTCAGACCGAACGCCATGTTGTCAAACACGGTCATGTGGGGATACAGAGCATAGTTCTGGAACACCATCGCAATGTCTCTGTCCTTGGGAGCGATCTCGTTGGAGAGCGCGTCGCCGATGTACAGTTCGCCCTTGCTGATCTCTTCCAGACCAGCGATCATACGCAGGGTGGTGGACTTGCCGCAGCCGGAGGGGCCGACCAGGATGATAAATTCCTTGTCTTCGATCTCCAGATTGAAGTCGGTAACTGCCGTTACGCCGCCTGCATAGATCTTATAAACGTTTTTCAGAGTTACACTTGCCATTCAGAAATTCCTCCTGTTACCCGACGTGCTACGATTCCGCCCGCACATCGGTTTTTTGATTTCCTACAGTATAACAGACCAAACGTAGGAAAGATATCCATTTATTACCCAAATTTTGTCCGAATTGTTTATGAGGTTTCCATAAAAACCAAAGGAAAGCAAGTTTTTATGTGCAATTTGCCATAAAAATGGAGCCTATTTCCTCCTCAGTGAGAAGTCTGGCGCCCCCAGCCGGTAGTGTTTCATCTAAAGAAAGACCCCCTATCTTGAGCCTCTTGAGGGAAACGACCTGATTCCCCACAGCCTGAAACATCCGCTTGACCTGGTGGAATTTTCCCTCCCGAATTTCCACCAGCGCAACCTCCCTGCCCTGCCGCATTTTCGTCCAAAGGCGGGCGGGAGCGAAGGTCTGCCCGCCCTGAGTGATACCGGCGGCAAAGGCCTCCGCGTCCTCCTCGGTCACCGGGCGCAAGGTTTCCGCCTCATACAATTTATAGACATGGCTTTTCGGAGCCAGCATTTTATGGGCAAAATCGCCGTCGTCAGTGATGATGAGCAATCCCGTCGTGTCCTTGTCCAGACGGCCTGCCGGGAACAGCCCGCGGCGATAGAGTTCAGGGGGCAGCAGGTCCAACACGGTCTGTGCCCTGCTGTCCTCTGTGGCGGAAAGCACCCCCGCCGGCTTGTTCATCATGAGATACAGATGCTTTCGGTAGGCGACTTCCGTCCCGTCCACCGTCACAGAATCCGCTTCCGGCTCGATCTTTTGGGCGGCGTCCCGGACGGTTTCTCCGTTGACCTGTACCCTGCCGGAGCGTACAAGCAGGGTCACATCTTTTCTGCTCCCCAAATTTTGGGACGATAAGAATTTGTCCAGCCGTTCCGGCATATGTTTTCCTCCCCTCTTTTCCTGATATCTGTATTGTAACAGAAAGGCAGGGAGATTTCCACTGCAAAAAAGGCACGGCATCACCGCGCCTTTTTCCTATGATATATCAGTCTGTTGGGTAGATATCGTCGTCCACCTCGGCCGCCGTATCGATCTCCGATTCGGGAACGGCGGAGGAGACGGGATCTGCGTCGCCCTCTAAAGCGGAAGATTCCGGATGGCTTTCTTCTGCTGCAGCGCTTTCCGCATCGCCCTCCGGCATGGAGCTGCTATCGCAGGCCGAGCTCACCGGCGCACTGCTTTCTGTACCGGCCGACCTGCTTTCAGCGGTTTCGCCGTAATGGGCGCTGTCAGCGGCAAAGCCATGCATGAAGCCGTCCACCTCGGCGCAGGCCAAATCTCCGCCGATGATGAGCTTGCCGTACACCAGCAGGGTGGCGTAGACCTCTGGTTCGTTGGGATAGTTGTTGATTTTATAGCGGTACTGGGTGCAGGTCTCACCGGCATAGGGCTTCAAATCAAACCCCTGTGCCTTCTGCATCACATTGTAGGTAGTGTACACGTCGTTGAACTGGGCGGGGATCATCACCTCTCTGGTCTCCGCAGGGGTTTCCTCCACCTGCCAGCCGAAGCTCTGCAAAAAGGCCACCCGTTGTTCGTTTGTTTCTCCGGGGAATTCCTTCTTTTCTTCTTCATCCTTGCCGCTGTGCAGGAAAATACAAGCGCCGACAACCACCGCTACAAGAATGAGAAAAGCAATCACCCGTTTTCTGTTTGCTTTCAGTGATAAGACCATCTTCCACCGTTCCTCTCTGTATGGCAGCAATTTGCTGCCTTTCCTGCACAATACCTATGAGGATCGGGGATGGGATATGACAACCTTTTTTGGGGCGCAAAAAAGCGGGGCTCAGGGCCTCGCCTTTTTCATAAAATTTTGGAAAGGGAAATAATTTTTACCTCCGTCGGAAGCTTGCCCTCGGTGCAGACAGAGAGAAACACATTGGGAAAGGGCTCAAATGTCACGGCAGATACACGCTTCTCTACCGCGCTGAATTTTTCCTCATCCCAGAGGAATTCAGCCTTTTGGAATCCGAAATGAGTGCCCTCGCCGGAAAGCTTCATTCGGCTTTCCTTTAAGGTCCATAAAACCGTGAATGCTTCATTCCGCCGGGTGCAGGTCTCCAGAAAGTGAAGCTCGTCTTCGGTACAAATACGACGGGCAATCCGGGGATCATATTCTCTCAAAACCTCCATATCCGCACCGATTTCATGTTCGCTGAGGGCGCAGCATACATATCCTTGACAATGGGAAATGGAAAACTCGGCCGGGTGATTGGAGAAATAAGGTTTGCCATGCTCTCCCCCTTCTACGGAAAGCAGAGCGGGATCCGCACCATATTCCTGCTCCATCGCCCAGTACAACAGCTTTCGGCCAAGGAGATGCTGGTAGGCGGCTTCTTCTTTTTTAGCGGAAAAGGTCTCGGGATAGGAAACTGCGCAGAGCACATCGTCACCCCCTAAAAGAATGTCGCTGTCCAAAGAATAGCATATTGCAGGGGGAAAAGCAAACGCTCCATTTCTTACATTTTTCACTTTTCCCTTGCCTTTCCAGTCATTTACAGTTATACTTTCCTGTAACAGAAAGGTGTGATCCGTTATGACAAGGGAACAGCTCCTCAAAAATCTCACTCCGCCGGAAGGCAGAGTGGACGTGGTTTTAGATACCGACGCCTACAACGAAATTGACGATCAATTTGCCATTTCTTATCTCCTGCACGCTGAAGAAAAGCTTACGCCGGTCCGCTTCTACGCCGCGCCCTTTCACAACGAAAAGTCCAGCGGACCGGAGGACGGCATGCTGAAAAGCTATGAGGAAATTCTCCGTCTGCTCCGTCTGGCGGACCGGGAGGACTTGGAGGAATGCGTGTTGGAGGGCTCGCCCCGGTATCTGCCGGATGAGAACACACCTGTGCTCTCCCCTGCCGCGCAAGACCTTTCTCAGCTTGCCATGGAGTACTCCCCGGAATATCCCCTTTATGTCGTAGCTATCGGCGCCATCACCAATATTGCTTCCGCTTTGCTGATGAATCCCGCCATTCGGGAAAACATGGTGGTGGTCTGGCTGGGCGGCAACGCGAGACACCTTTCCCACACCAGAGAATTCAACATGATGCAGGATATCGCCGCCGCTCGGGTGGTCATGGGCAGCAGGGTTCCTTTTGTCCAGCTTCCCTGCGACGGCGTGGTGAAGCAGTTCTCTGTATCCGGCGCAGAGCTTCGCCACTGGCTTTCCAGGAAAAACCCCTTGGCGGATTATCTGGCTGAAAACACCATCCGGGAGGCGGAAGCCTACGCCGCCGGAACGCCTTGGACACGGGTGATTTGGGATGTGACTGCCGTGGCGTGGCTTCTGGACACGGACGGAAAATTTTTCTCCTCTCAGGTTTTGCCGGTACGTCTGCCGGACTACACCCACCATTACGAAGAAAAAGCGCTGGACATTCCCATGCGCTATGTGGATAACCTTTCCCGGGACGCTCTGATGACGGACCTGTTCCGGCGACTGACGGATTTTTGAATCATTGCGGATAACGAGGAGAACTCCCGTTCTGTTTCAGAACGGGAGTTCTCCTCTAGTTGAGGACTCGATCCTCAAAAATCCTTCCCCAAAATCATATGGTCTATGTATTTTTCATTAAAAGATGGGTTGCCGCCCAGATTGACATGCCGGGAAAGTCCGGCGATCCTTTGGAGTTCCCCTTTTTCCCCCTGATTCAGGAGTACACGGGCGGCCCCCGCCAAAGCGGCGTTTCCCAAAACTACGGTGCGGCTTTCGATTCCTGGCGGCAGCAATCCAATTTCTACAGCGCTTGCCACATCCAGGTGACTGCCGAATCCGCCGGTGATGTACAGCGTTTCGATTTCCTCGGCACTTGTTTCCGCCGTTTCCAGCAGAGTTTCAATTCCGGCGGCGATGGCGGCCTTGGCCAACTGCACCGCTCGAATATCCTTTTGCTGAATAACCACATCCTGCGCCAAAGGAAAATCATCTTCTTCCAGCGCCCCGGTTTCATCGATCTGACTGCTTTGCAGGCCACAAGCAATGGCGTCGATGAGTCCCGATCCGCAGATGCCCACCGGGTGTTTCTCGCCGATGGTGTGAATGCGCAGCTCCCCTTGTTCCAGCCACACCTTATCTATCGCGCCGGTCACGCTGCCGCAGCCGCAGGAAATTCCCGCGCCTTCAAAGGCTGGACCGGCCGCTGTGGAGGTCACGTACAGCACACCGTCCTTCCACAGGGCGATCTCCCCGTTGGTGCCGATATCGCACAGCAGGGAAATCTTATCAGATCTGCACATTTCAGACGCCAGCACCGCACAGGTGATATCTGCCCCTACGAAGGCATTCATACAGGGCGGCAGATAGGCTTGACTGCCGGAAAATTCCATGTCGGTATCAAACAGCGTTTCCGCCAAAAACGGCGCGTGGGACAGACTTTCCGGGTTTCTACCGGTCAGCAGGTACAGCATGGTGGTGTTGCCGGTGATGACCAGAAAATCCGGCATATCCCAGGATTTTCCCGCCTGCTCCAGCAGCGAAGCGATGCAGTCCGTCACCTGGGCCTGCAGCAGGGAAAGGCTGCCGTTCATGGCCGCTTCGATACGGCCCATCACATCCGCCGCCTCCGAGGTCTGAGGATTCAGCGCAGCGGCCGTTCCCAAGCAATCGCCGGTTTTCAAATCGAACACCTTCACCGCCACCGTGGTGGTGCCGATATCCACGGCAGCGCCTACAGTTCCCGGCATGGGTGACAATACGTAGGACCCTGCTCCCGTCTCGGTTTCGATCCGCATGGACAATTCTTCATCGGGCAGAACCACCGTGGCATCCCCCAGCACCAGAGCCTGACAGGACAACCGCTTTCCGGCAAGCATTTCCTGCTCATTGGGCTCGGAAACAGCGCCGGACAGCTCTACGGCGCATTTGCCGCAGTTGCCATGGCCGCCGCAGGGGTGGGGCCGGGAAAATCCGGCCTGCTCCAAGATGGCGTCCAGAAACGCTGCCTGTTCAAAGGAAACCTTATGGGCGATCCCGTTTTTCCAAACCGTCAGCTCAAACATTGTCGTCCTCCGGGAGCAGGATAATACTGAAAAATGTGACCGTATCCTGTCCATTGATATACTTTAGGTCGGTATCCTTTGTTGTGTTGTACACGTCGATGCCGCAGCCTTCCATGGAAGCCATGGCATTTTCGGGAGAAATGCAGGGCTTGTTTTCCGCTTTCGCGCAAGTCTCGCAAAAACCGCAGCCGCCGTTAATGAGGTGCAAATACCCTTCCGGCAGCAGGGGCTTCACCGCTTTCTCTACCTTGCGGCTGATCTGTCCGTGAAGCTTGGCGCTCCGTTCCATTCCCTCGATGTCAAAACTGTCCTCCAGCTCAAAAACATTCTGATAGAGCAGAGCTTTGGGAAAGCTTTTGACAGCCTCAATCAACTCACCGATCTCCCCTACATCGGGCGGACACATCCAACAGCGCCCATAACGGCCGCAGCCATTTCCGGCGCAAATCTCCCGGAAGCTTTCGGAGGTCACGATCTTGCTGCCGGGAATGACCACCGCTTTTCCCGCGCCTGCTTTGATAACGGCTTCCGTCAATTTGTCGTAATTCATCTTACTTTCTCCTTAATAAAAAGGAAAATTAATCTCTCAAAGCCTCAAAAAATGCGTCAATGTTTTCCCACTTGGAGTGGTAAGGAATATCGCATCCGGAGGAAGGAATGAAATTCTTGTACCCGCCGCACTTTGCCAGCAAATCCTTGGTGGCGGCCCGGATGGATTCCGGCGTGCCCTGGGCAAACTGGGAGGCAGGGTCTACATTGCCCATGCACAGCGCGTCCGCCGGAGCTGCAGCCAGAATTTCTTCCATGTTCACGGCATTGCCGAAATGGTATGCCACGGCGTTCTGAGAAAAGATGCTGTCCAGCATCTTCGGCACTGACCCGCCGCAGTTGTGATAGATGATGCTGAACTCGTCGTCCTGCAAAGCGTCGATGATCCGTTTCACATACGGGACGGAAAATTCCCGGGCCATCTCGGGATTCAAAATGCCCGTCAGCGGCTCCGCCATCAGAATGCCGTCCGCACCGGCAGCTTTCATGGCCTTGCCGTATTCGATCAGATATTCCGTAGCCTTCTCCAGCACGATGTGAACCGTCTCCGGCTCGTCGAAACAAATGTACATGATCTCCGTCACGTCCATAAGCCGTCCCGCCAGAGAGAAAGGCCCGATAATTCCCGCCAGCAGGGGTTTATCCTTGATGCGTTCCTTTGCCAGACGGACGCCCTCAACACAGACCTTGGCCCGGCCAGCGTCCAGAGAGGGAACTGCTAAAGCCTTAGCCTCGTCCTCGTCGGAGATCAATTGCCCCACAATGGCGGGAATTTCATTTTCGGAGAAATTGACCTTCGCGCCGAAGGCTTCCGCTTCCACAGACAGATCCATCAGGCTGACCGCCGCCAGACTGTCCGTCTCCCTTGCCACTGTTTCCATGGCCCTTGCCTGCAGCTCAGAATCCTTTACCAACTGCTCCACCGTTACGTTCAGCTTCTGAGCGGCAGGAAAGGACAACACGGGCAGTCCCCGGTGAGATTCCGACTTGGCAGCGTTCCAAAGGTATTCTTTGATATTCATAAGTCACCATTGCTTTCGCATGAGCGAAAGCTGCCTTTCTTTGAGAAATGCATATTTCCTTCAAAAGTTTTCCGCAGGGAAACTTTGAGGATGTTGACCGGAGGACAAACTTCTGCCCCGTTTACTTTACAAAGGAAAGGGCCATATCCGCAGCGCTGGCAGCGTCGACGGTGTAGCCGTCCGCGCCGATCTGGTTGCAGAACGCCTCATTGACGGGCGCGCCGCCAACCATGATCTTCACCCGGTCGCGAATTCCGGCAGCTTCCGCCGCCTTGACCACGTCCTCCATGACGTGCATGGTGGTGGTGAGCAGAGCGGAGCAACAAATGATGTCGCAGTTGTTCTCGATGGCGGCGTTGATAAAGGTCTCGGGGGCGACGTCGGTGCCCAGATCGATGACCTCAAATCCCTTGCCTTCCAGCATCATTTTTACAAGATTCTTTCCGATATCGTGCAGGTCTCCCTGCACCGTGCCGATGCACACTTTGCCTGCAGCTTCCACGCCGGCGTCGGCCAGCAGGGGCTTCAAAATTTCCAAACTCTGATTCATGGCGCGGGCGGCCATCAGCACTTCGGGCACAAAAACCTCGTTCTTCTTAAACTTCTCACCGATGGCGCTCATGCCGGCCAGCAATCCGTCCTTCAGAATGTCCTGAGCGGACACGCCCTCGTCCAGTGCCTTCTGTACCAATTCTTTTGTTGCTTTTGCCTTTCCGGCTTCCAACTGTTCCGCAATTTCACGTAAAATCATGGGTTATCCTCCTTGAATTTTCTGTTAAAACGGTGTAGTATAATGGCAATTCAATCAATAGCTGCCGGCCTTTTTGGCAGCTTCAATAATGCGCTTCATGTTCTCCAGACTCACATCGTCGGGGACGGAATGGTCGGAGGAGAAAATGTAGCCGCCGTTCTGCTTCAGGACGGGAATCTTCTCATTGATCTCCGCGATAACCGCCTCGGTGTTGGGCCACTGCTGGGCGTTGATGCCGCCATGGAGCACCAGCTTGTCGCCGACTTCCTGCTTGAGCTTCAGGGAATCCATGCCCGCCTTGACTTCCAGCGGATTCAGGGCATCCACTCCGGTCTCCAGCAAATCGGGAATGAGGGTCATCACATTGCCGCAGGAATGAAGCTCGGCGAAAATGCCGTGGTCGTGTGCCCATTTGACGGCTCTGGTGTGGTAGGGTTTCAGCAGGCTGCGGTACAGGTTGGGTGAGAAGAAGGTCGTGCCCTTGTAGCCCATGTCATCCCACCACCACATCTGGTCAAAGTGATAGCCGGCGTCCCAAATGCGGGTGAAAAGCTGCTCGCAGCGGTTCAGATAGGTGTCGAAGATATCCTCCACCAGCTCCGGCTCTTCCATCATGGCGATGAGGGTCGTCTCCGTGCCCATCATGCGGGCATGGGTCACGTCGAAGCCGAACCAGAAATTGCCCCTGATCCAGTCGCCCTCTGCTCTCCACTTATCGAAGTTCTTTTTCAGCATGTCCCAAGGGATGCGGTCATCCTCCAAGGTCATGCGGGCTTTGGCCTTTTCCCACGCGTCTGCGTCCACCACCTTGTAATCCAGATTCTCCGGAGTGGATTGGGAATCCTTAAATTCCTTGATGGTCACACCCCAGGGAGAGGTGTAAATGATATAGCGGTCCGTTTCTTCCAATACTTCTCTGGGGAAACGGGGCGAGATATCAATGTTGATGTGCTGCACCTTGTCGATATCAAAATAATCGCACCAGTCCACGTCCTGAGGCATCCCCTCCTGATTCCAACGGCGGATGGTGGTGAACCAGGGCTCGTCGGTGATAGGGATGCGGTCGGCCTCTTTGTGCTCAAAGGTTCTCTTAAAGCGTTCCCATGTTGTCATTGCCATAGTAAAGATCCTCCCAATACTTGGTCTATGGCTTCATCCTAACAAAGGAAAATGTGCACGTCAACCGGTCGGAAAGACAGTGTTTCCTTTTTGACACAAATAATCAATTTTTTGATATTCGGTGGTTTTATTATGTATCATGAAAACGGAGATTTCGGTCAGGTCAGGCTGGCAAGTATTGTGCCCACGCTGCAGAATCAAGGCTTATTTTCTCTGGAATCCGTGGGCTGGCACAAATGCAATGATCGGTATCAGTGGTCCCGCCCTCAGGGCAGCAGAGAACATCTGATTTTGATCACCGTAGGCGGCTGCGGGCATATGAAATTGGAGGACACGGAATACGACCTGCCTGCCGGTACGGTGGCTTTCATTCCCCGAAATGTCCCCAACAGCTACGGCACGCCTAACGGGAAAATTTGGGAATTTTACTGGATACACCCGACGGGGATCATCTCCGATGAATTTTTGGACGCCGTTGCCAGGAGATGCTTTTTTGTGCGGGAATTCAATTCCGATCACGACTACCCCAAGCGCATGGAAAAACTTCTTTCCCTGTGCCAGACCTACACCGATAACAGCCCTTTGAAGATTTCGCAGAAGGTCAGCGAGCTGCTGCATTTGATCGCCTTTGACCTGTGCGAAAAACCCCAGTCAGAATCTCTTTCCGCGCAGGTGATCTCCTTTATCGAGCAGCATTACGAGGAGCCTGTGCGAATCGAGGACATTGCCGGGTCTCTGTTCGTGTCCACCGCTCACCTGACCCGTGTGTTTAAAAAGGAAAACGGCTGCACCCCTCATCAATATCTGATGAAATATCGACTGCTATCCGCCGCAGAGCTGTTGAAATTCAGCGAGTTGCAGGTGCAGGAGATCGCCGACAGAGTTGGATTCTCCTCCTCCAGCCACTTTATCAGCGCCTTTCTCAAAAGATACGGCTGCACGCCGATTCAATATCAGGAGCAGAATACGGGGAAATAAAGTGAAATTGTTTCACTGCCCAAACCTACAAAAGAGCCGTGCCAAAAGGCACGGCTCTCGTTGTTGTGCAAAGGTTTCAGAATCCTGATATCTTACTTTCTCGGATTCTTGATGGCGGCCTGAGCGGCGGCCAGACGGGCGATCGGAACACGGAAGGGAGAGCAGGAAACATAGGTCAGACCTACGTTGTGGCAGAACTCGATGGTGGTCGGGTCGCCGCCGTGCTCGCCGCAGATGCCCAGAATGATGTCGGGGCGGACAGACTTGCCCTTT
>JAFLRP010000195.1 GCA_022511515.1 Acutalibacter sp.
AAATAATGGACCCTTCCGAAATACCTATATCTTCGAGCAGCTCCACAAAAGCTTTAACATACTGCCCGTCTTTGCTGGAGTGGGAGATAAAAAGCTTATTAACCCGTTTCCCTGTTTTTTCAAGCTCTTCCCCTTTCGTATTGCCTTTCTTTAAAGAATGTTCCATTTCTTCTTTACTGACTTTAGAAACTTTTGACTGATAGTGATCAGGAATACCGCCACCTCCCTTATAAAACCCCCTATCGATTACACAATAGTATTCTTTAGAACCATTAGGGAGAGATCTGATGAAGAAATCGCCTTCTTCAATATTTGCAGAAAGATCATCTATATTAAATTTATTTGATCCAACTAACGCTTTAATTTCTTCAACTATTTCCCCATTACGCTTATATAATGAGACTTTCTCTGTAGGAAAAGAATCAAGTAGTGAATTCATATGACAACCTCCCTTATACTCTTCATCTGAAACTTGAAATAGTATTTTTATTACATAACTTATTCTATAAGCTAAGGCAAATATATTATATACCTCCTGCTAACTAAGTGCAATAGCGAGAAGATAATGAAGGTAGCGTCCACTCATTTTTTCCTTCACATCAAAATGGCTTTTCGTTCTCTTGCTGTTCTTATCTATTCTTTCACCGGAATTACACATTAAGTCTTTTCTCCACTCAATTAACATATCCTCGTTGTCAAAACTCCTTCCCCTAATTATTCGTTAGGGCCATCATGGAAGCATCAGCATTGCCAAATGTGAACTTCCCTTCAAAATATTGACTTCCCTCCAAATAACCCCTATGATGTTATTACACCGTTGGAACGGAGGAGAAACCTATGAAAAAGATACTTGCCATCGGCAACAGCTTTTCGGAGGACGCCACGAAATATCTGCACGGGCTGGCGGAGAGTGCGGGCGTGGAGACAAAGGTAATAAATCTCTATGTCGGCGGGTGTTCGCTGGAGCGGCACTGGGAAAACATCTGCGGGAATATCCCGATGTACCAGGTGCAGGTGAACGGCGTACTCACCGAACGGCACGCGTCTATCGACGAGATGCTCCGCGAGGAGGATTGGGACTTCGTTGTGACCCAGCAGGCCAGCCACGACAGCGGCTGGCTGGATACATACGAGCCGTTTTTCGGGCTGCTGCTGGATCATGTGCGCGAACTCGCCCCGCACGCGGAATTTGTGGTGCATGAGACTTGGGCGTATGAGATCGACAGCGGTCACGGCGCATTCCCGAGATACAACCGCGATCAAGGGGAGATGTACCGGCGGCTTTCGGAGAATTACCGTGCGATAGCGGAAAAGTACAAACTGCGCATGATTCCCTGCGGCGACGTGATACAAGCCCTTCGGAAAGAACCGCCATTTGTTGTGCAGGAGAGCGGAATGTCCCTCTGCCGGGACGGGTTCCACATGAGTTTTCTCTACGGGCGCTTTGTTCTGGCGTGCTGCTGGGCGAAAGTCCTGCTGGGCGTGACGCTTGCCGGGAAGGATTTCATTCCCTCAACAGTTGCTGTTAAAGATACTGCCGACCCTGCAATTATCGCGCAAATCAAGTCCACAGTAGACCGCCTGATTAGGTAAAAAGGCGGGTCAAATTCTACACCGCTGTAGACAAAGAAACCCCCTCTGAAACAGTTTGTTTCGGAGGGGGTTTTCCCAAGTATGATTGTACCTAAAGAAGCTCTGCAATACCCAAGACTTGTAGATTGCCAACGAGGGGCTTAGTTCTTAATCTGTATGTGTATCAGGTTGTCTTAGGAGGAAAACGCTTCTCCCCCTTTTTTATTCATCTCAAGTTTAGTAGCAGCATTCCACATTTTTAATATACTCTCTGCCGTGCTTTCAAACAGATCTCGGTTAGTTTTAGGAGTAAAATAGGTTATAGGACTATTTTTAGCCTGTACTTCGTATTGGTATAGCATTACTTGTATTATCGAACTCGAAGGCCGTTCATTGGTAATTAGGTTTTCTTCAATGTCAATACCGATATATGATGCCGAAAAGAATAGAGAAGATTCCCGTATTTCTACAAGCTTCGGATATTTTTGCTTAAGGCCTCTAAGTATATCCAAAACTTCGTTTCGATCATCTATCAGCTTTTTGTCATCACTTTTTGGACAATCATTAATGTAATTCTCTAGCTCAAGATACTTCGATTCTTCATGAATGAGAAATTTTAGCTTGACTCCTCTCTCTAAATACGATTGCATTTTCTCTCCATATTTTTTAAGTAGCTGATCCCCTAGAGATACAACAAAATAAATGTTTTCTGTCGCTCCTCGCATCAGCCTATGTACATCATGTTTTTTGTCCGAATATGTCCGAAATAGGGGAAGTACATTGCGTTTAAACATTTGGCTAACAAATCCACTAGCAATCAAAGCACCTAGAATTGCCGCTAATACTGTTCCACCTGCCCCAATTAATGCAACAATATACTCCATTTTAATCTCCATACTCCATGTTAACCTCCTTAGTAATCAAAATAATCCTAATCTACTGATGATACACCGTAACATTTTTAATTTATTATAACACTATAATTGATATAAGTCGACATTTTTTCCCGGGTTGTCTAATAGTAATTACAAAAAAGGTGAGTCCCTTACAGGACTCACCTTTGGTCGAAGTGCGGAGACTCGAACTCCGTGCCTCTTGGTCCCAAACCAAGCGCTCTACCAGGTGAGCTACACCTCGATATTCAGTTTTTATGTGGTCGCCGTTGTGGTCAAACATGTGGTCAAACGAGATTTTTCGCTCGTTTGTCAAAATTTCAAAATCCCGCAAATCCAGCTACTGTGCGGGCTCCCGGCGTTTTCAAAATCAGCACCGGCCGGGTCGCGTACACACTCCCAAACCAAGCGCTCTACCAGGTGAGCTACACCTCGATATTCTCTTTTTTCCACCCTATTATAGCCTTATGAAGCGGTGGGTGTCAAGACGGAAAAGACGGGAGAGTCTGACGCCTCTCCCGTTTTCGCAGATATCATTTTTGCAGAACACATCAATGCTGCTTGCAGCAGACAACCTCCACCTCGCACAGGGCGTTTTTGGGAAGCTGCTTGACCGCCACGCAGCTTCTGGCGGGCTTGCCGGTGAAATACTTCTCATAAACGGCGTTGAACGCGGCGAAATCCGCCATATCCGCCAGGAAACACAGGGTTTTCACAGCATCGGTGTACCGGAAGCCTGCCTCCTCCAAAATCGCGCCCACGTTCTTGATAGATTGCTCCGCCTGAGCGGTGATGTCGCTGCCTGCCAGTTCCCCTGTGGCAGGGTCTACCGGAAGCTGTCCGGAGGTGTAGAGGAAATCCCCTGCTTGAATGGCCTGGGAATAGGGCCCGATGGCCGCCGGCGCCTTTTCCGTCTGAATTACTTTGTTCATACGATCGCTCCTATCTGATTGTTTTCCTTTATTTTACATCCAATGGAGACCATCTGCAAGATGTTTGTCACTCCGGGAGCAGTTTCACCGCATAAAAGCCGTCTCCGTTGGGGGTAAAATCCTCCCAAATGCCTTCGGTCACGTACACCTGCCTGTCTTCCGCGACGAAAACTGCATCGGCGTCGAATTCCTTTAGGAGGGGCAGGCTTTTCTCCGGCCCCAACACGAAACAGGCGGTAGACAGCCCGTCGCTGAGAGCTCCCTCTTTGCTTTTCACCGTCACGCTCAAAAGGCCGTTTTCCGCCGGGTAGCCGGTGTCGGGATCGAGAAGATGGTGATAGGTCTTGTCGTTTTCCGTAAAATATTTTTCATAGCTGCCGGAGGTGGAAACAAAGCCCTCCGTCAGGGAAATCGTGCCCAGCCCGCCGTCTCCGTTGGGATCGCGAATGGCAATTTTCCAAGGCTCGCCGAAAGGTTTTTTGCCGTATACGCCAATGCTACCGCCCACGGCGACCACAGCCCTGCTCACCCCTGCCTGCTGATAGGCGTCAATGGCGGCGTCACAAGCCGCACCCTTTCCCACGGCCCCTAAATCGATGGCGGTCTCATGCAGCCGCAGGGCCGCCGTGCCGTCTCCGGGCAGGGACAGTGCGGAAAAATCCACCTTCGTGAGAAATTTTTGGATCATATCGTCTGGGGGCAGATGGGGATCGTTGTCAAAATCCCACAGACGGCTGATGGGGGCGATGGTAATGTCCAGCGCGCCGCCGCTCTTTTCGCATACGTCCATGGCGGAGCGCAGCACCCGCTCGGTGCGCCCATCCAGCGGCACAAAATCACTTCCCGCCGCTGCGTTGATGGCCGCCACGTCGCCTGTTCCACTTCGCCAGGAGATCAGGTCATCCAGCTCCTGCACGGCCTGTGCCGCCAGGCGTGCGCCTTCTTCCCGGTTTTTGCCGTAGACTCGCTGGGAAACATAGGTGCCCATGGAAAAAGTGGTGACTTCATACATGTCGTCCCCGGTCAGAAAGAAAATCAACAGCCCGACAGCCACCAAAACGATGCCCAGCAGGATCAGCCAGAATTGTATTTTCCTCGTTATCGCTTTCTTATTTTTTGCCGAAGAACTCATTCTTATAATCATTGCTTTTGCTAACGCGAAAGCCACCTTTCTGCGGGAATTGCGGCCGGTTTCGCAAGGCGAAATTGTCACCGTCCCTTACGGCGACAAAGGTCGCAAAACCGGAAGTTTGAAAACTTGTTTTCAAACTTCTTTCCTCACGAATCCGTATTTGTTCTTTATTATAGTCTTTTTCCGGAACAGTCGCAAGGTTTTCTTTGGGGAAGCGAAAAGGGCCGGGCAAAAGATTTCCCTTCGGGAAATCTTCGCGAAGTTTTCCTAAAAGGGGAAACTTCAGCACAAAAGAACCGGGGCAAAGCCCCGGTTCCATTCTATTCATATTGCTTGCGCTTACTGGCAGTTCTTCTTTAAAGTCTCCAGCTCGGCGCGGAGGGCGGCGGGCAGCTTGTCGCCGAACTGCTTGTAGAATTCCTCTACACCGGCGGCTTCCTTAGCCCACTTGGCCTTATCCACTTCCAGAATCCCCTTCAGGGTATCGATGGAGAAGTCCTCAAGGCCTTCCAGATTGATGTCTTCCGCATGGGGCACGTAGCCGATGGGGGTCTCCACGGCGTCTACCTTGCCCTCGCAGCGCTTGATGATCCACTCCAGAACACGGAGATTGTCGCCGAAGCCCGGCCAAATGAAGTGGCCTTCCTCGTCTACGCGGAACCAGTTGACGTTGAAGATCTTGGGAGCCTTGTCGCCCAGAACTTCGCCCATCTCGATCCAGTGCTGGAAGTAGTCGCCCATGTGATATCCGCAGAAGGGCAGCATAGCCATGGGGTCGCGGCGCACAACGCCTACGGCGCCGGCGGCGGCAGCGGTGGTCTCGGAACCGGTGATGGAGCCGATGAACACGCCGTTGTTCCAACTGCGGGACTGATAGACCAGCGGCACGGTATCGGGACGGCGGCCGCCGAAGATGATGGCGGAAACCGGAACTCCCTTGAGATTCTCAAACTCGCTGGACAGGCAGGGGCAGTTCTTGGTGGGAGCGGTGAAACGGCTGTTGGGATGGGCCAGCTTGTTGCCTTCCGCCACATACTCGGGGCCGTTGACGCGCTCGCCCTTCCACTCCTCCGCGTTGACGGGAGGATTCTTGTCCAGACTCTCCCACCACACGGTGTTGTCGTCCAGATTCCGGGCCACGTTGGTGAAGATGGTGCCCTTCTGGGTGGAGATCAAAGCGTTGGGATTGGACTTCATATTGGTGCCGGGGGCAACGCCGAAGAAGCCGTTCTCGGGGTTGATGGCATACAGTCTGCCGTCCTCGCCGGGACGCATCCAGGCGATATCGTCGCCTACGGTCCAGACCTTATAGCCCTTAGCCTTGTAGCCCTCGGGCGGGATCATCATAGCCAGATTGGTCTTGCCGCAAGCAGAGGGGAACGCGGCACAGACATACTTCACTTCGCCCTGGGGATTCTCAATGCCCAAGATCAGCATATGCTCAGCCATCCAGCCCTCGTTCTTGGCCTGATAGGAAGCGATACGCAGCGCGAAGCACTTCTTGCCCAGCAGCACGTTGCCGCCGTAAGCGGAATTCACGGAGATGATGGTGTTGTCCTCGGGGAACTGGCAGATCCAGCGCTTTTCGGGGTCCACGTCGCACTTGGCATGGAGACCCTTCACCCAGTCCTCGCTGTCGCCCAGCACATCCCAAACTTTCTGGCCCACGCGGGTCATGATGGACATGTTCAGCACCACGTAGATGGAGTCGGTGAGCTCCACGCCGATCTTGGCCAGAGGAGAACCCACAGGGCCCATGGAGTAGGGGATCACGTACATGGTGCGTCCCTTGTAAGTGCCGCGGGCAATGTCAAACAGCATCTTGTAGGCTTCCTGGGGATCCTTCCAGTGGTTGGTGGGGCCGGCGTCCTCTTCCTTGCGGGAGCAGATCAGGGTGCGGTCCTCCACGCGGGCCACATCGTTGGGAGCGGTGCGGTGATAGTAGCAGCCGGGGAGCTTTTCCTCGTTGAGCTTGATCAGCTCACCGGACTCCACAGCCTCCTTGCGCAGCGCCTCCAACTGCTCCTCAGAGCCGTCGATCCAGACGACCTCATCGGGGGTGACCAGCGCCTTCATTTCTTCGATCCAGCTCAAAACGGACTTGTTGTTGGTCATGTTTATTACTCCTTTCGCCCAAAGGCTAATCAATACATTCTGTCAAGCCGCAAGCGCTCACCGGCAGCAAATCGCGCCCCGCCGACCTGCTCTTGTAGCCCAGTTTTATTCTATCATAAGCCGAGGGAATAATCAATGGAGAATTTGTAAATATTCCCTACGCAGGCCTTTTTTGTTTTTCCTTTCAGAGAATATTGACCTTTCCCCTGAAACGGACTAAAATATGGATAGATGATCGAAACCGAATGATCTCTGTCTCGAAAAAATATCTGTATCGAATACGGAAAGGGGCATCTGGAATGGGAGCATTGATTGCGGTATTGGTCTGGGGACTCATCTGGGGCTTTGCGACTCAGGCCGTCATCACCAATAAGGGCTATTATCAAAATTGGTTTTGGTGGGGCTTCTTCTTTGGATTGATCGCCCTGATCGTGGCCTTGACAAAACCGGACGCTCGGACGAATTACTCCGCTGATCCGCCCGAATGGATGTCTCACAGCCACAATAATCAACTGCTGGACGCCGGCGGCTGGACGTGCATCTGCGGCAGGGTGAACCCCTCCTACACCGGGACCTGCGCCTGTGGCAAGACAAAGCAGCAGGCATTGGAAAGCGTGCAGGAGCAGGCCAAAAAGAAAACGGAAGACGAAGAAATTGCAAAGCTGGAAAAGGTGAAAGCATACAAGGAATTTCTGGATGCGGGCGTCATCACACAGGAAGAATACGAGGCAAAGCGGAAAGAAATCTTAGGATAACATGGGTCACAAAAAAGAGCTGTCAGGTCACTGGGACCGGTCAGCTCTTTCAATTTAATCGTACCGCTCACCGATGAGAATTTTCAACGCTCAAACGCAACCGAGAAGGAATAAACATATTCAGCCGTTGTACTGACCTCTCCGTTTTCCAGCTCCTGCGGGGAAAACTCCGTCACCCCGTCCCCGTCATAAAGGAAAGCCGCCAGCCACTGTTCCCTATCGTACTGTATCGGGGTATCCTCCTCGATCCGGGCATCCGCTCTGGCCAGCCAATCTCCGGACTCCGGATCGTCCAAAATGGGGATATCTGCACTGTATTTTGCGGACTCATTCGTGACGATCAACTTGATTTTGGATTCTCTGGAATCCGGCACCAGGGCGATCATTCCCTCCGGCATAGGCCCCGGTTCGTCTCTCGTGAAATTCGCCGCAGGTTCCTTTGCGGTCAACTCTCCCCGGCGGTATTCGGATATGTATACCGTCAAGGTCCGAATTTCCTCTACATTATAGTATTTGAAGAGGAGTGCACCCTCCACCCCGGACAGCAGCTCTGCGGTTTTCATCTCTATGCTGTCCGGCGCAAGGACCGAAATATAATTCCGGGGACGGCTCAAATAGCGGCAAAGGAACACGCCCAGCACAGCCGCGGCAACAACGGTGATCACAAGCAAAACAGCAATCACGCCCTTTAAGCTCCGCTGCTTATGCTCGCTGTCTTTTGTCACCTGGAGCAGAGTATCTTCCGATCTCCTTTCGATATTCTCCCCGCTGATATCCTCTCCCGCTAAAAATTCGTTGAGGCTGATCCCCAAAGTATCACACAGTTCCAAATAGACGGACACGTCCGGCAGGCAAATACCCCGCTCCCATTTGGAAACAGATTTGTCGCTCTTGCTCAATTTCTCCGCAAGCTGGCTCTGGGTCAGTCCCAATCCCTTTCTCTTGCCCGCGATATACTTGCCTATTTTGATCAGGTCCACACGATTACCCCCTTTTCTCCAAGTAATCATAGCTTCTCACGGTGCAAATCAACACCCCTCAAAGGTAGAATTTGAGAAAATTCCCCTAAAAACCCCTCGCATAGACCCATGGTCTATGCGAGGGGCCCCTTTTCTGCAGTTTTGCGGTTTACAGCTCCAGCAACACCACTTGACCGCGTTCCCGGGTCTGCTTCATGTCGATCGCCCGCTGGTTTTCGCTGCCCCGGAACACCAGCTCCAGATTTCTTTGGGCTTCGATAAAAGGGCCGTCGATGAGCACGTCTGTTTCAGCCAGCAGGGCGTTCACCGCCGGGTCGTCTTTTTCTAAAAGCTGCTCGTAAGTGTAGCCGGTGTAGACGGTCACGTCGCGCCCGTCGGAATGGACCTGTCTCGCCAGCTCGGCCAGCGGGGCAGGCTGACAGAAGGGCTCTCCACCGCTGAAGGTGATACCCTTGAGAATGGGATTTTGCCGAAATTCCTCAAAAATCTCGGCAATGTCCACCTCCGTGCCGCCCTCAAAGGGGTGGGTCTGGGGATTGTGGCAGCCGGGGCAGTGGTGGGGGCAGCCCTGGGTAAACACCGTGGTGCGGATCCCCTTGCCGTCCACAATGGATTCCTTGACAATGCCGGAAACTTGTAATTTCATACTTCTTTATCCTTTCTTAGTGGAAGAAAAAAGGCAAGGCAACTGCCTCGCCCCTTTTGCTTTATAGCTTGAATTCTTTCTTGGAAAACCCTCTGTCATCCGTAAAGGAAAACGTGATGGGCGTCAGCGCGGCGTAGCCGTGGAGCACCGCCGTCACGTCGGAATCGTTGTCATCACGGTCCGGGCGAATCGTGCCCTTGACCTGATAGCGATAGGCCCCCTCCTCGGGAACTTCCCCCGCAGGCGGCTCGATCTGTTCGTATCGGTCAAGCCACGGGAAAAACAACCCTTGAGGTACCCACTTTACGCCCTTAACTTCCTCTATCGGCAGTGCCGGGAGATTGATATTCAAGGCGTGAAACACATCGGTTTCCAAATCGATCTGCTCCAACAGCCGCAGGAAAATCTCCACAACCGCCTGCTCCTCCGCCTGAGGCGGAGCGGATACGGCAATGGCTTTGACCCCCTGCATAGCCGCTTCCAGCGCGGCGGATACCGTGCCGGAATAGTGGAGGTCCATGCCCACGTTCAAGCCCACATTGGGGCCGGAAATGACCAGATCCACCGGCTCGTCGATGAGAGCCCCCAGCCCCAGCCGGACGCAGTCCCCCGGCGTGCCGGAGATCCCGTAGGCGGCCGCTGCGCCGGGCAGCTCCGCCCTATGTACAGTCAGGGGAGAATGGAGGGTAATGCCGTGCCCGACGGCACTGCGGTTCCCATCGGGGGCACACACCGTGACCCGGTGCTGCTTGCCCAATGCCTCACAGAGCAGCCAAAACCCGGAGCAGTCAATGCCGTCGTCGTTTACCAGTAAAATGTGCATTTTATTTTCCGGCAAAATAAGCATCTTATTTTGCTGCCATGCTGTGCTTGACTCTGTCCTTCTCCTCGGCGCGCTTGGCGTTGTTCCAGCGGTCCATAGTGCC
>JAFLRP010000153.1 GCA_022511515.1 Acutalibacter sp.
CTTGAACCGCTGACCTGCTGATTACGAAGAGCGAAAATGCCCTCCAGCCGCTTGTTTTCTGGCATTTTTGGCACTTTCTACTCGGAATCAGCAGGTCTCTGGCAGTTTTATTTCCATTGTGTTTTTCCGCTCGTCTTTTTGTGTGGGTCGGTTAGTGGGTCAAAGTTCGCCTAAAGGCAAACTTCGGAAGTTCCCCTTCGGGAAACTTCTGCATTTGAATGAAAAAGCGGGTCAGAATTTGGGACGCATAAACAAGGAAAAGGAACATCGAAATTGCTGCGGATATTGGCATTTTGTGGAACCGACGGAGTAACGAGAAAAAGCAAGGAAGATGTAAGGATCAGGGCCTACTCTTGCTTTTCTCTTTTCGGGAGAGTATGATAAAGTGAAACAATCTGAAAATAAGGACGTGACAGTTCCCTTGAAAACGATCCTGATCATTGACGATGACCAGCATATCGGCAACATGCTGGAAGAATCCCTCGCCCGGGCGGGATACGGCGTAATACGAGCCTATTCGGGTACGGAAGCGCTGCTGGCTTTGGAAAATTCCCGACCCGACCTGATCCTGTTAGATCTGATGCTCCCGGGTCTTCCCGGAGAAGAAGTGCTTCCGAAAATACAGAATATCCCGGTGATCGTTCTCAGCGCCAAAATGGACGTGGACAACAAGGTGGACCTTCTCCTGAACGGCGCTGCGGATTATGTGACGAAACCTTTCGATACGAAGGAACTGTTGGCACGGATCGCGGTACAGTTGAGAAATGCCGTTACCGTAAGCACAGCTTCGCTCCTCAGTTTTGGAGATATTGTCTTGGATACGGAAATGCACACAGTCACCGTAACAGGCTTAGAGGTCAGGCTCACCCGCACCGAGTATGCCATTTTGAAGCTCTTGCTGCAAAATTCCGGCAGGGTGATGCCGAAGTCGCTGCTGTTAGAGCGGATTTCCGCCGACACGCCGGACTGTACCGAAAGTTCTCTCAAAATCCACGTGAGCAATCTGCGCAAAAAACTGCGGGAGGTCACCGGGAAAGATTACATCGAGTCTGTGTGGGGCATCGGGTTTCAACTGCGGGAAGGGTAAAATCTTTACCGTTTCTTTACGAAATTCTTTACCGCTTTCTTTACGGATTGCCGATAAGATAGAAGCAATCTGAAAAGGAGGGCTTTTTCATGGAGTACGTGTTACAGACACATCTGCTCTCAAAGCATTACAGACACTCTAAGGCGCTGGACAATTTGAGCATGCGCGTGCCGAAGGGTTCCATTTACGGCTTTGTGGGCAAAAACGGCGCGGGCAAAACCACGCTGATTCGCTTGATCTGCGGCCTGCAGCGCCCCACCTCAGGGAGCTTCACGCTCTACGGCAAGGAGAGCACCGGGCAGGGGATTGTGCGGGCAAGACGGAGAATGGGCGCGGTGGTGGAGACGCCGTCCATGTACATGGGTATGACGGCGCTGGAAAACCTCAAGCAGCAGGCGCTGGTTCTGGGTCTGCCGGATTTTCAGCGGCTGCAGGAGATTTTGGAATTGGTGGGTCTTGCGGACACCGGGAAGAAAAAGGCAAAAAATTTCTCCTTGGGCATGCGCCAGCGGTTGGGGATCGCCATTGCGCTGGTGGGCGATCCCGATTTTCTGGTTTTGGATGAACCGGTCAACGGTTTAGACCCGCAGGGCATTATTGAGATACGGGAACTGATCTTAAAACTCAACCGGGAAAAGGGCATCACGGTGCTGATTTCCAGCCACATTTTGGACGAACTTTCCCGTCTTGCCACGCACTATGGCTTTATCGACAGCGGGCGCATTGTGAAAGAAATCAGCGCCGCAGAACTGGACGAAACCTTGCGCAAATGCGTGCGGGTGGAGGTCACCAACGCCGCGGCACTGGCCTATGTGCTGGACAGTATGGGGTTGGAATACAAGATTCTGTCCCAGACCACGGCGGACGTGTACGGGCAGCTGAATATTTCCAAACTTGCAGCCGCGCTCTCCAAAGAGAACTGCGAATTGATCTCCATGCACGAGCGGGACGAAAGCCTCGAGAGCTACTATGTCAGTCTGGTGGGAGGTGGCGACCATGCGTAAACTCCTGTCGGCGAATTTCAGAAGATTGTGGCGGAGCAAAATTTTGTGGGTGATTATCGCGGGTGTGCTCCTTTATAGTATCTTCTGCACTTACATGGGAATTTCCTACACTGCCAGCAGAGTGGCGAAAGGTTTACCTGTCGCACTGGAGGACAACTTTTTTGAGTTCATGCCCTACACCGGCGCACTATTCGGACTGTTTGTTCGGCTGTTCTTAGGTCCTGACCATCACGAAGGCACTTTGCGCAACAAGTTGGTGGTCGGGCACTCCCGCAGGGATATTTTTCTCTCAAATTTCGTTGTCTGTTTTATAGCCTGTTCGATGATTATGACGGCGTTCTTCCTTTTTGGCTTGTTAGAGATGACCACCATAGGCCCTTTTGCCATGGGCGTGGAGCAAGTGATTCTCTACTTTTTGATTGCCCTCGGCACGGCTTCGGTATTTGCGGCACTCTTCACCTGGATCAACGCTATCTCTACTAATCCGGCTTTGACGGCGCTGTATGTTACCTTGCTGTGGATCGCCATGGCATTGTTGTCCAGCGGTCTCTTTGACCGGCTTGCTGAGCCCGAAATGACCGGTGGCACATCAGATTTTGTAATGGCATTTGTTGGTGGTGAATTTGTGGAACTACCTTCGGAGCCGAACCCAATGTATTTGTCCGGCTGGGTGCGCACAGTTTGCGAATTTTTCTTGGATGCGCTTCCCACCGGTCAGAGTTTGCAAATGTGCTACTCAACCATTGAGCATCCCGTTCGGGAGCTGGTTTCTTCGCTGGTGATTACGGTCGCCGCGCTGGTGGGAGGAATTTTCCACTTTAACAGAAAAGATTTGAAGTAAGGAGCAAGTATGGGAAGTTGGTGTTGGGTTCTTGTTGCGATTTTGGCTGCGGCAGTCATTGTGCTGGCGCTAAAGGTTCACTCCCTGCAAAAGGGAGCGGACGAAATTGCCGCGGCCTTCGCTCAGCGTCTGGAAAAAGATACCAACACCCTCATAGACCTTTCCACACGGGACAAACATCTGCGCAAACTTGCGGCGGATATCAATGTGCAGCTGCGCAAGCTCCGTGTCCAAAGTCTGCGATACTATGAGGGAGATCAAGAACTGAAAAACGCCGTGACCAATATCTCTCATGATCTGCGCACTCCCCTCACTGCCATTTTCGGCTATCTCGACCTGCTGGAGCAGGAGAATCTCACTCCCGAAGTTCGACGGTATGCGGAAATTATTCGGGATCGGGCACAGCTTTTGACCCAGTTGACCGAGGAACTGTTCCGCTATTCAATTGTGATTTCCGTGGAGGATACGGAACTGGAAACGGTCAATCTGGGCGATGTGCTGGAGGAGAGCATTGCCGCTTTCTACACGGAACTTCGAGAAAAGCAGATTGAGCCGGTAATTCATCTGCCTGAGACAAAAGTGACACGGAATCTCAATCGCGGCGCACTGGGCAGGATTTTTTCCAATCTCCTAAATAACGCCGTGAAGTACAGCGCTGGGGATTTGGAAATCGCTCTAACAGAAACGGGCGAGATCACTTTTGCGAACTCTGTCACGGGTCTGGACGAAATGCAGGTTGGAAGATTATTTGATCGTTTCTACACGGTAGAAGCCGCACGGAAATCCACAGGACTGGGTCTGGCGATTGCCAAGACCCTGGTAGAACAAATGGGAGGAAGCATTTCCGCAGTGCTGGAAAACGAACGGCTGCAGATTCGCGTGGTATTCCCCGAGAAAAGTTAGAACGGTTGCGATACGATTCTTTCAGGGAAGGACTCTGCCATTAGGCGGAGTCTTTTCTGTTTTGCGCAGGAAGACCCCCACAAGCGATTTGATTTTCGAGGTAGGGCAACGACACCACCCAATGGGTAACCCGCCGAATTTGACCTCGTGTGCGAGGAAGCAGCGGTGAGATGGTTTCTCTTTTTGGCAAAAATACCCCTCTGAAAAAGTTGATTATTTTGGAGCAGGATAAAGGAAATATCAACCTTACGGTTGATATCTCCGCTTACAGCGACGGGCAATGCCCGTCGCAAAGGGATTTCGGGATATTGGCACATCTCGAAAAGTGATATCAACAATTTGGACGAGTTATCAAGTGTGTGAATATGAGATTGCAGAAAGCCCAGCGTTCCTGTGAACATTGGAGATATCACCATTTTATCAAACTGAGACCCGGTTCAAAATTTGGGACGCAGAAAACAAGGAAAGGTAAAAATTTTTTCCAAATAATGATAGACATAGCCACAACTTCTGTGGTATCGTGTGTCGCTACAGAGGAAAGGAGCGATGCTAATGGCGAAACGCAGAGCGAACGGAGAGGGCAACATTCGCAAGAGAAAAGACGGGCGTTGGGAAGGGCGATACACCGCCGGATATCACCCGGAGACTGGAAAAAGGATCATCAAAAATGTACTGGGGAGAACCCAAGCCGAGATTCGGGAAAAGCTGAAACAAGCAATGGACTTGAGTCGACAGACTGACATTCTCCGATCGGAAGAATACACGGTGGGTTCGTGGCTGACCACATGGTATGAACTGTACGCCAAACCCAACATCAGGGTTTCAACGGCGGAGGGTTACCGCAGGAATATCGAACTTCATGTGAATCCTCGGATTGGGAACATTAAGCTGAGCAAACTCACGGGACGAGACTTACAAAAGCTTTACAGAGACTTGATGGAGAACGGCAGACTTCGCAAAGAGCAGAAGAAAAAAGACCCGGACTGAGCAGTACCACTGTCAGGGGAATCCACCTTATGCTGCACAACGCTTTTGAGAGAGCGGTCAAAGAGCAGTTGATCCTGCGAAACCCCACGGCAAACTGTATTGCCCCGAAAATCGCCAAAAAGGAAATGCGAATACTGGAGCAGGAGCATATCAGCGATTACCTCAAGGCGGCAGAACAGCGAGGAGTCCTCCCCCTCTTCTATCTGGAACTGGTCAGCGGATTGCGGAAAGGCGAACTGGCGGCATTACTGTGGACTGACTTGGACATAGAAAATCAGACCATCAGCGTAAGCAAGCAGGCGTCCCGCGATGCAGACGGGAACATTGTTATCACCAGACCAAAGACAGAAAATTCTATTCGGAGAGTGTCTATTCCGAAAGAGGCGGTAGAATTGCTGATTAAGGAACATGAGAAACACCCCAACAGCACCTACCTCTTCCCCTCACCTAAGACCGGCGAAATGTACTACCCGGATTCGATTGTGGGTATCCACAAGAAAATTTTACGGGACGCAGGACTGGAACATATCCGCTTTCACGATCTGAGACATACCTTTGCTACCATGGCACTGCAAAACGGTGTGGACGCCAAAACGGTTTCCGCCATGCTGGGACACCACGATGCGGGATTCACGCTCCGCACCTACACCCACGCCACCCGGCAGAAGCAGGAGGAAGCAGCGGCGAAAATGGGAAACTTTATGGCGCAGGTGATGTGAGGATACTAAAACCACCGGAATTTGTTTCCGGTGGTCTTCTGTCGTTTCCGCCGCTTTCCGATAGTGGGTCAGAAAGTGGGTCGACCCACTTTTTTGAGAGGAAAGACAGAAAAGAAAAAATCCCCTCAGACCGCGGTCTGAGGGGATTTTTGTGGAGCTGGTGAGCGGACTTGAACCGCTGACCTGCTGATTACGAAGGAGTTTCTGACTATACATATTTAGTTTAAAACCCGCATAAAGCGCGTTTTTTTGATTTTATATCGGTGTTATAATAAGTCTTTTTTCAGTCCTCAGGTAGTCAAAAAGTAGTCACAAAAACCCCCGGATACCGTGATGGTATCCGGGGGTTTCCTTTATTCGCCGTAGACGCCGGCGCGGTCGTTGATCGCGAGAATTCGGATCATGTCCGCAGACAAGTCCAGGTCGGCGGGATATCCGTTGCTGTCCTTTGAGCCACCGTTTCCAGACAAGAGCTTCTTATCGCAAAGCTTCTTGATGGTCGGCTGCGCCCAGATCGGCATCTCGCTGATTTTGTTGTACCTCATTTCTTCTCCACCTCCTTTCATGTAAGATTTCACTATGTTTAGGAAACGCTGCCAGCCCAGACCAAGGGTTCTGTGCGGGCAGTATTTCCCGTCATAGTCCTGATGCTTCGTCACCTTGTCGATTCCCCAGCCGTACTGTTTCAGCAGACTGGCAATCAACTGGGCGGCGTTCTGTTCCGCCTTGGCAAACCGCTCTCCTCCGGAAAGCGAATAACAGATTTCAATATGGATTCCCTCCATGTTTCCCTTGCCGCGACCGTCGCCGGATGCCCATGCGTTCCTATTCAGCGGTAAACCCTGCACAATTTCCTTATCGTCCACTGCGTAGTGGAACGATTTCTCTTCGGAGTTTCTGATCATGTAGGAAATCTCATTTTCCGCCGTGGCATCGTTTCCGGTGTTATGCACCACGATGCGGGTGGGCGTTCGGGTAAATGGGCATTTGATGCTGTACCTGCTTTCCGGGCACAGCTTTATTCTGATAGGTGCCATATTGTTCACTCCTCCTTCTTTACTTCCGGCAGCCCGCCGATACTGGTCAGCAGGGAATAGATCCCAGCCAGCACAGAAGCGCTGACCGTTGCCAGCCAATTTACTTCTCCCAGCACTACGGCCGTGCTGATAGTCGCTGCAGCCGTCTGCGCCACAGTCTTGATCGCGCGAATCCCAGCCGCTTTCCACCATTTTTTGTTCATGAGCTATAGCCTCCTTTTGAATATTTGAGCACAAGAAAAGCAGGGCTTGCGTCCTGCTTATTCTCTGTTCCGAATTTACTTTTGCGCTTTGAGATCCCTGATATCGTGCTGTACCTCCGTCATTTGACCTTCCAGCCTATAGGTGCGTTCGATAACTTGATTGTGCTTGTTGACCTTTTCCTCCAGCCGTTCAATGCGATAGGTTGTCAGCTTGTTCGACGCCAGAATTCCGCCCAGCGTACCGATAAGCGTACCTGCCAAGGAAAGCAATCCCACTAAAACTGTACTATCCATTCACATCACCTCCCGTTTGGCCATAAAAGGGCAGAAACAGGACCACATATTTGAGCCGATAATCATTCATGTGCATCACCAGATTGCTATTAGTGGGACTTGTCCTTGAATGACAGCCCCAGCGTTGCTCTTTCGGGTCATACGATATCCCTCCCAAGCTGTAGGTTGTAGTATAAGATTCGTCTGTGGCGTATAAAAAATCCCAATATACGTCCAACTTCCCATCCTCTCGCGGGACTACCGGCGGATAATTTGCACACATCTGGATGATCAGCTGAGGCTTGCGTATTTCTACGCTAGGAGCGAATCGACTATCGGAGCTGGTGCCGGTTGCTGTTTGGATACTGAATGGCATTTTCAAAAAGGCCTTTTCCCCATTGGAAGCGTGTCTAGTTTCATCTCTGACGATGTCTGCCACATTCTGGCCCTCCAGCCCTCCGATCGATTTCTCCGCTTTCTTGATCAGCTCCCTGGCAGTTTTTGCCTGTTCGGTGGTCTTCTCTGTCACGTTCTCTGCCGCTTTTTTTGCCGTATTTACATCATCAGCGGCTAAACTCGCCGCATCTGCTGCTTTGCCAGCTTGGGAAATCGTTTCAGTGATTTTCTTATCCGATTCAGCATACCATCCCGTTTCCTTGTTCTCATTTTCCTGCATCATCGATTGGTACCCTGCTTGTACCGTTTTCATAAATGCGGCCAGAGGAATCTTTTTCTCTGCAGGGCCCCGAACGACACCGCAAACGTCCTCATCCATCCTCGTATCCTTAATATCTGCAGCGGTGATTCCCTCTTTGGACGGCCTCACAATGATTTCTGCAAGGCTGAGATCCCAGTAGTCATCATTGCGGACAATCTTCGGGGCGGTGGAATTCTCTGGAATTCCTTCTATGCGGATGATCTCGATTTTCCGCTCTGCAACATACAGGCGGAGGACGATGCGGTCCGTTCTGGTCATCATGACGATACCACCCATTTTATTGGCCGGCACAGCAATATTCAGCGTTTCCGTGTTCTTGTAGAGATGTCCTTTAATCCACGCATGGCCAGGGCTGACATTGACTGTCCATCGGTCTGAATCGTTGGCGGTCACCTGTAGATTCTTCCCGCTTGCCAATACGCCCGAACCGATAATATCGGCAAAGAAGGCGGCGAAATCTGCCGCGTAATAGGTGCGATCTCCTTTGACAGAATCAAAGGGAAAATACTTTTCGGCCATATTTCAACAGCTCCTTTTTCCTTTTGAGGTGGCGAGTCCTTAACTTAGAAACGGCAGATACAAGACAACATAGTTTGCGCCCTTTTTATTCAGTGCCATAATCAAATCCCTGCTGGATGTTTCAGCCCCATCGTAGCGGTTTCCGGAATAAAAACTGATTTGTTTTTTTGAGCTGTCATATGAAATACCATTTCCAAGGGCGTAAGTGGTTTTGTAGGTATCATCAGCAGCGTAAAAATACCCCCAAAAAACATCATACTTTCCATCCGCTCGCGGGACTACCGGTGGATTATCGGCACACATCACGATGACAAATTTCGGCGGTTGTGAAACTTTAACGGTTTTAGGGGTGCCGCTCTCTGAGGTCCCAATGTATGTTTCAATCCAGAACGGTCTTCTAAGGAAGGCTTTCTCCCCAGGAGTGACGTGACGCGACTCGTCATTGATAAGCCCAAATAAATCATCACCATCCACCGCACCGAATATTTCTTTGGCCTTCTCTATCAACCCTTCGGCGATTTCGGCCTGTTCCATGGCGTCTTCGGCCGCTTTCTCTACTTCCTCTTTTGCCGTTTTGGCATTGGTTGTAGCTCGATTAGCTTTCTCTGCCGCATCATCAGCTTTGCGCTCCGCCGAGGCGAACACTTCTTTTGCTGCGTTGAACCATTCTGTAAACGCTTCCTTGGATTCCTGCAGCATTGCATCATATTCCATTTGGAGATCCTGCACAAAGTCTTTCAGGGATGTCCCTTCGATGAGACATTTCACAACGCCGCAGATACCCTCGTTGGTCCTCGTGTCTTTGATATCCAGAAAACTTTCTCCGATTGTCCCGTGTCTTTTGACAGTTACCTCTGCAAGGCAGATATCCCAATAATCATCGTTTCTAACCAGATCTGGAGGTGACGGTTTCTCTGCAGGAACCCCTTGAATGACTGTGGTTTCAATTTTCCGCTCTGCTACGTACAGGCGGGTGACGATGCGGTCTACCCTATCATACATTTGGCTTGTGGACCTCTCCATATCAATGCTCGATGACAAATTGAACCTCAAAGTCTCTGTGTTCTGATAGAAGTGTCCCTTGATCCATGCGGACCCCGGCCTGACTTGCAGGGCATAATGAACATCTTGGTCTTTTGGGTCTGACCCGTTTACCTCATTTGCCACCTGCAAATTGCTCCCAACTGACGATACTCCGGAAGAAATTATTTCGG
Source organism: Acutalibacter sp. (assembly GCA_022511515.1). Classification (GTDB taxonomy): domain Bacteria; phylum Bacillota; class Clostridia; order Oscillospirales; family Acutalibacteraceae; genus Acutalibacter. The sequence goes on from JAFLRP010000153.1 coordinate 9,506, forward strand.
CAAAATAGGAGGCAAAATCTCCCGCGTGGTATTCCCGATCCCCATCGACAGAATCAAAGGGAAAATACTTTTCTGCCATATTAAAACAGCTCCTTCTTTATTTTCTTATAGATGGATGGGACGGCATTCCCCAGCGTGACATCATAACTCACGCCTCCCCGCTCATAATAGGCGGTGATTTCTGAGACATAGGTCTGCGAAATAAGATTGTATTTTTTCTCGATCGCCGTCACTTTGTCTCCCGGCCCCAAAAGGCCGACTACGCCGGGATCAAGATCTACCTCAAGGGATAAAACCTTTGTCTGGTCTGCCAGCTTTTCCTTTGCCTTTTGCTGCTGCTCTGATTTATATTGCAAAATCGCCTGTGCCTCGGTGATGCCAGCTTTCTTGTCCGCCTTTGGCTTGGTGGCGGACCCCTTGATATAGATCTCCCGGCGGGAGAGTCCGCTTCCCTCAACGATAGAATCCTCGTACCGCTCTCCGGTTTCTTCATCGGTATATCCCGATATCAGGGCAGTGTTCCGAAATGATGTGGAGGACCGCGTATACACCTCGGAAATAACATTATTTCTGTCTCTGGATATCACCACCCAAGGCGTTTCCTGCTGAGTCGTGCGCCGGTCCACGCCCTCATAAACTATAAAATTTAGCTGTCTGGCGGCCTTATTCAGAACGATGTCAAAACCAACACCAGAGGCGGCGGTCAGGTCGTCAAGAAGCGTTTCCACATTCTCATTTTCCGTCTGCGTGGTGATGGTATGAGTTGTTGCTGCGCGATTTCCCAGTGAAAGGAGCGGAATTTTCCGGGAATCGTCGGATGGGTTGACCGCATTTTCATTGACGATCCGCCGGGCAAAGTCCTCCACGGTACCCGCAAAGGAAAAATTCTTCCAGACGATACGCCGGCCTAAAATGCCCCGAAGATTTTTCCCGCTTGCTGTGATGTACTCTCCGTCCTTTTCCGTTTCGCAGACCACTGAATCGATATACACCGTCCGTTGCCCTTTATCGTCCCAAAAGAGAATATTGTCCTCTGCCAAAAGGTGAAAGGCTTCCTCCGTAAATGGAATCGTCAGCTTAAAGCTGCCGCTTCCGGCGAATTGCCGGGTATGGACCAAGCTCTCAAATGTACTGATAATTCCCGCGACCTCCATCTCCGGGGTAAAAACAAAAATCTGCACCTGTTACACCCCCAAATACTTTTGATAGAAATAGAGTGTCACGGTCATAGATGTCACATTGCTGTCCGCTGCGTATTGAAATGTAGTCAAGCCGACCGGAACCTGCAGAAATGTGGAGTCTAGGTCTACGGAATTTATCACATCTTCTACCGTATCGCGGTATTGGCTGATGGCGCTTTCATGCCCGTAGTTGGTGTTAATTATTACTGTTTCCCCGGCGGTAAGCGTCCGATTCAATTTGATGAATTCCCCGGTCTTGATATTTTTCAAGCTGGGATTCTCTACGGTTGCAGACGCCCTAAAATAGAGCAAGAGCCCAGTTTCTGCGGTTCCGCTGTTTTCGATGGTAGTAAAAAGTCCCTCGGTGCGGTCGGAGAAGGTAAAGCCCTTACTTGGAATTGACAGCGGCCATATAAAATTTGAATCCCATTCCGCGATTTTTCTTGATTGGAGCACATCATCTCGGAATAGGGGATCATAGGAGTTGGCATCGATCACAAAGGAAGCGACTCGGTCGTTGTTCGTCAGTCTGGATGCGGAGAATTTCACTGTCCCGGTGGAATAGCATTCCAGCGCCTTTTTCTCGTTCGGCATGACGATATACGGCGTGCGGGGATCACACATTTGATAGAGGGCAGCTTTTTTCCGCTCCATCTCCTCCGCACTTGCCGCCTTTATAAATCCCACTATTTCTATGGCGCGGGTGTCCAGGGTGGTATTCACGACCCGTTCGCCCATCTGATTTATGCCTTTTGCGGTGGAATGCGTGGCACTGATTGCGCCGTAGTCTGCGGAGGTCAAAACATAATTCTGGCGGTCAAATTTGATGATTCCGTCATCGTTTTTGATTGCATACAGCATCTGTTTTCCCCCCTTACGTGATTCCCAGAGCAATATCGCGCTGCACCTTTTTGAATTCCCGAGCTGCCGTCTTTTCATCGAGAGCTTCCGGAGAGTTGATGGTGACATAGGTATTTCCGGCCTTACTACTTTTTTGATCTAGCGCCCGGACGATTGCCTCAGTTTGTGCCCTTGTCTCCGCCGATCTGGAAGGTTCTTCGATAGAGGAAGGGAGCGATTGTGCGGCCGCTGTGATAGCTTTTTCTCCCATGCGCTCGATTGCTTGAATAAGGAGCATCTCATTCTCCTCGACACCTTCAACCGCGCCCAATACAGTATTTTTACCGTGTTCCCGGAAAACCCTGGATGGAGAATGTTCGTCAAGTGTGCTTTTCCAGGCATTATTCGCCGCATTAGCTAGGCTCGTATATTTGGCGATCAAATCGGAACGCATACTTTCCGCGCCGTCTATGTATCCCTGTATGGTGTTCACACCTGCGGCGCTGGCCTCAATGGAAGCATTCAAATTCTTCACGGCGTCCTGTTGGCGTTTCTCTAGTTCGTCCATCTTTTTAGAGAAATCCGTTTCCATGTCAGCGACTGTTTTCGTGAAGTTCGTTTTGCCTTCTTCCACATTGGCAAGCTGTTTATTAAGCTCCTCGATGTCCTCCGCGCCGCCTTGGACGATAGCCGCAAGGATTTGGGCGGATTCCTCTGAACCGTCCGAAAGCTTTTCAACAAGGCCTTTGTCGACGCCCAACTCCATGGCCTTTTGGATGTTGGCGGCATAGGTATCCATATAGGTGACTTGACCTTTGAGGGTGTCGATCAGACTCCCAATGGAAGTCTGTGCTGTTCCGTCCAGTTCCTTAAACAGCCCCAACTGGCCTTCGATGGACTTTCTGGCTTCGTCACAGGCGTCTATATATTGCTGCTCCAGATTTTCCATCTCCGCGCAAAGAGAGTCCACATACTCTTGTGTTTTCGCCATTGCTTCCTGCTGTACCGCTTGCTTCTGGTTATAGATCTCCTGTTCTTCGTTCAATGCGGCTTGCTGATCGCGCAGGGCACCGTATTTTTCCTCCAGCTCTGCGACCACGGCTGCATGCTCTTCCTGCAGATCCATCATGTCTAGGACTGCTCCTCGGCCAATGACGGTGTCGCCTGTTGCAGCTTCTACTGCGGCTTCGTATTTTTCCGTTTCCTCTGCAAGCTGCGCCGTGATTCTCGCCTGCTCTATGTAAGCTTCTGTAAGCCTTTCCACCCCCGCTTCGGCTTCTTCCTGTATGGCGGCTTGGGTAATAAAAGTGTCGAGTTCTTCCTTTGTCATATTGATGAGGGAGTCGGAAACCTCATCATAAGCAAGCCCCAATTCCGGCACTTTGGCATTCAGCTTTTCTATCAGGTTCAAAATTGTCTGTTTTTGGCCGTCAGACTTTTCCTCTACAGCGAGGAGCTCTTTCAAGGCGTCTGCATTCGCCCTGACTCCTGCCTGTTCCTCCTGCATGGAGGCGGTCAGTTCTTCATAGGCTTCTTTCGATTCCTGGATAGAATCCATAAGCTCCCGAAGCTCCTGTCCCTCCCTTTCTGCGGTAAGGGCTAAAGCTGCAATAGCGCCGGTGAGGGCGGTGATTCCTGTCACCACAAGAAAGGCCGGATTTGCTTCCATGATCGCATTTAGGGCTTCCTGTGCTATGGCGGCCAGCTTCGTAACGGCAGTATACCCGGCGATCCCCAGCGTCAGCACGCTGATTCCGGTGGTCACAGCGGTGATGGCCTGCACCAGCCAAGGATTTTCCTCTACAAAATCCGCCGCCCACTCAAACCCGGTCGCCCCAGCATCGTAGAGATTTGTAAGCGCCGGTGTAAGCTGATCGCCTATGGCAATCTTGAAATTCTCCGTCGCGGTCATCATGCGCTGCTGGGCAAATTCCGTAGTATCAGCCATGATCTGGAAGTTCCGATCAACAGATCCGGAGCTGTTTTCCATGGCGACCAAGGTCGTGTTGAATTTCTCCGCGCCCTGATTCAGCAGGGTAAGGGCTGACTGTCCGGCCGTGGAGGAGCTCCACAAGTTGGAGAATGCCGTCGCGTCTCCATTCACGCTATCCGACAAAATAGAGATAACATCCCCAAGGCTTTTTCCCTGGCCCATAAGCTCCGCAAAGGATTTTCCGGTCTTTTCCCGAAGAATTCCGGCGACATTGCCACCTTCCGATGCCAGCTCATTCAGCATAGCGGCGAGGTTTGTCGTTGCGATCCTTGTATTTGTGCCGCTTGCAGTGATAATGGCGTAGGAAGTAGCGAGCTGATCTAGGCTCACGTTGTAAGCCGCTGCTGTCGGGATCACACGGCCCATACTTCCGGCCAGCTCGTCAACGCTGGTCTTGCCCAGGTCCTGAGTTTTCACCAAGACTGAGGCGACCCGTTCCGCCTCAGAACCCTGCAATCCGTAAGCGTTTAATGCTGTGGTCAGGACATCGACTGCCGTCGCGCCCTCTGTAAACCCCGCCGTGGAAAGCTTTGTCGCCGTGGATACAAAGTCCACCACATTGGCGGCGTTCACACCGGCGGAAAGAGCCTGATATGTAGCTTCCGCAAGGCTTTCCACAGACGCCCCGGTCTCTGAGGATAGTGAGACAAGTCCCTCCTTGATCTGCTCCATCGGAACGATGGATGTGTCGACGAGTGTCGATACCTTTGCCAGGGAGGTCTCAAAGCTGGCCGACGCGCCGGCGCATTCCAGCAGGGCGGCTGTAATTTCCTTAACCGTCGCCGCGATACCCGCTGCGGCAAGGACAGCGGCAAGGGCTTCCACTCCGTTAGAGGCTTTCTCTCCGAATTCCGCTGATTCTTCTGCCGCTTCCTTGACTTCTTTCCCGTATTCGTCGATAGATGTCGCGCACCTGTCCACAGAACCTCTCGCTTCTGCAAGGTATTGTTTATTCTTTTCAACCTCATCGTCGAGGTTGTTCAATTCTATATTTGCAGTATTGAGTTGCCGCTGCCAGTCCTGAACCCCCTTGGATGCCGCCGCTTCCCCCGCTTCTGCTTCGGAAAGTTCGTTCTTCCATTTTTCTAGCTCAGCATTGAGGGCTTCCTGTTCCTTCGTGGTGTCCCCGGTGGAATTTTTCAGTTCTCCCAGGGATTTTTCGCACCGCTCAATATTTTCTTTCGCGGTGGAAACACGCTCGGCGTAGGTCTCCTGCGCCCGCTGGCAGTTTTCCAGCGCCTTTTGGAGCTCGTCCACCTTTTTCTTTTGGGCTTCCTGCATAGCCGAAAGGGCAGAGTGCTTGGCGGTCAGCGCTTCCATGCTGTTGGCGTTTCCTCGGAATTCACTCTCCACCAAGGAGAGAGAGGACTTCAGCGTCCGCAACTCAGAATTGCAATTTGCAATAGACTGCCGATATCGAGCCTCGCCCTCTACGGCAAGCTTCGTTGAAATAGTTCTGACTGGCATATTTCTCCCCCCTTATGGCGGGTCATTTTCGTAATAAAAGGTTTCGGTCTATTCGTCCTCCGGGCCGAGCTTTTTCTTCAGTCCGTTCGCCCTGAGATAAAGTTCAAAAATGCTGAATACTTCCCCCGGCGTGGAAAGAAGCGCCTCCTTCTTGCTCATGCCGCATACCAGCGCCATGCGGAGGTAATGCGACCGGGTCAGGTCGTTTTTTTTTGAGCTTCAAGCTCCACAAGACCCAGGTCGATTTCGTCGTTTTCATCTTCCACATCACGGCCATACCCAAGATTGATTGCCGTAAAAATTGCCGCCTTGATATCCAGAATATCTGCCGGAATTATGGTGGAGAAGATATCCTCTTCGCTCACAATTGGTGTTTCGCTGTATCCCATGTGCCGGCGGGCAAGCTCCCCTTGCTCTGCGAGGATCGCTGCTGCCCGGGCCATGGCAGAAAGCCCTTCACGTGTGCCGAGATCCATTGCTTCGGCCAGGTCTTTTACTTTTCCGAAACTCTCCTGAATCCGGAACATGGCTTCTCCGGTAAAGGCAAGGTACCTATCTGCTCCGGCGAGATTGATTTTTACTGCTTTCATAGCTCCCTCCCAAAATCCGAAAATGAGGAGGCGGGGAAATCCCGCCTCCTACTTCGGCTTATGCTGTTACTTACTGTTGATAGGAGTCACCGCTTTCGCGGTTTCCTTGTTGGCCCCGGCAACGGGTGCATCTGCTGCCTGGTTTTCGGCGTCGGTGGTGGAGATGGTCTCCGCTGCAACGCCAGAGAGCTGGGCATCCACCCAGGCTCTGGCCGCAGCTTCGCTTTCCAGCTCTTCGGTGATCCGCCAGTCGCCGGTATTCGCCGCAAATACGGTGAAGCTGGTGGAGTTGGTGCCGAATGTGATCGAATTGGTCTTGCTAGCGGCATTGTCGTTTCCAAGTGCGGCCTTGGCCTTGGGATAGAAATATCCCCTATAGATCTTCTTTCCCCCGCGCATCAAAACCTTGTAATACGCCAGGCCTCCCAGGGGTGGTGTGTCCCCGACCTTGTAGTGTACCTTCTTTTCCTTGACCTCTGCGCCGTACACCACGGAGGCGACTTTGTCCTCCATATCGTCGGTCTCCATGGCGATTGCGGCGGAAACGAATTCGTCCACGCTTTCGGCCAGCTCGTCATCTGCGTATAACTTACCTGACGCCATTTCGACTGTCAGATCAGCCTTGACAAGGCGACCAATGACAACGCTCTCCTCGTACTCGGGGAGAGCGTCCATGGGTTCTTTGGTGATAGGTGCAAACTTCGGATATTTAGCTCCGTAACTTGCCATAAGTAAGCCTCCTTGTTTTTTTACAAATTTTTGCTGTCGAGATAGGCATGGTACACTTTTTCTCCTGCCTCGACCGCTCGATCTCCCGCCCGTTCGTTTGCTGTACGGATAAAGGGACGGGCAGGCTGCCCCTTCTTTCCGTATTCGTTGAAAAATGCGACCTCGGCGTTCCTGTCGCCGCGCTTGTTCGTTCCGGTTGGCATAACGGTGATTGACTTGCCATCTGCCGACTTCTTCGACTTCCCCTTTTTGATTGAACCTGCCGTAATTCCCGTATCGTATATGCCCATTTCTCGGGCGGTCTTGCGCTGTTCCGCTTCGATCACGTCTGCTTCGGCGTTCAGAATGTCATCGAGAACGGACTCCGGCAGGGCGGCCAGAGCCGCAAGGTCATCGGAGAGGGCGTCAATCCCGCTTACTTCAAAATGCGCCATTATTCCACCCCCGCTTCCCGGACCAGCTCACACTCGAAAACGAGGTGCTGCCCGAATTTGTCGGAAATATTGGTGAGGGACGGCCAGGTCGTACCGGCAGAAACGAGAGCTTTCTTTACCTCCGCTCGGTCCTTCGTGGAGTTGTACCCGATAGGGGCAAAGTAATGGACGGCAATCAGGAATTTTTCATGTTCCGGCTCGTCGTCCCCGAAATTGACGGGAATCGTGTTGTACGCAATGGTGATGTACCTCTCCCGGTCTCCCTCGTAGGTATCCGCTTCCACCGGCGCAATACTTTCCAGCGCCGATTTCAGAATTGCGTTGACGCTCATACCGTCTCCCCCTCTCCGCTTTCCACCGCTTTCCCGTTAGGCTTCGGGGCTTCTTTGCAGTTCAGCTCAAAGATTTCCCCGTTTTTGGTGTACGCCCGGACTACCTCATACCGCTTTCCCTCAAACTCGATGATGGTTTCGTCTTGGTAGTCAACGCCATGCACTTCCAGGACGAGGACGATTTTATCCCCGGCTTGTTTCGCCTGGTAAAACTCCGAGCGGGTGGCCGATTTCTTGTTGACGAATACCTCTCGCTTGGCCTCTTGCTGGCTCTTGTACCCGTCTTTGTCCACGGTCTTTTCTACCTGGATTAGCGTCGCCATATGCCGCCAGAACATGGGCTATCCCTCCTTGGGGCCGATATAGTCATCGGCAAGGGCAAGAGCTGTCTTTTGCTTTTTAAACGAAGCGCTGTATTTCTCCGAATCTTCGTTATCCAGACCAAATTCTGCCTTGATGTAGGTGGTCACGGCCTTCCAGATCAACGGGTCGGATTCGTCCTCCGCCTTATCCTTACGAACGCCGCCCTGTACCAAATCGGCGCGGGCGGCGTTTACAAGATTTATCAGCTCTGTGTCTAAAATAGAGGGATTTAACCTCATAACGAGGCGCATTCCGGCGATGTAGTCCTCCGAGACCTGCCCGATAGTTACCGTGGCCTTGCTCTTGGTCTCACTCATTCCGTGCCTCCTTAAGCGGCGCCGCCGGCCTTCTTCTTGACGCGGATAAAGCCGTTTTCGGTGATCACGTTGCCGCCGACCAGGGCCTCGCCCATAACGGCGAGTAGACCCTTGGCAAACTGGAAATCCTTGGAAACTTCCACCGTATACGGCCCGAATAGATCCAGCTGGTAGGCCAGCGGCTTGCCGTAGACCATGACGTACTTGCCGGTAGTGGCAGAGGAGAACGCGGGCAGATCGTCAACGATGCAGAAGCGCACGGAAAGCCCGCCGTCCTTGATGGTGCCGGTGGTGCTGCTGTTCTCGGAGAAGATGATCTCATAGACCGCTTTCTTTTCCTTTTCGCCGCGCACGTCGCCGAAAGCGATCAGCGTCGCCTTGTTCAGCAGCAGAACGCCGCCGCCCTCCACATTGGCCGCGCCACCGTAATTGAGGGCGATACTGCGGAGAGTCTTTTCGTCAATGGCGGAAATTTCCATATCGGAGCCGGCGGAAATCGCCGCCGCCTTGATGATGCCGGTGGGCTCCGGAATGGTCGCCGCGGGATCGCCGTTGACGATCAGGCCGCCCACCTTCTGCCGCAGGGCATTGAAAGCGCTCTGAATTACCCGGTTCTGATAGTTGAGCGGGGTCGTGCGCTGAATGCGCCTGGAAACATAGGAGGGGGTGGTGACCAGCGTCGGGGTGATCTTTGCGACCTTGAGGAACGGCGTGCTTTCCTCTGCGTCCTTACCGTCGTCCTTGGCGGTATTGGCTGTCTGTCCTCCGCTCACCTCATAGGCGACGGCATCTTCACCCATGCCGTCGGCATCGACGACGTACACCATATCCACAAGGCCGGAAACGACGTTCTGGCCGGGATTGATGCCGGAAACGCGGGTGGGCTGGGCCAGTTCACCGCTGGAAAGGGTGAGGGAACGGTGCACCGCGGCGGTGGGAATCTCCATGTGACCGGAGCTTGCGAAACTCCGGGCACGTTCCTCCACCTCGCCCGCTTCGATGCCCTGCAGTTCCGCCATGCGGCGGGTCACGGGATCAAAGTTTCTTTCCGGGTTGGTGCCGGTTGTGCCGCCGCGGCCCAGGATGGGATTCACCGCGCCGGGGACTTCCTCGACTTCACTGCCGGCGGGAGCTTCGCCCTCACCGGTGCCGTTCAGGCGGCGGGTGGCCGCTTCACGGCGCTGCAGTTCCCGCTCCTCTTTTTCCAGATCGTCCAATTCCTGCTCCAGCGCGTCCATGTCCACCGGCTCACTGCCTTTTAACATTTTACGGATTTCCTTTTTGCGCTGCGCAATTTCTTTCAGTCTTTTTGCAAACATTTTCTTTCCTCCTGTTCAGATTTTGATTTTTTACGTGCGTGTACGCGCTATCAGGCGTCTCCGGCGCTCAGCTTGCTCCAAAGCTGCAATCTCTTTCGAGTACTCCTCCTCGAAAAAAGACCTTGCGGAGATGGACGTCTCTTCATAGGCGGGAATATCCACCGCCGAAACGTCGTATAGCTTGCGTATTTTAGTTATCGTCCTGGTGTGCGTTTCGACGTCGTATTTGGATTCAGCCACCACGAACGAAAAACTCATTTTGTCGATATAGCCGCCGTCGATCTCCTCGTAGAGTTCGCGCCCGGCAGCTGTACCGGAAAGGTCGGCTTCCATATGGAGTCCGGTATCATCGATTTGGAGGGCCAAGGTCTTGTTGCGGAGACGGGCGACCACCTTTCCACCGTGATTGTAATTAAAAATCACGTCGGACATATCGCATTCATCGAATGCGTGACGGTCAATCACCTCGTAATATTTGACCCCGTCAAACTCATAAAGGCAGGTGGGCGTATTGAACACCACTGCCGTGCCTTTTACCCGGTATTCCTCCGCCCCCTCGTCCCGGGGGACAAGGGAAAAATCCTGCAATACGCGATATTCTCGCCCTGCTTTCATGGGCATTTAAGATTCCTCCTCTTTTTCGGTATCTCCCTCGCCGCTTTCTCCGTCCTTTTTGGAACCGTCTGCCGGCGGGTCTGAATCCTCCTTACCAGCGCCTTTGTTTCCGGCGCTGGTAAGCTGGTATTTGTCTGCAATCAGCGCATTCACCATGTTCAGGGACTGTACTCTCCGAGCGCCCTCCTCGCCGCCGATTGGCGGGAAACCGAAGATTTCAAGCACCTGATCCAGGGAAAGCGCAGAGATATTTGTCAGGAATTGCGCCGCCGACACCCTCTTTTCGATGGTCTCAAACTGAATGCGGTCCAGCTCGCAGATAATCTCATTCCCGTGACCCCGTTCCCGCTCAGTGAAAATGGCGTTTTCAAGGCCCTGGGCAAGCTGCATATAAAACGGGGCCAATTCCCCACGGTAGAAGGCGTCCATCTTGTCGGCGTCGGCTTTGTTCTGGACGATTTCCTCATTTACGCCGAAATAGTCGTAAATTTCCCGCCGGACAAATTCTAGCTGGCCGGTGGGCAGCGGTGTTGATTTCTCGTTTATCGGAGTGTAGTCATACTTCGCATCGACTACGATCACACCGGAGCCGTTGTTCTCCATGCGTAAGTTGTCCTTGACGAAATCGTCCCGGCGCTTGTTTAAATCCTCGCTCTTGGTGACTGTGCCCGCTTTGAGAATTCCTCGGATTACAGATACCATCTGGGCAAATTTGCTCATAGAGTGGTTGAAGGCAGAGGCCGTCTCCAAGGTCGGCGTAAGGGGCCGATTATCGTCTCCGAAAATGTCATTGTCCAGATAGTGCCGGCGGAGGTGGATTAGCTGACTGTATGGACAGTGATAGATCGATCCCGTCGCAAATGTCAGGCGGGCGTACATCTCTCCGGCATATTCGACCAGCTCCACCCGGGAGGCATTGATCGGATAGATTGCTTCCAGCTTCCCGGTAACGTCAAAGACCGGAAGGAGAAAAGCGTTGTTGTAGACCACAAATTGAGCCGCCACCTTGTACCACAAGGCATAGGCAGTCATATGCGGATTGGGCTGTTTCTGCAAAATGCGGTTTACCTCGTCGTGCACCTCCAGCCGCTTTCCGCCCGTCCGCTTGATATGGCGGGGCTGGATTTTTGCGGCGTTCCTTGCGAAAGCGTCCACGGCGGCCCGCACGGTGGAAATGTCCCAGGCGTTCCCCGAAAACGGCGTAAAGCCAGAGTCCCACGTGGAGAGGAGCCGGAACGCCGGTGCGTTTCCTGCTCCTCCCGGAGGACGGGTACCGAAAATACTTTGAAAGAGACCGCGAAAACTGAATTTCGCCATGCTATCACCCCACGCTGTACATGAAAGTTTCGTAATATTTGACGTAGATCACCCAGGCGTTGAGGAGAGAGACCGTTCCGTCGATCCGGCGCTTGTCGGTGATCTTCACGGGTTGGATGTTGTTGATTCCGGATTTCTTGACGGCGGTATTCGTCAGGCACCAAACGAGGATTGGGTTTCCGTTGTAGTTGACCGCTTTCGCTTCCAGCGCCGCGCCCATTTCCCGCATGGGTTGACTCCATGTAAACGGACCCTGGGCAACCGCTTCCATGTCATAGCCGTTTGCCTTCATCTCATCCACCCAGTACCCGGCCAGTGCCCGGTCATACCCGACCTTGATCGCGTCGATTTTCCACTTGTCGCGCATTTCACAGAACCACGCCGTCACCATGGAGTAATCGACCCTGTTTCCCGGGCAAATCGTAAGTAAACCCCGCTTCGCCCATTGGCGATACGGGGCCTCGTTTGTGTTCTTGTCCTCTAGGTGCTCGATCCGCTTTTCCGGGAGGAAATACTGCTGCAGCACATAAACCATGGAATCATTCGGCTTTCTGATGAGCAGAGTTGCTGCGGTGAGGTCGGTCGTTGCCGACAGGTCGCACCCGCCGATGGCGTATGTGTTCTCCACGTCCTTCATTTCAAAGCGGAGCTTGCTCTTGATCGCTTCATAGGAGAGCCATACCGTCGAGGAGACCTCCCGAATGTTGAAATCCTTACACAAAACGCCGGGCAAATCGTCCGGCGAAGTTTTGGCACGCTCCACAAATTGGGCAAGCGTGCGGTATTGTTTGATTGTTCCGAGTCCCGGGTTGGCCTTTTCCCATTTCGTGGAATCTGTCCATTCCTCCCGGGCGTCCAACTCGTAGAGGACCGCAAGGAAGGTCGGCTCATCTCGCTTCCCGTCTGCAATCTCGCTGGCGATCTCGTAAAGACTATCGAAAACACTTTCCCGGACGGTTCCCGCCGTGGTGATCATCACCACTAGGGGCTGCCGTCGGGAGGAGGTCGATTGCTTCATGACCTCGTACAGGTTGCGGTCCTTGATGGCGTGAAGCTCATCGATGATAACGGCGTGAGAATTCAGACCATCTAGGGTGTTTGAATCTGAGGCGAGTGCTTCAAAATAAGAAGCCGTTGCCGGAAAATAGAGATCGTTCCGCCGCTTTCGCAGGACGGCCCGGAGCTCCGGCGATTGCTTTACCATGTTGACGGCTTCCGTCAGCACCTTCCTGGCCTGGTCTTTTTTTGTTGCAACGGAATAGATTTCCGCCGCTCCCTCGTAATCGGCGATCAGCATATACAGCGCCAGAGCCGCAAGAAGTGTGGACTTTCCGTTTTTTCTGCCAACAAGAAACATGGATTCCCGGAATCTCCGGAAACCCGTCTCTTTTTCCAAAAACCCAAAAAGGGCTTGAATGTATGCTTTTTGAAAGAGCTCTAATCGGAGAGGTTCCCCGATCAACCCCTGGGACTGTCTGCAAAATCGCTCTGTAAACAAAATCGGCCGCTCCCCAGCCTCCTCGTCGAAATAGTACGGTGATTTCGGATCAGGGCTCTGGATCTCCTTTTCCAGGCGTTTATACACGGCCTTGACCCGGCGGCCCACAACGACCTTGCCGCTCTTGATCGCTTCCCAATATTCCAGGATGTAGTTCACTTTCTACCAGCTCCCGGAAGCTTCGCGGCAAACCTCATGAGATCTTCGCCGGCCTGCTGCTGGGTCTTTTCCGGCAGGAGATCGAGCAGCGCCTTTGACAGAGCGGTGAACGACTTGATCGTGGTATTATAGCTTTTCAGCGCTGGATTTTCCCGCCTAAGCTGCTGGACCCCCTGCTTGAAATCCTCAATGATTTCTCCCCTGTTGATCTCCTCCACAAGGCGCTCCAGTGTGATGGTGGTCACGGCGAATTGGTAGATCAAACCCTCGGCGAATTGCTTCTTTTCCGGGGGCAAATCTCGGAAAAGTTTTTGGATTTTCCGCTTTTTTACCTCAATTTTTTCGGAGATTTCCATTTCTTCATAAGCTTTTTTTGATTTTGCCATAATTAGTATAAAAACCTCCTTTCCCGGATTTTTGCTAACCCCCCCTTATGTGCGCCCCCGGGGAGTTCTAAACAAGGGGGCACGACGGTTCGGAAACCAAAACCCCCGCCCCTCGAAACGGGGGGAGGGCTACGAGTCCGTTCGGACCGTCCGCCGTCAGAATCTCTCCTGCTCAAAAACCGAAAAAAAGAAAATTCCAGCACCGCCCCGCAACTGAGATTTGATCTCATTTGCAAAAGCAAAGCTGAAACTTCATCTTTTCTTTCTTTGATTGAATTAAGATAAAAGCTCACGTTCAACAAGGTTTCCGTCCTCGTCGAACATGAGCCCAGGCGCGGTGGCAGGGGCAAGACCGTGTGCTAGTCCATGACATTTTCTGCAAAGCAATTCCAGATTGTCCTCTCCCAAAGTGATTTCCGGATCGTTGATATTCTCCGGGGTCAAGGGTATGATGTGGTGGACAATCTCTCCCGGATCTGAACACTTGACACAAAGGCCGTGGTCCCGGGTGATGATGCATTCCCTGGTGTACCGCCATTCCTTGGAAAGGTAAAAGGCTTTTGCAAATTCCCGCAGGCTGCGCACCTCCTCACTTTCCGTTCTGAAACGAGAGGTGAAAGAGGCGTCCTGCATAACCTAAACAGACACAAAGCAAAAGTTGAAATCTCTTGGTCATTCAGGACGCTCGGCAATGGTATGGCGGCAGCGGGGCCATTCCCATCCTCTTTCACGATATCAGCATAACACGGGAATTCGGATTTGTCCGTTTACTCTTTTTTTACTTGGAGCTCTGTGGTTATGTGGACACTATCGCTCCGGCGCCGAAATACAGAATGGCGAAAGCGGCGACGGCTTTGTTTCTCATGTCGTAGATTGTTTTCTTTGAGCTGTACGAAAGGAGCTCGGCAATCTCCTCTTTTGATTTTTTCTCGATGTACCATGCCCGGAGAAGATCGGCCTCCACTTTTTCTAGCTGACTAATGACACGGTCGATTTCCTCCACCATTTCTCGGGTCTCTTGGATTTCCCAATTGAGCTCCTCCAACTTCAGGCAATCCAGCATGGCGTCATTTGCCCCGCCTCCGGAAACATATGGGCGGGAATAGTCTATCACCGAGATTCCCTTGGGTGCCGCTTTCTGGATCACCCGATCCCGGCGGTGCTCCAGATTTGCAAGAGCCTGCTCCAGTGCGACTCGGTTCGCAAGTAAGTGCTCTGCAGCTTTAAAATAATTGATCGCTCCTTTCATGGAAATCTCATCCCTCCTCTTTCGTTGTGTAGTCTCCAGTGTTCCTCTCTTGTCAGCACCTCCACCGCATGAAGTCTACCTTTCCCTCCTATATGGTGGATAACAGCGTCCTGATCTTCTACTGTTGCGTAGTCGTTTAAAAAACAAAACTCTATTTCCTTGCCGAACAATTTCGCTGCTCTCTGCCACATCCCTCTGATCATGGCGTACCTTTTCCCCAAAAATCTGATGCTTGTTCCCATGGATAAAATCTTCCTATATCGACTTATTGAGGAATACACGTTGCCGTATGATCCTCTCTTTGCAACAAAACCAGCAATCCACTGCGCCTCGTTACGCTGAAATCCGTACGACATAAGCAGCTTCACAAACCGCTTTCGTGTCATTTTGTTTCTCCTTTCTTCGGCGGGTGGCGGTATACCGAGCCGACAAGCTCAATCTCTTTATCAGCCCACACGATTCCCCCGTCATTACAGATAAGCTGTACCCGTTCTCCGGGGCGTGAGATTACGAGCGCCCAAAATCCCCCAGGGGTAACCCACACCGGCTGGCCGTCCATGCTTTTGAGCTCTTCCAGCGTAAGCGGGGTGTTTTTCTCCAACTCTTCTTGTGCAAGGAGCGCTGAAATAGCCATGTTATACGCTTCAAGATTCTGCTTTGTGTGGTCAATCCCTTTCTCAACATTAGGCGGGTCAAAAAAGGCGTCCGGATTTTTCAAAACTACCTGCCCATACATGACTGAACCTTTCATAAAATTTATGGCTTCCTTAATCTCCATTTCGCTTTCCTCCCTTTCGCTTTTTCTTCGGCTTGATATAGACGTTATCCTGACGGTAATACCGGGCAATGATATAGTGCCCGCCAAATTCATCGTTGTAGAACGTCTCGGCTTCCGCGAGGAAATAGCCAGCTTCCAGTTTCTCATATTCCGGGCGGTTGGATGGGTCCATGGCAAGCTCTTGGACCTTGTTTGCGGAGATTTTCCCGTCTCGCACGTTTGGATCGGGATCAATGAGGTTTTTCGATGAGTACCAAGACTTTCCTCCCAGCGGTGACTTTGTGGTATAGTTCGCCAGTCCGACAAGACCGTTCTCAGTGAATTGCAGACGTAGGCTGTTTGCGTATCCCTTGCCCCAAAGCTTCTCCAGCGTGTCCCGGTCAACGTCTCCGCTCATAGCGGGAAAGTGAATGTGGTATCTCCCGTTTCTTTTCCCCTTTTCTATTGTGGCAACATATTTCAGCGGCGGGAGCCCCAGCTTTTTTCTCAGGCGCTTGATCCTGCGAATATAGTTCCAGAGATCGCGCTTCACCGCCGCGTCGTCCTCCGGCTGCTCCCCGTCCCGGTAGGTCAAGTGAAGTGCAATATCCTCAGGTGTAAAATTGGCGTGGAGAAGCCGGGCAAGCTTTTCTTTCCGGTGCCGCTCGTTGAGCTTTTTCTGCGCTGCCGACGTCGGCTTTCGGTCTTTCTTTCGGCGGGTGACCTTTTTCCGGCTCTCATAGGTCGGAAATATGTACAAGTCCATATAGCACCCGCAATAGTATCTTTTCTCCCTGTAGTATCTTCTCATGGGAAATCCTCCGTTGCTTTACAGGTCGTAAGGGGGAGGGGCTCACATATCGCCCATCCCCTCCCCCTTACTATCCCCCGCCCCTTGAGGCGTTTTGTGTTTTTTCTTTTTTGGGGGATCAGAAAGAGGGACCCGCTTCCTTTTGGTCGTTTTGTTATGATTCCATACAAGCCCGAAAAAGCGCGCCCTGCGCTCATTTTTCGGTTGCAAAAAGCCCCGGAGTGTGATACTATATAAATGTAATAAGTGATCTCCCTTCGGGGCGGTTACGCCTCCGGCGCTCGGTCAAAGCGTTGGGGGCATTTTTCTTTTTCTGAGCTTTCGTCCGCACATGGGGCAAAAGTTGATTTCGATTTTTTCATCTATGCTCGGTACATTGTTGTTAAAAATCTGTAGATATTTGCTACATGAATAGAGGAAAATGTTTGTTGGCCATGGTGTCGTCTCCCGGATACGAATCGGGCCGGATAAAAAATCACCATGTTCAGTACAATATTTACACGGTTTCTCCGCTTTCCGATTGAAAAGGCTTTTGATTCTTTTCATGTTGCGTCCTCCTTTTCGGTGGCAGCGCGATCTCCGCTTTCCGCCGCTTTCTTTCTCTTTTCCAACATTTTGAAGATATATGACTCAAATTCAAACCGATCCGCATCACTCATCGGGAAGTGTATAGGAATTCCCTTCCAGCGGTAAAACCGCTTCCACAGCGGCAGAATTTCAGGATGGGTGATATTCACCCGGTACCCGTATTTATTTGGAAACATCAGAATCCCGCCGTAGGTGTCGTACCGGGATTTCAGGTCGAGGCCTGCGCTCATTGGATTTTCCTGGGACTGGATTTCCATCTATTCCGCCTCCTCCTCACTTTCCGACAGCCGGAGCAGGGCCTTGAGCTGACGCCAGATCCGAAGCTGCCGCTTGTCGATGCGATTCACTGCGCTCTCAATAAGAATCAACTTTGAGTATAGCTTGTCCGATTCTTGATGTAATGCTCGCTCGATGCTGAATTCAATGGTCCGCTTTGCGGTTTCTCTGTCCTTATCCGTGGTATAATTTATCGACATCTTTCTGCCGGATTTCAAGGTTACTGTCAGAACAAACGGAAATCTGCTGTTTTCTGTATTGGTGCCAGTCTCAATCAATTCCACCTCTTCAGCGGAAAATGAGTAGTATTTATCAAAGTGGATCATGACCTGTCATCTCCTTTCCCATGTAACATATCAGAACGGATTATTTTGCGTTGCCGTCAATCTGTATGCTAACTCATGTGCCGTTTCGCATAAAATTAGTAGGATTTCTGCTATTTGTGCCCCGGCGACAAAGGCGTCTATCGCCTCATGAAACAAATGATCTTTACAGTAGGCAGTTGCAAGCTCATGGGTGGTGAGTATTTCTTGATGGATGATTCTCTCCCTCTCTTTCTTCGTGAAAAGCTCTTTCGCGTACTCAAACGGCGTTCCAATATACTCTGAAAGAAAAGAGAGACTCTCGACCTCTATTTTTCTTTGTTCCGGCGGTTGCTCTGTATGTAACTCGTATTTATTCTTCTGAGAGATAATTCTGGCCTCATATACCAAGGCATCCAGACTATCATCGTGCTTTCTATACACTCTGTTCCCCCCCTAAACCGCTACGGTCTCGTGAAACTGAGCCATAGTAGTGATATCGGTCCTGCACCATTCCGGGAAATTGGCCCGGACCACTGCCGCCGCCAGAGACGGGCAGACCGCATTCCCACATCTGGCCGTTTGCTGGGTCTTCGGGTATTCCCGGCCCAGATAATCCCGGTCGATCTTGTAGTCAGGCGGGAAATCCATTGCGCTGTACTGCTCCCTCGGAGTGAGCATTCGCAGGGAAATGTCAGCGATATAGTAAGCAATTCCTCCGATCAGCAGCAGGATAATCTCATCGTCCGCCAGCTGATATCCGCAATGCTTATTGAGCAGCGCCCTGATTTTCGGCCAGTGACCGCACGGCGCTCCCGGTGTCATCTTCCGGATCAGAGCAGTGCATACGGCAAATCCGCCGCCTCCGCTTTCGGCAGTGATAGTCTGCAGCGGATCTTCCATTGCCTGGCCCAGGTTCTTTCCCTTGAATTTCACCATGTGAGCAGCACACATGGCATTGTGGTCCACAGCTGTTACGGTGGGGAGGGGCTCAGTTATCTCAGTGCCGATGGCGCCGCCAAAGTATTTCTGAATATGTACTGAGGTCAGCGCTTCCTTGTCCTTTGACGTTAAGGTGTGAATTGGGTCTGCCAGTGACAGCGGCTGCCCGTTGCCGTAGTACTCCGTAAGATGTACCGTTGTTAGGCCATATCTGTTGGACGTGTCCAGTGTGGGCAAGGGATCATCTATCCCATTAACCCTCGCATTTTCGCTTTTCCCCTCGGAATGGTACTGGATCAGGGACGGAGATACTACCCCAAAAGCGTGATGAGACGTTATCGTCGGTAAAGGCTGCTCAATTCCTTGAAAGCGATCTCCACCGGAATGATTGCACTGTACCAGATTGGGAGTAACAAGCATTTGATTGCCCGCAGTGGTTATTGTATGTATGGGGTCTCCTGCTGTTGAGCCGACGGAATTGGTGGTGTTCGTAACTGTTATCGGCGCTATTTTCCCTCTCCCGTATCCGACTTGGACGATAAACGGCTTTCCGCTCTTGATGGTAAACTTGTCCACCCCGCGGATAATCCGCCGCATGGTGTTTTCTGCCAGTGGGCGCACCGCATTGACGCCGTACTTTTTCTTAATCTCTTCCCGACTTGCAAAAATGGAATAGCTGGGCAGGGAGAATTCCAGAATCTCCGCCGCGCTGCGCCACGGCTTCAATTTGCCGCTCAGAACTTCGGCATCTTCCCTCGGGGCATAGGTGCGCTCCGGCCATGCGATGGGATTCCCGTCACAACGGGCAATAAGCACGAACCGTTTTCGCGTGGTCGGAGCTCCGTAATCTGCCGCCACCAACTCCCGGTATTCTACTTGGTATCCCAGATCCCGGAGTTGTTTCAGCCACTGCTTGAAGGTCTTCCCGGCCTTTTTCTTGACCGGTTTACCTTTTCGCACCGGTCCCCAGGTCGTAAATTCTTCCACATTCTCTACGATGATCACCCGTGGGCGGACTGTCCCCGCCCACCGAAGGACGATCCAAGCAAGACCCCGGATTTTCTTATCCACCAGCGCCGCTCCCTTGGCCTTGGAAAAGTGCTTGCAGTCTGGGGAGAACCACGCCAGCCCCACCGATCTGCCGGCGCATTCCTTCACCGGATCCACGTCCCATACAGACGCCTGAAGGTGCTTTGTGTATGGGTGATTGGTCTTGTGGAGCAGAATTGCCGCCGGATCGTGATTGATAGCAATTTCCACCGGCTTCCCCGTGGCCATCTCAATCCCGGTAGACGCCCCTCCGCCACCGGCGAAGTTATCTACGATGATTTCTTCCAGTATGCTCATTTGACTGATGTCTCGGATGTGTTTCATTTTCGTTTCCCCTGTGTATGTACCCTTGACCGGCGGCGGTCCTTCGGCGTTTTCTCCGCTTGCCGCTTGTGTCGGGCTTCCTCTCCTCGCAAGCTGTTTCTGATCGCTCTAAAATGTGCTCTGCTCATACCAATTCCCCCAGATCCCCGAAGGTGATTTGGCTTTTAACTGCGACGCTCTCGCAGTTCTCTTTCATTTGCAAGAAGTATTCAGGTTTCAGCTCGACGGCAATCGCCCGGCGCTTTTGCTCCAATGCCACATATGGTTCAGATCCAATCCCGCCGAAAGGCGAATACACGATATCTCCGGGGTTCGTCCAGAGCTGCACCGCGCGGCGGATCACGTCAAGCTGCAGAGGGCAGATATGCTTTTCATCCCGATCAGTCCTGGCAATCCTTGCATTCAAGACGTCTGTCCGCCGAATGTCGAACCAGACCGGGGAAGCGTACCGCTGCCAAAGAGGGAGATCAAGCACCTGCTCTGCTTGCCCGCCAGCTTCCAGAGCGGCGTTTTCATTTGGAAAGTGGCGAATAGGTTCGGGATTCTTCCCGTCTCCCTCCCACTTGCGGAAAATGCAGAGATATTCCGGCATTCCAATCCCGGAAAGGCTTGCGTCCCGCTGGAGTTGGGCGTAAAGCAATCGCTGGGTTTTCGTTTTCTGCATTTCCATGACGGGATCGGTCCAAATCACCACTTCGCTGTGATACTGGAACCCCGCCTTTTCAAAGTGCCGGATGATGTCCCCCCGGAAGTCGTACCAGCCCGCCGCGCCGTCCGTGGACTTGTACCTGGCAAGCTGCTTACAGTGAACGGCACATATCCGCCCATTCATCAGGACTCGGTACAGCTCTGGGATCAAGAAGTCAAACTGCCGGAAAAATTCTTCCTCGTCCCGGCAGTTCCCCATATCCCGCAAATCGTCCGAATATATGTAGAGGTTGGCAAAGGGCGGGGAAAAGATTTCAAAGTGTACGCTTTCGGACAGCATCTGCGCAGTCACTTCCACGCAATCCCCGTTATAGAGGGCGTATTTGTCGGTTTTTACCTCGATCATGCAACTTCACTCCTCAGCCACGCCGGGAAATCGGCGCTCTGCTTTTCAAGATTCAGTATGAATTCCCGGCCCTGCAGCGCTTCGGTCTGGAATTCCCTCATGGCTTCGGCCATGCTACGGGCCATGTGCTTTTTTTGCCTTGCCTTGCGGTCAATGGTATCCAGAATGATCTGCTCGTTCTCTCCGATCACCCGCCAGATATTCACGTCGTGTTTTTGCCCGAAGCGATAGCTCCGGCGGATCGCCTGATAGTAACTTTCAAAACTGTAATCCAGACCGCAAAAGGCCATGTTATAGCAGTTTTGAAAATTGAGACCGTACCCGAAGATAGAGGGCTTGGAGATCAGCACCCGGAATTTCCCGTCAATAAAATCCAGCGCCGCTTGCTCTTTCCGCTCCGCTTTGTCGTTGCCCCGGATCTCTACCGCGCCGGGGATTAGAGTTTTCAGGAGGTCGGCTTCGTCGTTCTGATAGCACCACACGACGAATTGCTCTTGGGACGATACGGCGATTTCTGCGCATTGTTCCGCCCGCTGTCGAATGGTTCGGCGCTTTTCCTTGTGAAATCCCGTCGCGCTCATGTCCGGTTTTTCCCGAATGGCGGCGAATATATCCTCCGAGGCTTCCCCTTTCACGATCACGTCATTCTCATGGAGCGGCGGCAGGATATACCCATCGTCGCCGTATCCGATATCGGAGGGCTTTTCGATACACACCGCCCAGCTTGCCACCCAGCGCCAGAAGTCCTTTTCAGCATGGCCCTTCAGCCGATAATGTCCGGCGTCTGACTGATCTGCAATAAACCAGCAGGACAGCGCTTCGCTGGATTTCATGATTCCCAAGAATTCAGCCTGATTCAGCAGCTCCATAAGATCGTTTGGGGCAGGTGTTGCAGAGCAGGACAGGCGATAGGGAGTATTCTCAAATGCGCTGATGATCCCCCGCTTGACCTTTCCCGTGTATGCTTTCAGGATGGAGCTTTCATCGAGCACCACCCCGGCAAAGCACCCGGTATCGAATTTATCCAGCTTTTCGTAGTTGGTGACATTCACGCCGGGTTGAATATCGGCAGCGGTTTCCGCTACGGTGACCGGGACGCCAAACTTTACGCCCTCTCGCCGGGTCTGTGCTGCTACTGCAAGGGGTGCCAGAACCAGCACGGGACCGCCCGCTTGTTTGCTGACCTCCTGTGCCCAGGAGAGTTGCTGTCCGGTCTTTCCCAGCCCGCAATCTTCAAAAAGCGCCGCCCGGCCCCTCCGAATGCTCCATGCAGTGACGGTATTCTGCCAGTCGAAAAGGTGCTCCGGCAGAGGGCCGGGTTCAAACCCCGTAGACTGTACCGTCATCTGTTTCTGTTTCAGAAATTCAGTGTATTCCATCTTTTTCCTCTTCTTCCTCCACGCAAATGCAGTCACCGGGTTGGACAGAGGGGAAACAGTGGACGGGAAGATATGCTATCCGCTTTCCGTCAACATACATTCCTGCTCCTACTCCTCCCTTGATCTTTCTTGGCCTTTTTTCCCACAAGTCGACTTCATGGCCCAGAACGTCTTTACTTACCCACTTCGCCCCGATATTTTTACAGATGGCCAACTCTTCCGGAGTAAGACGGCTTTTGCCGGAATCCGAAGGTTTCAGCTGTTTCAGCTGTTTTTCAAGGTGTTCCTTGATTCTCCCGCACTTATAGGCGTGTTTGCAGACAATTTCGATTTCCGGCGATTTGGGCGCTTGTCCGGGGATCCAGTTTTTAAGGCGTGTTGCCGGGGCAAGTTCAAGGCAGTTATCGCAATAGGGCTCAAAGTTCTTCGTGATCACGGATTTTCCTCCTTGCTTTCCGGCTCGATGACCTCGCCGCTTTCACTATATTTGTTAAAAAGCATGATTCGCTTTTGCTTTTTGCAGATTGCGGCTATGCTTTTGATTTTCATGGTCTCATCTCCTCCGGGTATAATTCGTGCAGGTATGGACTTCCAGCGGGGGCGGGAGCTTGTCCCGCAGGGGATTATAGCGTTCCCGCCGATAGTGCCGGGGACGGTAGCTATACTCGTTTTTCAGGCGGTGGCTGCAATACCGCTTCGTCAGCCCGCCAGTTGTCAGAAACACGACCACCGAAATGGCCAGCATACCCATCAGGTAAATCAGGTTTTTCATGTTAGGCGCTCCTTTCATAATCTGATCCTTTCAAATTTTGATGTTGTTCCCCCGCTGGATCTGGTGCGGCGTGCTCTTTCTTGCCCTTGGGCCGGACCGCTGTGATCAGCTATGTACTTGTCCAGTCCCGCTTGTGTGACCAACGTGGACTTTCCAGCCTTAACAAGCTCTCCGAATTCGCCGGCGCACGCCCACTGCCGGATGGTCCCCTTTGTCTTGCCGAATATTCCCGCCAGATCCTCAAAGCTGTAAAGCTTGGTGCCGCTTTCCGGCTTTGATTCTTGCCCCATGGCGACCATCTGGGACATAAAAGTGGCCATAGCCTCCGCAAAGGCGGTACAGGCTTTTTCAAATTCCGTCATTTGGGTCATCCTTTCCAGACACTATCAGTCCGTTAAGTCGATCATGTAACTCGAATCGGATCCAAGAACCGTAGTAGGAAGCTTTCCGTCCCACTGTTTAATCCAGTAGTATCTGACTAGGCTATCAGTAAGGCTCTCGCTGATTCGCTTGTTCATTTCAGCTTCCTTTTCGCCGGCGTACAGACTTGCCTCCGCCTGGATCTTCACAACTTCCAGATCGGCATTTGCCGCAATAATATCCTGTTCGGCCTTTGCGTTCGCGGCAATAATCGCTCGCTTCGCCGTCTCTTCCTCTTCCATCGTTTTCTGGGCCTGCTCAGTTTCAGCAGTCAGCTTATTCTGGGCGGCTACCTGTTTGGCTTCAACCGCATTGGTGAATGCGTCTGTAAAGTCGATGTCCTCGATGGCGATACTCACCACGGTGATTCCATAACCCTGCATATCGCTTGCGGTCGCTTCGACAATTTGAGTCGAGAGCTTGTCCCGCTGATTGATGAGATTTTCCGCGGTGTACTTGCTGAATACCGCTTTGGTGTTTTCCAGCATTCGCGGGTATATGATCGACTCATAGTAATTTTTGCCGACAGTACGGTAAAGTTCCTGCGCCGTAGATTGGTCGATACAGTAGTTCAAAGACAGTGTAAGGTCCACCTGCTGGATATCGCTCGAAAAAGCGCTGGTCTGAATTTCTACCTTTTGGGTCCGATTGTCCATCTTGGTGACGGACTGCCATGGGGCAATAAAGTTAAATCCGGCGCTGATCGTGGTGTTCTCGACCCGTCCGAAGGTGGTCAAGATACCTGTATAGCCGGTGGGCACCACGGCAATACAGCTTATAATCAAGCACACCACGGCAGCGGCGATACCAATAACCGCTGGGAATTTGATCCTGTCGCCGGGTTTGGTGTCATAGTGGGCGTTCAGGGCGGCGGTTACGATAAAACCGGCGATAAATAAGATGATGGCAAGAATAAGTAAAAACATGATTTTTTCTCCTTTTTGTTTGATTTTGTTTCCTTGAAACTATTTTTTGCATGGAGCACTTAACGATGATGCGGCTTGCGTTGTAATTTTTTTATGCCGTAGCCTATTGGCAGAGAAAGGATTGTGGTCCCTATGACCAAACTTTTGACTTTTCTTTTCAAAACTGCAAATACCGCATCATCGTTAAGTGCTCCTTTGTGCTAAAATCGGGTCAATTTCTTGCTATTTCCCGCGTTTTGCGCTATACTCTCCTCATAATCATTTGGAGGTGCCATATGAAAAAGATTCTTTCCATCTTACTGGCCGTTGCGTTCCTCACAACGCTTTTTGCCTGTTCACCTAAGGTGGAGCAGTCGCTTTCTTCCGATTCACCCATGGAATCCTCCGGTTCTGTCAGCGTTTCCGTTCCCAAATACTCCTTGATAAACTCTGACCTCTACTACCGGGATGATAAGGAATGTATCGGGTACCGTGTTGCGATCGGCGACGATGCCACTGAAGAAGAAATGCGAATCGTTTTTGACGATCTATGCGCCGCCGATTCTTATTACCTGCATACGGTATGGTATTATGGGCTTCCCTCCGACGTGGAAGCGATAGGCTCATTTTCCGTTGGTATGCTTGAGGAGACTGTTTCTGGAGCGTCCCCGGAGTTTACCCCTTGCACGTATGGCGTAGAGCTGATTGAATCTCTGAGGGCGCGAGCTTCTGACGATAAGGCAAAATCAGATGGCACTCGGAGCGTTCCAGAGTTTAACGTCATGCAAGAGGCCCTTGTGCCAGACAATGTTTTTTACCCCGTAGATGAGATCATTTTCACCACTACTGCCGAGGAGAACGGCCTGGATGATACCCCGTTTTTCGCAGAGGGAGAAATTGTTTCCCGCTTTGATGCTAAGGGGTATGATACGATCCAGCTTTCGACGGATACCGGCGATATTTATATCTCCTCCGTTCTGGAATCGTTCCCGGAGATTTCCGAGGGAGATGTCGTAACTGTGTTTTTCCTCTATGGGGGCTATTCTAATGCCCTCGACGGTCCCGCCGGAAATTTCGTATACCTTGAATAAAAGGAAACCGCTTTCCACCGCTCCCACTTGGGGGCGGCTTTTTTCTCCCTCCCCATGCCGGGTTTATGCCTATTGAAAAATATTTCCTTTAATGGTATAATTTTCCCATGCCGAAAGGCAGAGAAAGGAGCGTGGTCTCAATGACCAAACTTTTGACTTTGCCTGCTCCCTTACTGTGAGGTCGCAACTGTGGCGCCAAAGCACATAAAACTGGCATATAAATGTAGCAACTGATGATGGCGCTCTACTCAGTGAAGAAGGTTATAAACTCAACCATCATTAAGTGCTCCTTGCAGCCTGTCAGCGTATAGGCATTGCAGAACCAAGACTGCGGAAGTGACAAGGTACTCCAAGAAGCGTTGGGTGTGTTTCGGCGCGGTGAAAACCTGCAAAAGTACATAGGGTAAAAAAATTTGGCAAGGGCCGATGGAGAACACACCTCCATCGGTTTCTTGTTTAGGCCGACAAACGGTCGCTCTGCTTGAATAGATATTCAAGATTTAGCGTACCCCCGAACCAGTCATCATTGATCTTGACCGCCTCCGGAAATGTGAATGCAGTTACGCCGTTGAGCTTGTTTCGTGCGGTCTTTTCGGAAACCTCAAGAGTTTTTGCAATCTCCTTCGCAATATTTCCGGGTGGAATCCCTTTTTTCACAAGCTCTGCAATTAGGTTTCTGGTCATTACTTATCCTCCTTTCAATTACCGAATACGGTAAATTTTCTTCATTATATTACCGTATTATATAATTGTCAAGCAGAATTTTACCATTTTTGGAAAATTTTTCTTTACTTTTCCTCCTATTTCGGTTATACTGTGTTTGTGAAGTCTTTGTAGTGAGGAATTAAAATGAGTGAATATAATTACAAGTCTGTTTTAGCCCGTTTGAAATCAGAAAAGGAAAAAAGCGGATTAACAAACGAAGAGCTTTCCGAAAAGTCTGGTGTTCCCCTCGGAACACTTAATAAAATATTGTCTGGGGATACAAAAGCTCCACAACTCCCCGCAATGATGGCAATCGCTGCTGCACTCGGTACATCAGTTGACTACCTCGCATACGGGCGTGCTGCTTCTCCCACTTCCCCGGCAAACACTGTCGAAACCGCTCTACTTAACGGCTTCCGCTCCCTCAATGTCGAGGGTCAAGATAAGGTGTTGGCGTACATAGACGACCTTAATCGCGCCGGGATATATAAAAAGCATACTGAATCTGGCATGGTATCGGGTGGATCGTAAAAAATAATTCAAAAAAATCTTGAAAAAGTGTTGACATACGTATAAATACGTATTATAATAATATCAAGAGGTGAGGGAAATGAGATACAGCGAATTAAAGCGGGAGCTGACCCGGCTGGGCTGCATAAAGCGCAGAGAGGGCAAGCGACATGAAATCTGGTTTAGCCCCCTCACCGGAAAGAACTTTACAGTCCCTCGGCACGATCAGGAAGAAGTTCCCGCCGGAACGCTGAAATCTATCCGAAAAGATGCAGGCTCAAAATGAGCCTCTCTTTTCGCACCTCAAAATTTTGCAAAGGAGTTATTACCATGGCAAAGTATGTATTCCCGGCAATTTTTACCCCGGAAGAAAACGGCGCTTATTCCGTGAGGTTTCCAGACGTTCCCGGCTGCTACACCAGCGGGGAAAGTCTGCCGGAAGCCATAGAAATGGCGGAAGATGCTCTATGCTTATTGTTGTATGATATGGAGGAATCAGGTGAAGCTCTCCCTATTCCCAGTGATATATCCACGGTTTCCAAGGATTCGCAAGAATTTGTCACGCTGATTGCATGCGACACGCTGGAGTATAGAAAACTGTATGATAATAAAGCTGTCAAAAAGACTTTGAGCATTCCTGCCTGGCTTAACACTATGGCAGAAAAGCAGGGGGTCAATTTCTCTCAGGTATTGCAAACGGGCTTAAAACAAGCAATCCATATTGATGAGAACTCACCGCTCTAAATCAAAAAGAAAAACCGCCCGTCCCTGCTGGCACAGGAACGAGCGGCGGACCACCGGCGAGGCCGGGGCACAGTGAAAAACTGCAAAATCATTGTACCTCAACCCGCCGAAAAAATCAAGGCGGGATTTTTGCGCCCTTTTTTAGGAGGTACAAGATGAAAAAGCGGAAAGACGGCAGGTATCAGAAAAAGGTCACTCTGGCAAGTGGTAAACAAATTATAGTGTACGGCCGGACGATTGCCGAGGTTACACAGGCTGCCGACGAATTGAGAATGCAGGACAAGGCCGGTCTGGTGGTAGGAGATTCCACCACGCTGGGAGAATGGGCTAAAATATGGTTTGTAACCTACAAAGCCAATTTGCGCTCCAATACCCTGAATTCCTATTTGAATGCCTATAATGTGCATATCGGCCCTTACCTTGCCGCAATGAAGCTGAAGGATCTTCGCCCGGTCAATATCCGGGAGATCATGCAGAATGTTTCTGGTCTGTCTGAATCCCTGCAGCACAAGGTGCTGATCACGATGAGACAGCTTTTCACCACCGCCCGCCAGAATGGCCTGATCGTTTCCGATCCTACGGACGGGATCAAAATAACACCCCATTCCAGACCAAAACGTAAAGAATACTTGACCTTGGAGGAACAGAATGACCTAATCTCTGCTCTTGCAAATGCAGACCCTCGCGCCCGGTGCTTTGTCGGCCTATGCCTTTACTGCGGGTTACGCCGGGAAGAGGCCTTCGGGGTGCAATGGGGCGATATTTCAGACGGAAAGCTTACTGTTAACCGAGCAATCACTTTCCTGAAAAACAATCAGCCAGATCCAAATCAGGAGTTAAAGACGAAAGCTTCGCATCGCACTATCCCGATTCCCAGCCGCTTGCTGGATATTTTGCAAGAAACTCCCCATATTGGGATGTATCTTGTAACCTGCTCCGATGGCAGACCGATCACGGGGGTTGCGTTTCGGAATTTGTGGGACAAAGTCAAAAAGCTGTCTCCTTGTGAGGTGCGCCCGCATATGCTCCGGCATAGCTATGCCACAAACCTATACCGGGCGGGTATTGATCTGAAAACAGCACAATATCTGCTGGGCCATTCCTCTATCCAAATGACTGCCAATATCTACACGCACATTGGGAAAGAGGACGCTTTGAGTTCTATCGTCCAACTGGAGCAGTACCTTTCCGGTAGCAATCAGGAAACGGAGGATTTACAAGAAGTAGTCAAAAAGTAGTCAAAAGCAAAAAGCGGCAAAAAACAAACCGCACTGTAAAGCCTAAAAACGGCCTTACAGTGCGGTTTTCTATGGAGCTGGTGAGCGGACTTGAACCGCTGACCTGCTGATTACGAATCAGCTGCTCTACCGACTGAGCCACACCAGCGAATGAAATGAGCGGGAGTGGCGAAGATCGGTAGAGCTGCCTACACGACTGAGCCACACCAGCAAATGCTTTTTGAATCGCTCCAAGAGCGCCTAATCATTATACATAAGACACGGAAATTTGTCAATCCTCATTCTGCCACTATCCCGATTTTTCTTTTGGGAAAAATCTGTCTTTTCTCCGGTAAGAATTTGTGATACAATAACAAATAGTACAACGAAGGAGATTCAGCGGATGGAATACAGTTTAGACGTTGGTGCGTGGAATGCGGTGTTCGCGGTGCCCTGTGCCTTGGTGGACCGGCATATCAAGCTGGCGGGAAAAGAACAGTTGCAGGTGATCCTATGGCTGCTGCGCCATGCCGGAGAAAGCTTCTCTGCGGAGGGACTGTCGGAGGCACTAGGGATCAGCCGGGACAGCGTTCTGGACGCACTGGATTATTGGATGGACCGGGGACTGGTGGCAGAGAAATCCGGCGCCCTGTTCCCCGTGCCGCAAGCCGCTGTTCCCGCCAAGCAGAAAACGGAACCTGCTGCGGAAAAGCCGGAGGAAATTGCCGCTGAAGCGCAGGAGCCTCCTGCCGAAACAACGAAAATACCGAAAAAGAGACTGGCAAAGCCGAACACCGCCTATCTGGCCGCCCGGATGCAGCAATCTGACGTCATCCGTTCCCTGCTGCAGGAGGCGGAGGGCACATTGGGTATCCTTTCTCCTGCCATGACCTCCGTGATCATCGCAAGCACTGACGATTACGGCTTGCCCGCCGAAGTGGTGGTCATGCTGCTCCACTACGCCAAGGAAGTGGGCAAAACCGGTGCGGCCTATATCGATTCCGTGGCAAGAGACTGGGCGGAGAGCGGTATCTTCACGCTGGAGGCCGCTGAAGAGAAATTGCAGGAGCTGAGCAAAAAGCGGCTGGCCTGGGGCAAAGTCTCCTCCGCTGCCGGGCTCGTGAAGCGCTCACCCTCCAAAAAGGAAGAGGAAGCCGCCTACCGCTGGGTGTATGAATGGGGCTTCCTGCCGGAGCTGCTGACCGCCGCCTATGAGCGCTGCGTGGACAACACCGGAAAATTCAGCGCCGCCTACATGAACCGCATTTTGGAGCGGTGGCATAAAAAAGACATTCACACTCTGGAACAGGTGGCTGCCGAGGAGCAAAGCAAGCAGGAGGAAAAGTCCAAAAATACCAGCTATGACATTGACGAGGTGGAACGGCTGAGCTTTTTCGATTTACCGGAGGATTTGTAAATGGGTTTTGGAAAAAAGATTTACGAGGAAGCCAGAACGGAGCTGGAGCGCCGCCGCCAAACCGCAGAGGCTGCTGCCAATGAGCGGCTGGAACGGTTTTACGAGCGCTGCCCGGAGGCCAGGGACACTCGGAGTGCCATTGCCGGAAACGCCGCCGGAGTCGCCAAGGCGGTGGTGCAAGGCGGGAATGTCCGGGCGGAGATCAAGAAACTGCAGGACAGGGCGCGCGAGCTGAACGCCGAATATGACCGCCTGCTCACAAAGGCTGGGCTGACAAGAGAGGAGATCAGCCCCCAATATACCTGCCCCCATTGCAAGGACACCGGATTTGTGGACGGCAGGTTGTGCGACTGCTTCCGGCAGTTGCAGCGGAGCATTGCCTACGAGAAGCTGAGCATGGATGTGCCGTTAGAAAAATCCACTTTTTCCTCTTTTGACTTGTCCTACTACAAAGACGATCCGAAAGCCTATCGGCAAATGGAAACTATCCTGCAAACCTGTAAAAACTATGTGGAAAGATTTCGGAAAAATTCTTCCAGCCTACTCTTTAAGGGGAACACGGGACTGGGAAAGACCCACTTGTCCCTGGCCATTGCCGGAGAGGTCATCGCCAAGGGATTTGGGGTGATTTACGGCTCCGCCCAAAGCTTTGCCGTTTCTCTGGAAAAGGAACGGTTTGACCGCCGGGAGCAGGAGGATGTGGAGGACACTCATTCTCAGCTCTTATCCTGTGACCTGCTGATTCTGGATGATTTGGGGGCGGAATTCCCGTCCGCTTATGTCAGCGCTGCGCTGTACGACATTTTGAACAGCAGAATGCTGGCGGACAAGCCTACCATTATCAGTACCAATCTATCCATGAAGGAACTGCAGGATCGCTATGGTGAACGCCTTGCTTCCCGCATTGCCGGTTATTACGGGAAGCTCGAATTTCTGGGGAATGATCATCGAACTGAAGATCAAAAGCGCCGGCAGGAAGCGAAAAAATAATTGCTTTAAGGCCCAATGATCACGCTGTTCTGCGGCGTGATCTCGCAATAAGAAAACAAACTATTGAAGGAGGTCCTACTTATGGCATTGATCCAATGCAATTTCTTTTCCAAATCTCTGATGCGCACCGTTCCCATTCAGGTGATACTGCCCACGGACAAGATAACCTTTCCCGGACAGCCTCAGCCTGAGGAAAAACCCTTTAAGACGCTGTATCTGCTCCACGGCATTTTCGGCAATTACACCGACTGGGTGTCCGGTACGCGGCTGCAATCCTGGGCGCAGGACAGAAATCTGGCAGTCGTCATGCCCTCCGGTGACAACAGCTTTTACGTGGACAACAAAAAGACCAGCGCCCTTTACGGCTCATTCATTTCCCAAGATTTGGTGGAGTTCACCAGAAAGAGCTTCCCCTTGTCCCGGAAGCGGGAGGACACCTTTATCGGCGGCCTTTCCATGGGCGGCTTCGGCTCCATCGTCAACGCTTTGCAGCACCCGGAGACCTTCGGGGCGGTGTGCGCTCTGTCCGCCGCGCTGATTTTGGAATCCGCTCCCCAGAACAAGGAATACACCGATTTCCTCATGACAAACCGGGGATATTATGAATCTGTGTTCGGCGATCTGGACCATATTCGGGGCAGTCTGGCGGACTACGACCATTTGGCGGAGGAAGTGGCAAAGACCGGCGAAAAGCCCAAGTTCTACATGGCCTGCGGCACCGAGGACAGCCTGATCCATCCCAACCACGCCTTCCGCGATCACCTGAAGAAGCTGGGCTTTGACGTGACTTGGGAGGAAGGCCCGGGCGGTCACGACTGGACCTTCTGGGACACCTATATCTTGAAGGCCATGGAATGGCTGCCCTTAGACGGCGTCACTCAGGGCGTCAGCTCCGGGCACGTGACGGAATAAAACTCATTTTCTGAAAGGGTGATGCGTTATGTCACTGCTGCGTTTCAATTTTCAAAGCGACTGTCTGGGCAACAACACGGAAATTTCGGTGATTTTGCCGGATAAGCCCATGACGGAAAAGCCGGCGGAATTCTATGGCAGCGGTAAAAAATACAAGGTGCTTTGGCTGCTGCACGGGACTTTCGGCGACCACACGGACTGGCTGCGCAAGAGCAATATCGAGCTGTACGCCAGCGAAAAGAATCTCGCGGTGGTCATGCCCAGCGGGCTGAATTCAAATTATGTAAACTGGCCATCCTTTGCCACCGGCTACCGTGCTTGGGATTTCCTCTTTGACGAGCTGATGCCCCTTATCTACGGCTGGCTGCCCGTTTCAGATAAGCGGGAGGACAATTTCATTGCCGGACTGTCCATGGGCGGAAACGGCGCCATGCAGTATGCCATCGGCCACCCGGAGAAATTCGCCGGAGCCGCCAGTTTGTCCAACGCCCCCTCTGACCTCAGCTTGATGAAAGCTCCCGGCTACGACGGGAGCGCCGAGGGCGAGGCTATGAAGCTCTTCAACAAGCGGGTGCAGAATGTGGTGGACAATTTCGGAGGACTGGAAAATTATGTAAACTCCGTTGTCAACGTCTGGGACAAGCTACCGGAGCTGCTGAAAGAAGGAACTCTGCCCAAGCTCTACTTCTGCTGCGGCACGGAGGACAAGCTGATCTGGGACAAGTACGTGAAATTCAAAGCCTACGCGGAAGAAATCGGCCTCCCCGCCGCCTTTGAAGAATTCGAGGGCTACACCCACGAATGGCGGTTCTGGGATCTGACTATCCAGCGGGCATTGGATTATTTCGGATTGTAATTGTCGCGAAAAAAACTGAAAGAACCCAACCGATTTTCCGGTTGGGTTCTCTTTTTGAAAAACGGTCATTAGGAAAGAAATTTATAACAAAATAAATCCTACCGTCAACAGGATCGACAGCGCTATGCGAACAATGTGGTGCTGGATGTGAAAATTTTTGCTTTTCAATCCATTGTGTATGGCGGCGGCACAAATTGTCGCACAGCCGAGCAGAGCCAAAACGAAATCAAATGGTAGCTTTTCCAGGTTGCAGCCTGCGGCAGAAATCAACGCCACCGAACCAAGCAGCATGACCAAGGCAGGTATGGGCTTCTTTTCCGTTCTCATTTGGCTGACGGCGGCAAATAACGATAGGCCGCCGAAAAGGATACTGACGATACACAGCACAATATCCATTTTGCATTACCTCGTTTTATGTTCTCGAAAATTCACCGTTCCCGCACCTTGCGGACAATTTCCGCAGAGCGCTTGCAGAGTTCAGTGATTTCTTCCCAGTTCCCCGCTTCCAACAGCTTTTCCGATACCATGTAGGAGCCGCCGCAAGCGATAACTGCCGGACAAGACAGGTATGTTGCTAAATTGTCAAGGCTGATACCGCCGGTGGGCATGATGCGGAACATGGGAAACGGCGCGCTCATGGCCTTGATTTTCCCGAGCCCGCCGGACTGCTCCGCCGGGAAGAATTTCAGCACTTCCAGCCCGAATTTCAGAGCGGCATGGTAATCTGTGGGCGTGGTGCAGCCGGGATAGATGGGGACTTTTTTCTCTTGACAGTACGCCACCAATTCGGGGTCAAAGCCGGGGGTAACGATAAATTCCGCTCCGGCCTTTAACGCGCTGTCCACCTGCTCTTTGTACAGGACGGTCCCCGCCCCCACCAGCATATCTGGGCAGGCTTCTTTCATCAGGCGGATGGCGGTCTCCGCTCCTGCGGCGCGGAACGTGACTTCCGCCGCCGGGATCCCCCCTTGGCAAAGGGCCTTTGCCAAGGGCACCGCGTCCTGCTCCGGGCGGTTCAGCTTGATAACGGGGATCACACCGATTTTTTCTATTTTCTTGTCGACGGCATTCATGGAATTCCTCCTTATACGCCGGAATAGGCGGAGAATCCGCCGTCGATGGGCAGCACCACGCCGGTGATGAATCCGGCGGCTTCATTGTCCAGCAAGAACAGCAGACCGCCCTCCAGCTCCTCCGGCTGGCCGAACCGTCCCATGGGGGTGGCGGCCAAAATCTTCCCGGTGCGGGCAGTGGGAGAACCGTCTTCGTTCCAGAGCAGGGCGGCGTTCTGCTTGGTGGAGAAGAAACCGGGGGCGATGGCGTTGACCCGAATGCCCTCCTTGGCGAAATGCACCGCCAGCCACTGGGTGAAATTGGACACCGCCGCTTTCGCCCCGGAATAGGCGGGAATTTTCGTCAGCGGCGTGTAAGCGTTCATGGAGGAAATGTTTAGAATGCAGCATCCCGGACGGCCCAGCATCTGTCGGGCAAAGGCCTGCGTGGGAACCAGTGTCCCCAGGAAATTCAGGTCGAACACGAAGCCCACGCTTCTGGTATCCAGATCGAAAAAGCTCTTGGTCTCTCCGTCCAGATCGCCGGGCTCATAGTATTCCTTGTCAGTGGTGGCTCTGGGGTTGTTCCCCCCTGCCCCGTTGACCAGAATGTCGCAGGGGCCGAAATCTTCCAGAACCATATCGGCCACGGTGCGGCACAGCTCGCCGTCCAGCACGTTGCAGGCGTAGGCTTTGGCCTGCCCTCCGCTTGCCCGGATTTCCTCCGCCACCGTCTCGGCGGCCTCTCTGTTCAAATCCAGCAGAGCCACCTTTGCGCCGGACTTTGCCAGCACTTTGGAAAAATGCCCGCACAGCACGCCGCCCGCTCCTGTCACCACGGCTACCTTTCCGGTCAAATCTACGTGTAATCTGTTTTCACTCATATTCTGTCATGCTTCCTTTCTTTTCTCGCAAGCTTCAAATAATCCGTTCAAATAGGCTGCGCCCAGCGCCCGGTCAAAGAGCCCGTAGCCCGGTCTGCCGGTTTCGCCCCAAATCATTCTGCCGTGATCCGGGCGGACGTAGCCGTCGTACCCGGCGTCGGTCAGAGATTTGACGATCTCATAGATGTCCAGACTGCCGCAGGAGGACAGATGGGCCCTTTCTTCAAATGAGCCGTCCTCCATGATCTTCACATTCCGAATGTGCATGAAGGCGATGCGATTCATAGCGGCATACTTTTTTACCATGGCGGTCACGTCGTTGCTTTTCGCACACCCCAAACTGCCGGTGCAGAGACAAAGGCAATTGCTGGGGCTGTCCACGATGGAAAGCATTCTGTCCAGATTTTCCTCGCAGGTGATGATGCGGGGCAGGCCGAAAATGGGATAGGGCGGATCGTCGGGGTGGATGGCCAGCTTGACACCGCACTCCTCCGCCACGGGGACAACGGTTTTCAAAAACCGCTCCAAATTCCGCCACAGTCCTTCTTCGCCCAATGTTCCGTAGGCGGCAATCAACTCCCGCACTTCGCTTTGGGTGTAGCTGGAATCCCACCCGGGGAGATGGATATCGTCGTGGAGAGGGTCAAGACCTTTCATCTGCTCCCAATACATCACCAGACTGGTAGAGCCGTCGGGAGCTGCCTTGTCCAGTTGGGTACGGGTCCAGTCAAAGACGGGCATGAAATTGTAAGTGATACACTTTACCCCCGCTTTGGCACAGCGGCGGATATTCTCACAATAGTTTTGGAGAAGCGTGTCCACCTCTCCCCTGCCCAACTTGATGTCCTCATGGACGGGAACAGACTCCACCACGTCAAAAATCAGGCCGTGTTCTTCACAGTTGCGCTTGATTCTGTCCAGACTTTCCTCGCTCCACACCTCGCCGGGCTTGCAGTCGTACACGGCGGAGACAATGGAGCGCATACCGGGAATTTGGGAAATGTACTCCAAGGAAACGGGGTCGTCTTCCCCATACCAGCGAAAAGATAGTTTCATGTTCATAAGCACTCCTCCAAACCAAGTTTTTCTTCCAACCCAAAATAGCGGACCGCGTTATAGTAACACACGTCCTGCACCAATTTACCCATCATCTCATAATCCTCCGGGTACTCGCCGCTTTCCATCCAACCGCCCAAAAGGCCGCATAAAATCCGGCGGAAGTACTCGTGTCTCGCGTAGCTGAGGAAGCTGCGGGAATCGGTGAGCATGCCGATGAAATTCCCGAGCAGCCCGGTGGAAGCCAGCCCCGTCATCTGGGACAGCATGCCGTCCTTGGTGTCGTTGTACCACCAGGCGCTGCCGTGCTGGAGCTTCCCGGGCGTTTTGCCGTCCTGGAATGAGCCCACAAGGGCATCCAAAAAGGCGTTGTCGTTGCTGTCCAGACTGTACAGCACCGTGCGGGGTTGCCGCCCGCTGCGATACATGGCGTCTAAAAGCCGGCGAAGCGCCTCACTGCCGTTATTGGGCCCGATACAGTCAAAGCCCGTGTCGGGGCCCGCTTTCTCAAACATCAGGGAATTGGGGTTTCTCATGCAGTTGTAGTGAATTTGCATGACCCAGCCCCTTTTCTCGTATTCCCCGGCAAGGAACAGCAGCAGCGAGGTTTTCACAGCGTCCGCTTCCGCAGAGGTCACCGTTTCGCCGCTGAGCCGCTTTTTTATGATACGGTCCACCTGAGAACGTTCCGCCGCCGCAAATACCGCTTTATCCAATCCGTGATCGCTGGCGCGGCATCCGTGCTTGTCAAAGTATTCGATCCGCTTGCTCAGGGCTTCCTCCAGACTGTCAATACCGTCGATGGAAATACCGGCGGCTTCGGAGAAACGGGAAAGGTACTTCTGCCAGCCGTCCTTTTCGATTTGCAGGGCCTTGTCCGGGCGGAAAGATGGAGCGACAATGGTGGACAGCATGGGATCATTTTGCAGCTTTTCGTGGTACTCTAAAGAATCGGCGGGGTCATCCGTCGTGCCGATAAAAGCCACGTTGCTCTGGCGGATCATCCCCCGGACGCTGAGATCAGGACTTTGGAGCTTTTCCTTTGTCAGCTCCCACACCTCTTTTGCGGTTTCCCCAGACAGCAGGCCGGTGTAGCCGAAATAATTCTTCAGCTCCAAATGGCACCAGTGGTACATGGGGTTACCGATGGCCTTCGGCAGCAGCTCCGCAAATTTTAGAAACTTTTCCCAGTCGTCGGCATCGCCGGTGACGTACTCCTCGCTGACGCCGTTTGCCCGCATGAGCCGCCACTTGTAGTGGTCGCCGGACAGCCACACTTGGGCAAGATTCTCAAAGCGCTTGTCCTCCCAAATCTCTTTTGGGCTCACGTGGCAGTGGTAGTCCACGATGGGCAGTCCCTTTGCATACTC
Organism: Acutalibacter sp.; assembly: GCA_022511515.1. GTDB lineage: Bacteria > Bacillota > Clostridia > Oscillospirales > Acutalibacteraceae > Acutalibacter. The sequence goes on from JAFLRP010000153.1 coordinate 46,679, forward strand.
GTGATACAGCTTCTGCGCCGCCGAAGTCGGCAGCAAAAAGTTTTCTTTCAAAAATTCGCTCATATTATTTCTCCTCCCGTTTTTCTCATTGTACATGATATCCATTGCTTCTACAAGCTGTTTTTGCACTCATTGCAAATAGGAGACGAAATCTTTTTCTGTCAATTCGTAATCTACCGAGGACTGCAAATTGCCCAGTTGATCCTTCCAGGAATCCCGATTGACTCCCAGCCTGCGAAAGCCAAGCTGTTCGTACACATGCTGGGCCCGTGTATTCTTCAGATTCGTGTCCAGCAGAATTTTTTCATAGCCGAATTCGTGGAACAATCCGTCGATAAATAGACTTAGAATGATTTTCCCCAGCCCCCGGTTCTGACAGGACGCGTCGCAAATTTTGATCCCGATCTCGCAGGTTTTGTCCCCCATATTGCGGTAATTCATTTCACCGATGGGCGTATCTTTCAGCAAAATGATGTGCCGGCGGGTGGTGTCGTCGCTTTCCTGCTCAATTTTAGCGGCGATCTCCTCTGCCGTGATACCCAACCCGTTGGGAAACCCGGCGTGGGCCATCACCGCCCCGTCGTTCCACCAGCGGCAGAGCTGGGAAGCGTCTTCAATTTTTGCATTGCGAATGATAATGTCGCCGTATTGCCGTTCCATATCTGTCACCTCAAAATGAACTGTTGTTATGCCAGGAACAGCTCCAGTACCGGCCGGACTTCCCGGATAGCCGTTTCAAAGTCCGGATAAAAATCTCCCTCCAAACTCATTCTGCCGTCGTAGCCGATACTTTTCAGGGCACTTGCCCACTCCGCACAAGCTTCCCTATCTTGAATCGTAGGAATGCGCCTGTCCGCGTTGGGGCGGGCCATGTGGGTGTGGACGATCAGCCCGCCGGAATGTTTCACCGCGTCCAAAGTTTCGCCGTTCATGGACAGGTGAAAAAAGTCCACAAGGCATTTTACACTGGAATGGTCGGCGACCCTGCACATTTCGATACCTTCCGCCACGGTATTGATAAAATTGGTTTCGGCGGTTCGCAGGGGTTCAATGGCGATCTGCATGCCATGCCGCGCGGCAATGTCGCCGCAAACGTGAATAACTTTTACAAACTGCTCCGCCGCCAGCGCCCGGTCATACCCGTCGGGAATTCTCCTTGCGCCGCCGCTTCCCAGCACGGCGATCTTCCCGCCCAGTTTTTCTGCTCGGGCAAAGCCTTTCTCGGCGTACTCCCTGATCCAGTCGTAATCCACCTCTTTGTTGAGGTTGACCCCCGAGGGGAAAAAGCAGTTAAAGCTTTCGGCGGGAAGCCCGGAATGTCGAATTTTCTCGCATATTTCCCCAAACTCCTCTTCGCCCGCCAGCGCTATGTTGGAGAAATTCAGCTCGATGTAGTCGTACCCATGCTTTTGCAGCAAGGACAGCTTGTCTATACCGCAGCAACCGCCAAACTTCATAGAGATTCTCCTTTAGTTTATATAATATCAATCCAAATACCGATATCCCGCATTTGGGAATTTGGGATGCTCTTGTAAAAGCTCTGGGCTTCCTCATTGGAAGCTGTCAGGGCGATTAATGTACCGATTTTTCTTTCTTTCAAGATATCCCGCAAAGTTCCCAACAATTTCTGCGCCACACCCTGATGGCGATAGCTTTTGATCACGCAGATCCAATCCAGATAGGCTTTTTTCGAGCCATCAAAGCGGCTGGCGATCATAGTAGAATCGATCCTTCCCACCACCTTGTCTCCATCGTAGGC
>JAFLRP010000196.1 GCA_022511515.1 Acutalibacter sp.
AACGGAACCTGTATCTCACCACTCAGCTCATTGAGCTGGGGCTGCCGGTGGTGGTGGCGATAAATATGATAGACTTGGTCCGCAAAAACGGCGACCGAATCGACCTGAAAAAGCTGGGCAAGGAACTGGGCTGTGAGGTGGTGGAAATGTCTGCTCTGAAGGGCGAGGGCGGCATGGAGGCTGCAGAGAAAGCAGTTTTTCTCGCCCAGACTCACAAGACCTCAGAACTGCCCCATGTGTTCACCGGCAGCGTGGAGCACGCCCTGGCCCACATCGAGGAATCCATTGAGGGCAAGGTGGAGGGAATCTACCTGCGCTGGTACGCCATCAAGCTGTTTGAGCGGGACGCAAAAGTCCTCTCTGAGCTGTCCTTGTCCGACGAACTAAAATCTCATTTGGAAGAGCATATTGCGGACTGTGAAAAAGAGCTGGACGATGACGCGGAGTCCATCATCACCAATCAGCGGTACGCCTACATATCCGGCGTGGTGGACAAGGCGGTTGTAAAAAGGTCTGCCAAGCACGACCTGTCCGTCTCCGATAAAATCGACCGCATCGTCACCAACCGTGTGCTGGCCCTGCCCATTTTTGCCGTGATTATGTTCTTCATCTACGCCATCGCCATGGGAAGTTGGACGGTATCCATCGGCACTGCCGCCACCGACTGGGCCAATGACGGGCTGTTCGGCGACGGCTGGTTCGTCCCCTTTACCGCAGACACAGACGCCTGGGACGAAACTTCCGGCGCTTTCGAGGAGGCCGAGGCCATCATCGAGGCCTACGAAGCCGGAGAAGCCGAAGTCTACTTCTACAACGACGAGAGCGGCGACACCGACACGGTGGAGGTTACGGAGGAACTCTACTTGGAAGTCCTTGACGTTGAGGAACCCGACCCCTCGGAGTACGGCGTCTGGGTGCCCGGTATCCCTGTGCTGGTGGAGAATGGGCTAAACTCCATTCACTGCAATGAAGTTCTCATCTCGCTGGTGCTGGACGGCATGATCGGCGGCGTAGGCGCTGTATTGGGCTTCGTGCCCCAAATGCTGGTGCTGTTCCTGCTCTTGAGCATTTTGGAGGACATCGGCTACATGTCCCGTATCGCCTTTATCATGGACCGCATTTTCCGCCGCTTTGGCCTGAGCGGAAAGTCCTTCATCCCCATGCTGGTGGCCACCGGCTGCGGCGTTCCGGGCATTATGGCGTCCCGGACCATCGAGCAGGACCGCGACCGCAAGATGACCATCATGACCACCTGCTTCATGCCCTGCGGCGCGAAGGCTCCCATTATTGCATTGTTTGCCGGCGCGATCTTCGGGCATTCTCCGTTGGTGGCCGCTTCCGCCTACTTTATCGGCATCGTCTCGGTGGTCCTTTCCGGCATCATGCTGAAAAAATTCAAGGCCTTTGCGGGCGAGCCCGCTCCCTTTGTGATGGAACTGCCCGCTTATCACGTTCCCTCCGCAAATAATGTCCTGCGGGCCACTTGGGAGCGGGGCTGGTCCTTTATCAAGCGGGCGGGCACTGTCATATTGCTTTCCGCCATTCTTATCTGGTTCCTCCAAAGCTTCGGCTTTACCGCAAACGGCTTCGGCATGGTGGAGGACAGCGAAGCCTCTCTGCTGGCCGCTCTGGGCAGTGCGGTCGCCGTTCTCTTTGCCCCTCTGGGATTCGGCAACTGGCAGGCCGCCGTGGCGACCATCACCGGTCTGGTGGCAAAGGAGGAAGTGGTGGGCACCATGGGCGTGCTGTATCCCGGAAACCTGACGGCTCAAATCGCCCGGCATTTCACCCCCATCAGCACCTACAGCTTCATGCTCTTTAACCTGCTGTGCGCTCCCTGTTTCGCGGCTATCGGCGCCATCAAGCGGGAGATGAACAACGTCAAGTGGACCTTGGGCGCTGTAGGCTATATGTGCCTGTGGGCCTACGCCGTGGCGCTGTCCGTGTATCAAATTGGCGGGCTCATCACCGGCGAGGTCGCGTTCAACCTCGGCACAGTGGCGGCAGGGCTGGTCGTGGCAATGGTGCTGTTCCTGTTGTTCAGAAAAGGGTACCATCCGGAGCATGAGCTGTCCTCTCCCCTCTCCGTCAACCCTTGACAAAATCCGCCCATGTCGTTATGATAGAGAAAATATTCATTTGGAGGGAAATGCATGGATATCAAGGCAAAAATCACCGAGCTGGTGGACAAGATCAAGAACGACAAGGGCTTACTGGAAAAATTCCAGAAGGATCCCATCGCCACGGTGGAAGGACTGCTGGGCGTGGATCTGCCCGACGAGCAGATCAGGCAGATCGCAGACGGCATCAAGGCCAAGATTTCTGTTGATAAGATCGGCGACGCCATCGGCGGTCTGTTTGGGAAGAAGTAATTCATTTGTTCTGCATAAAAACGGCGGGCCCGGGCGGCTTGCCGTTTTTTTGTGCGGCAGAATGGGAATTGCCATTTTTCCGCGAACCGTTTATAATATGACTATCCCAAAACGACACAAAGGAGCGATCATATGAGAAAGAATTTTGGGGCAAAACCCTGGCTGTACCCTCAGCCGGTACTGATCGTCGGCACTTACGACGGGGAGGGAAACGCCGACGCCATGAATGCTTTGGGCAACGAGAACTGAACCCAAGTCGGTTTTTGCGGGCGGATTTCCGCCGATATTGCGTTAAACGCCTTGACAATACGCTAGTATTCTCTGCGGCGTTTGCCTTATCTCGACAAAAATCTGCTCCGAAAAAACTGCTGCGCACCTCACAGCGAGGAATTTTGAGGTGATTTTTGCGATTTCAGATGCCGACGGGCTGGCGCCCGTCAAAGAAGAAAGGGCAAAAAGCGGCCAAAAGGTCCGCTGTGAGGCGGTTCGGGTTCAGCTCCCGTTGCCCTTGGGGCGGCATGTACGATTCCAATCAGATCATGCTCTGCCTGGGCTCTCACCGGACCACTGACAACATTCGGCTGAAAGGCGCTTTTACGGTGAGCTTTGCCACCGCGGAGACCGTAGTCTCCTCCGATTATGTGGGCATCGTCTCCGCCAATGACGAGCCGAAGAAGATGGAGAAGGCCGGGTTCACCGTTACAAAAAGCGAATTTGTGGACGCGCCGCTCATTAACGAGCTGCCCTTCGCCATGGAATGCAAGCTGGTGAAGTTCAATGAGGACGGCATCGTGGTGGGCGAGATCGTCAACGTCTGCGCCGAGGAGAGCATTCTGGACGCCGAGGGGAAGCTGGACGCCGCCAAACTGGGCGCCATCGTTTGCGACCCGGCAACCGGCAATTACCTCAAGCTGGGAGAAGCGGTGGGCAAAGCCTTCCACGACGGAATGCAGTTGAAATAACGGCAAAAGCTTTGCCCGTTTGGATCACAATCCAAACGGGCATTTTTCTGCGCATCTCAATTTACGATAGCTCACCTCACCCGGGTCAGTCTTACCGCCATATATTCCTTTCCCGGCAAAGAAATGCGGAATTTGCCGGTATGTACGCCCGCGTCGGTAACGGTCATTTCCCAAGTGTCGATGATCTCCGCTTTCCATTGCCCGTCGGGCTTCACAAAATCCCGGAAGCTAGGTCTGCCGAAGCCGTAATAGTGGATCTCATACCCGCCGCCGGGGATAAAATCTACACCGTCCGGCACGCCCACGGTCTCGTCAAAGCTGCCCTCGCCCCGCTTCAGTCCGTGACCGGGGGTCTCGGACATAACCTTGTGGAGGAACTCGATCCTCGCGGGGCTGTCGCCGTGCAACTCTCCTCCGTGGCTCCACCAGAGAATATCGTGCTCGGGGTCCAAAAACGTCTCGCCGTGCCCGGCGTAGCCGCCCCGCAGGCTGGCTTCCCAGAACCGACGGGTCAGCTCCTGCCCGGAGATGTTGCCCCAGCCCATGTCGATGTTGCCCTCGTAGGAAATTTCGTCCCAGACGATGGGCTTGCCCCAGCGGGTGCGGTACTCGTCGGTAAATTCCACGTGGCGGTACAGGTCCTGCCTTTGTAAGGAGCAGTGGGTGATCCACGGGCGGGAATGGTCGTAGAACGCCATGCAGTTGTGAACGCTCCGCAGATGGTTGTAAGGGTCATTTTCGCATAAGATTTTCGCGTACCGTTCCCAGTCCGCCGGCTTTTTCCGGAACAGCAGGTCATATTCATTGGCCAGGCTCCACCACACGTTCCGATAGGCGGCAAAACGGCTGATGACGTAATGCCAATACAGGTCGTCCTGCTCCGGGGTCATACAGGAAAAGCCCCAGCGGTCGTAGGGGTGCATGATAATGAGGTCCGCCTCGATCCCCCGGTCCATCAGTTCTTCGATACACCGCTCAATGCGGCGGAAGTGCTCGGGATTAAAGCGGGTAAAATCCCAGTGATTCCCGGTAAAATCCACCTGATAGGTAAAGGTTTCTTCGGAAAGACCGGAATTGTCCACCGGGGTACCCTCGTAGGGGAAGGTCTCCGGATCCCGGAAATTGTGAATATAGTGCTTGGGGAACACGCAGAAGCGCATTTTGTTGAAATAGCCCTTGTCCAGCTCCTCCAGGGTCTGCTGATGGATCTTCTCAGGCTGGTGCGCCCAGGCGTAGCAGGTGGTGCCCACAGAATAATAGGGCGTGGTATCTTCGTAGGCAAAATGGTACTGATTTGCCACCCGCATGGGGCCGTGGTTGTTTGCGGAAGGCGCAGTCACCGTGAAGCTCCCGCTGCCTGAGGCTTCCGGGAAACTGCCGGAAAGCTCGTAGGTGTATTCCCCCTCAAAGGAGGGCATGAACCGTACCCGGTAAATTCCCTCGCCGTCGTAGAAGCCGGTGACCTCCACCCGCTCGTTTTTTCCGGTGAACACTGCTTGGAGTTTCTGCTCCGTAAAGGGATTTCCCTCTCGGGGACCGTTCACCGATACCTCAAAAATCCCCCATTTTTCTGTTGTTTGCATAGCGCTTCTCCTCCTGAATTAATTTGTCGCCCTTGTTTCTTTTCGATATTGGCTTGGCGAGCGCCCCGTTTTTGCGTGAAAGACCTTGGTAAAATATGCCGGCGCGGAGAACCCGCATTTTTCTGCCGCTTCCGCCACGGGATAGCCCTGCTTCAAAAGGTCCATGCTCTTTGCCACCCGGTATTCCAGCAAGTATTCAAAAATCGGCATGCCCATCTGCCGCTTAAAAAACCGGCAGCATTCGCTTTTGCAGAGATTGACTTGCCGCGCCGCCTCGTCCAATGTGATTTTCTCCCCATAGTGCCCGTGGAGAAAGGCCAGCAAGGCGCGGAGCCGCTCGATTTTCTCCGGGTCTGCCGCCGGAGCGCGTTCCGCTTCCTCTCCGTAATTCCGATACAGTCCCGCCCAAATACCCAGCAGCAGCCTTTGCACCTCCAATTCAAACAGCTCCGGCTTTTCCTGAAACAGCGTATAGATCTGCCGCAGGCTTTCCAGCGCCTCCCTTTGCCAGGGAATTTCCCCGGTGAGGTGCAGGGAGGACAGCGCCGGGCTCATGGTGATACCCTCCACGTATTTGGTGCGGATCACACTGCCCTCATAGCCGTACAGAAACCGGGGATGAAAGGTCAGGGAAAGGTAGTCACAGTCCGTTTCTCCGTGCATGAAACCGGCGTGGAGCGCGTTGGCGTTGCAGAACAGCCCTTCCCCTTCCTTCAGGAGATAGCTGTTGTCGTTGACCCGGTAGTCCATTTCCCCGGACAGCACCAGCGTCAGCTCGATTTCATTGTGCCAGTGCCATGGGAAGGACCCGGTGTCGTAGGAGGAGATTTTCTTGCGCCCCAGATTCACCGGGAAGCCATACGTCCCGTGGAGCTTTGTCTCCTGTCTGCGCTCGTTGACCTGTAGTTTCATAACTGCCCTCAAAATACTGCAAAAAAATCATGAAAATTTTTATGCTTTTCTTTCCTGTTTCTCATTATAAGAAAAAACAGGGGAAAACGCAAGCAAAAAGAAGAAAGTTTCTGCGCAGAGCAAAAACTTTCCTCTTTTCGTGTTGCCTGTCAAGACTTACGGCCGCAGGCCCATGCCGCCCTCCAGCGTGATGGTCTCTCCGGTGAGATACTTGAAGTCGGGAGACGCCAACTGCACACAGACCCTGCCGATTTCCAGCTCGGGGTCGCCGTAATGCCCCATCGGGGGCATTTTCACATTGGCTTTGAAGGCATCGGGATAATTATTTTGGAACTGCTCCAGTTGGGCGGTCCATGCCAGCGGGCAAATAATATTGACGTTGATATTGTCCTTTCCCCACTCAGTGGCGGCTACCCGGGTCAGGCCGCGGATACCCTCCTTGGCGGCGGCATAGGCGCACTGCCCGAAATTGCCGAACAGTCCCGCGCCGGAAGCGAAGTTGATCACTGAGCCCTGGGACTTGGCCAGATAGGGATAACAGGCCTTCATATAGTGGAAAGTGGCATACAGCCCGGAATATACCGCCAGATCAAACTGCTCTACCGTGTGATCCGCCAGCGTGACACCGGAAGCAGAGGCCTGGGCATTGTTGATGAGCACGTCGATGCCGCCGAAGGTTTCCACCGTTTGCTTGACTACCTCGTTTACCACGGCCTCGTTGTCCGCGCCGGCGTTGACGTCCGCCTGAACGGTCAGTACCTGAATGTCATACAGCCGCTCCAGTTCCTCCTTGGCGTCCTCCAGTTTTTTCACGTTTCGCCCGGTGATCACCAAATTCGCGCCCTCCTTAGCATAGGCGGTGGCGATACCGTAGCCGATGGAGCCGCACCTGCCGTCGCTGAGAACGGCACGCCCCGCGCCGGTGATGATCGCGGTTTTACCAGTCAAAAAGCTCATTTTTTCATCCTTGCTTTCGCTTTCGCGAAAGGCTCCTTTCTTTTCCTTTTCTGCCATTTGGCAGTTTCCTTGCTATGTAGTGTATCGGGTCACACTCCTCCGGTCAAGGAGAATGCCGTCGAATTACCGAATGAAATTGGTGCGCTGGGGCTTTTCTTTCTCCGGCAGACCGTATGTTTCTTTTGCAAGGGCGATACCCCGCATGAGGAAAGTCATGTTCCGGGCCAGCGTGCGCATGCTCTGCAGGCCCTCGGCGTCCTGCAATGCCTCTCCGGCTGCCGCGCCGTGGATACTGTTCCAATACTGCCCGGAAGCCACCGGCATCCCGGAAATGGTGAAGAATTTGTTGAGCTCGTCAAAGGCGGCGGAAAGTCCGCCCCGGCGGGCAGCCACTACGCCGGCCCCCACCTTCATGGTCTTGTCAAAGGGGGAGCTGTAAAACAGCCTTGTCAAAAGCGCCGTCAGCGTGGGATTGGCAGCGGCATAGTACACCGGGCTTCCCACTACCAGGCCGTCAGCGGCTTCCAGTTTTCCGGCGATTTCATTGACGAGATCGTCGAACACGCATTTCCCCAGCTCGCCGCATTTCCTACAGCCGATACAGCTTCGGATCGCCTGATTCCCCACATGGATCAGCTCCGTCTCCACACCTTCTTTGCGGAAGATCTCCTCCATCTCGTGCAGGGCCGTGTAGGTGTTGCCCTGAGCGTGGGGACTGCCGTTCAACAGTAATACTTTCATTCCTGCCATCCTCTCTGCTATGAATTTTTCTGTTCATTACTATTTTTAGTATGCCATAACGCAGGGCAAAATGCAAGACGGCCCGACAGCCTCCTCTATCACGCTTGTGAATTTTTTTCGCCGGATTCTGATGCAGTTTCCCGAAAAGTGTGCTATACTGAATATGAATACCGATAAAGGTGGTGAGGATCATGGCGAGAAAGCGAAAAAAAGTCATTTTGGAGCGCACAGACCACTTGCTGGATTTGAGCGCGGCAGGACGGAATCTGTTTGTCTCCCGAGATAAGCAGATCCAGAGCCTTCAGGCAAAGCGTATCAAGCTTTGGATGCGGGTGGTGATGACGCTGGTGATCCTCATCGTCTCCGCTGCGGGGATCGCCCTTGCCGCCTATTACATTATCCCCTGGATGCGCTCGGAAATCACCATAGAGCCCAGCCCCTCCGACGTTTCTTTCGCTTCCTCCGAGGCCCTGCCGGAATACGACAGCATGGGGCTGCCCATCTACAGTGAGGATGTGTGCCTGTTCGTGGTCAACGAAAAGTACCCGGCGGAAGAGGATTTTGTCCCGGAGCTGACCACGGTGGGCGGCGTACAGGTAGATTCCCGCATTGCCAGCGCTCTGCGGTTTTTGGTCTCTGCCGCCAAGGAGGACGGCCTCGCCCTGACCTTTACGGAGGGATACGTCTCTTATGCGGAGCAGGCAAAGCGCTTTCAGGACGTGGCGGACAAGCTGGCAAACGAGCGGGGACTGACCACCGTCATGGCAAAGACAGAGGCAAAATCCCAAGAGCCCCAGCCGGGAGAAAGCGATTTTCAAAGCGGCATGTGCGTCCGATTGGACGGCGACCCCAAAACCTTTGAAAGCTCCCGCACCTATTCCTGGCTCAAGGCAAATATGGGAAAATACGGCTTTATTTTCCGCTATCCCGCCTATAAGAATGACGTCACCGGCGTAGAGGCGGATCCCACGGTGATCCGTTATGTGGGCAGCGCCAGCGCCACCGCCATGCAGCAGCGCGGCCTCTGTCTGGAGGAATATATCAGCTATTTGAACAGTCAATAACGATAAATCATTCTTGATCCGCTTTTCGGAATTCCTCCGAAAAGCGGATTATTGCAGGAAGCTTCGGAAAAGAATTCATTTTCCAAAAATAATTGCGAAAAAGGCCGAAAATTGTCTTGCTATTTGCTCCTACTAGTGGTACAATGTGCAGGATAATGTAAAATGGGGTTTTCTGGAGAATTGTTACCGTATCCTTACCGCCCGCTTAACCGGGAACCCGAAAAAAACAAATGGAGGAATGTACATGCAACTAACGTACAACATCAAGGACAAGCCGAAGTTCGGTCAGCTTATTGTCTTCGCGATCCAGCAGCTACTGGCCATCATGGCTGCCACCATCGCGGTGCCCGCCATCGTGGGTAACGGCATGCAGCAGACTGCCGCCATGTTCGGCGCAGGTGTGGGCACACTGGTCTATGTGCTGTTCACCAAGGCAAAAAGCCCCGTGTTCCTGGGTTCCAGCTTCGCCTTTATCGGCTCTATGAGCGCCGCTTTTGCCGGTGCGGCGTCCACTGCCGCCGGGTATGCCGGCTTGATCATCGGCGCTGTCTTTGCGGGCCTGGTCTATGTGGTCATCTCCCTCATCGTGAAGTTTGTCGGTGTGGCCTGGATCGACAAGCTGATGCCCAAGCAGGTCATCGGCCCCACCGTTGCCATCATCGGTCTGAGCCTTGCCGGCAGCGCTATTTCCAATCTAAAGACCGGCGGGTATCTTGTAGAGCAGACCACCACTCTGGCAAACGGTGAATCCGTTGTGGAAATGGTTTCCTCTGCCCAGCCCCTGCTGGCCATCTTCTGCGGCCTGTTCGGCCTGATCGTCACCATGCTGTGCTCCGTCTACGGCAACAAGAATCTGAAGCTCATCCCCTTCATCATCGGCATTGTGGCCGGCTACTTGATGTGTGCGCTGTTTACAGTGATCGGCATCGCCACCGGCAACGACGGGCTGAAGCTCATTGACTTCTCCCATTTCAGCGGCATCGGCCTCTTCACGCTGCCCAGGTTCACGCTCCTGGAGGCCATGAAGGGCGTAACTGAAATCACCGATCCCGCCTATATCGGCACTGTGGCTCTGGCCTATATGCCCGTGGCATTCGTGGTCTTTGCCGAGCACATCGCCGACCACAAGAACATCTCCTCCATTATCGAAACCGATTTGCTGGAAGACCCGGGTCTCCATCGCACCCTGTTGGGTGACGGCGTGGGCTCCATTGCCGGCGCTCTCTTCGGCGGCTGCCCCAACACCACCTACGGTGAGTCCGTGGCCTGCGTGGCCATTTCCGGCAACGCCTCTGTAGCCACCATCATCACCACCG
>JAFLRP010000197.1 GCA_022511515.1 Acutalibacter sp.
CAAATTTTTCGCCTCACTTCGTTAAAAAATCTTGAAATACACCAAGTATTCCTGCGATTTTTTGCCTTGCGGTGCATATAAATTTGCTCGCCAATCCATGCACGTTGATTTAATCAGCCCTTCCTTAGCGTTCATCGTACTGCCTGACGCCAGTGGTCATCAGGTCATCCATTGGTACTTCAAGGGCCCGGCTGATTCGGTACAGCACGGCTGCGGACGGCTGCGCCGTCTCATTTTCCAGACTTCTGATATATCGGTCACTGAGGCCGCTCCGTTCGGCCAGCTTTTCCTGGGTCAACGCTTTCTCTCTGCGCCTGTCGCGCAGCTTTTTCTGGTTCAGCGTTACGATCATCGTTTCACCTCCTCCCTCTGTCAGAGTAAAGGAAGATCCGGGAAATTGACAGGATCGTGAATTCCTGTTATTAACAAAAATGTCGAATTTTTGAAAAAAGTTCCTCCGGCAGCGGCCGGAGGAACTTTTTTCAAAAGGGTATGCGGCTGCCAACGTCAGCACGCGGGGACGTCAATGGGAGCCGACAGTGCTCTGCCGCGTTGCCTTGACAACAGATGATTCCATATTGACCCCGCCTGAGCCGTTCCCCTTGCGGGCGTAAAAATACACCATGGCATAGTAGCTCTGCCCGGGTTCGCCCTGAAACTGAATACCTGCATTGTGCTTGAAGCTGTTATACTTCATCATATCTTCGCAGCCGGGGTCGGTATAATAGCGGCTGTCCAAATAGGTCCCGTCGGCTTTGTAGAAAATGATTTCTTCGATCCCCACCATGTCCATCGTACCGGTGGCAGTAACACCGCAGTCAAACTCGATCACGCCATTGGCCAGCGCCACGGGAGAGACCGTTGTTTTGAAAATATAGCTGTTTGACTGCACACCGTCCGGCTGAGCGGCATGGGCCGTCGTCCCCAGCATGGCCACGATGATAAGACAGACAGAAAGTGATTTCAGTATTTTTTTCATAATCAACCTCCGTAGATAGAGCGGATCATTTGCGTCAGTTCTCTGTGGGATGGGGCGCCGTATATAGCACATTCAACGTTATCAGTAGTCCAAACGGCGTAGTACGTATCATCATTGGTCATGATATAGTGGTCCACACCGTTGACTTCAAAGACGTCCGGATTGTCTCCATCCTTCTGGGTTATGACCGCTGGCTGATCCGCCAGATGTAGTGTATAATCAAACAGGATAGTATTATCGTCCTTTTGGAGAAGACAATACAAGCTGACATATCCGGGATAGGCCTCACAGCCTACTTCTCCCGCCTCGTATCCCTCCGGAAGATACGTGGGAAGAAGATGGTCCGGGAAGCCATATTCCCTCATGGCCGCATCAAGTTCAGACAATTGCTCCGGGATCTCACGGTCAACACCGGAAGGAGCGAAATCTGGCTTTTTTGAGCCAAATGTCTCCTGCGTCCACGCGCTAAACCACGCCCAGAGGTCGAAGCCAAAGGCAGACGCGGTGACGGTGCCCGCCGCGGCCACCAGCGCGATGGCCAGCGCCACCGAGGCCACGCGGATCAGAACGGTTCTGAGCCACTGCGGTCTCGGCTTCGTTGTCCCGGCCTCGCCCTCCTTGTCGGGGCAAAAGGCCGCCTGATCCTCCTCCGGGAGATAGTTTTCCACAAAAGACCTCCATGCGTCGTCCGTATCGGCATATCGGCCGGCGGGCTGTCCTGCTCTCCTCCGGGCTATCACCTCCGCAACATATAAGATCTTTTCCATGTCGGATTCTTCCTCTTCCGGGCGCTCAAAATCCGCCTGGAGGATCGCCTCCAGTTCCTCTGTACTCATATGGTTGTACCGCGAGAGGTCCCGGGTATGTCCCTGGAATCCAGACATTTCGACTGTTCCTCCTTTCATTCTGTATATGTCAGCACACCCCCGTCAGGGGACACCAATTTCCTCAATTTTTCGCCGCAATTTTTTCCCTGCCCGCTGGACCCGCTTTTTGCAGGCCTCCACAGTGATGCCAAGGGCTTCCGCCGCCTCCAGCATGGTATACTGGTCGATGGCGACCCGCTTCAGCAGTTGGAACTCCGCCTCAGTGAGCATATCGGAGTACATAAGGTCCACATTACTGCCAGGGGCGGGATCGGCGATCAGGTCAATATCTGCGGATTCCGCCTCGGATATGAATTTCTCCAAAGTGGCTCGTCTTCGAAGCGTATTGCGCAGGACATTCTTCAATACCTTCATGAGCCACCCCTTGGGGTTCTTACTGGATATCAAATCAGCCGGCTTGCCGCACGCGACTTGAAAGGTTTCCTGCGCGGCCTCCTCGGCCAAGTGCGGATTTTTCAGAATACCGTATGCGTACGAGCACAAGCTGTCATACATCTCCGTGTATAGGCGTTCTATATACCGGGCCTGTTCTCTGGTCATTCCCACGACGATATCACCTCAAAAGCATAAATTTTATGTAAACTATTTGCTGTTGAGGAAAGCGTCATTGGGAATTCTGATCACTTGTTCGAGCCAACTCAGATAGGAAACCGATTTGTCCTGCAAGAGCACGACAATGTTTTCGATGTGCTGATTATCCTTGCGGTCATAGAGCAGTTGGTTTACGGTGATATCCAACGCGTCTGCGAAATCCCGCAGGACAAACATGCTGACGCCTTTCTTCCCCCGCTCAATGTTGGCGCAGAAGGATATGCTGACGCCGACCTTTTCAGCCAGCTCCTCCTGTGTCATATGGCGCATCGTCCGGTATGTCCTCAAATTATTACCAACAATTTCCATTAAATTTTCTTTTGTCATGACCGCACCCCCATCCCTATAGAATAATTATATTTTCTATAAGAAACAATTGGAATGGCCTGACAGTATTTAACTTTATTTCTAACAGAAATATCCATATGCCGTGTCAGGCGGCCTTTCTCGTTTTCAGATAGGTGGAAAGAATCGAAATAAACTGCGTCGCCGTAGGCTTTTCCACCAGTGAACATCCAGCCATCTGCTCCAGCGTTTCCCGATGCAGCCGCCAGGCCCGCAGGACGATTGTGCGGATATTTCGCTCCACCGCGCTGGCAGTGGTATGATACCGCTTTGCCACCGCCGGATAGAGCCATTTTGTGACCAGCAGCAGCCTTTGCGGATTTTGCATCGCAAGCAAAACGGAATAAGACGCGTGAAAAAATCCGGTGTAATTGGCGCTGATCCCCAACTGGTACAAAGTGCTGTATGCCGCCGTCACCGTGGGATCCGAGTAATATTGGTATGCCGCCATGTCTGTATACATTGTTTTCACTTTCTTTCTGTCGGATGATGTCTTATTTTATCGAATGCGCCTGCAATATGACAAGGAACGGCAGTTCATGTATCCGTCGGCTTTTTTTCCGAAACCTGCCGTGCTGGCAAAGACCCTGCGGAGCGCAAAAAATGGAAACAGTCGGCCGGTTGCCCGGTCGGCCGCTTCCGAATAAGGAAGAGAAAAGGATGAGAAACACTTAGTCGTTGTTGGCGGCTTTGCAGCAGCGCGCAAGCATGGCCGCCATTTCAGCGCGGGTAGTGGTGCTCTGAGGATTCAGGTAGCCGTTGCTGCCGGAGATGATGCCGGTCTGGACCGCCCAGTTCATGGCGGAAACAGCCCAATCGTGGACGCTGGCGGCGTCGGGATAGGCGGCCAGACTGCCGGCGGCGTCGGGAGAGCCCATGTAGCGCCACAGCATGGTGGCAAACTGCTCACGGGTGATGGGGGCGTCGGGGTTGGAACCGTCGGACACGCCGGTCCGCACGGCCCATTCCATGCCCATCTGTTACCAAGGATTGCTGGAGCTGGTGTCCAGACCGCTCATGCGGGCCAGAATGGTCATGACCATCTTCCGGTCGGCGGTGCCACCGGGGTTGAACTGCCCGTTGCCCACGCCGTTCATCAGACCGTTGGACACAACGTAAGCCATGTCGTCGTAGTACCAGCTGCCCGCGGACACGTCGCTGAAGGAGACGGGCGGCGTTTCCGGAGCCTTCTCCGGAGCGGACTCCTTGAAGGTCACGCCCACGGTGACCGTACCGTTGGGCATGGTGAAGCTGAACTTGTTGTCGCCCAGGTCCTTGACGGTGAAGGTATTGCCGCTGGCGTCCTTGACGGTAACGCTGTCCACCTCATAGCCGTCCTTCGGGGTGGCGGTGACGGTGACGGTGTCGCCGCTCTTGGCGGTGGACTTATCGGAGGTCCAGGAGCCGTTGTCGGAGGAGCCGGATCCGCTGCTCACGTTGTAGCTGGGCGTGGAGGTCGTCCCGGAGCTGCCGGAGTCGCCGGAGCTTGAGCCGGGGTTGCTGGGACGCTGCGTAGGGGGAGCGGTGGGTTCCGAGGTGGGTGGGACGGTGGGTTCCGAGGTGGGCGGGGTAGTGGGTTCGGTGGTGGACGTAGAGGGGGGATCGGTGGCGGTCACGTTGCCGCCCATTTGTGTGCCGTTGCCGTTGTCGTCAGGGAAGTCGATTTCGGCGCTGGCAACGCCGATCAAGCCCATACAGAGGACTGCGCTCAGCAGGAGCGCGATAATTCTTTTTTTCATGTTGTCCTCCTATCAGCCCCAGCGGCAGGTTTTTTGCTGATGGGGACTTCATAGATGTCATTGCCCCTCACGGGCTGCGAAGCCAGAGGGTTGGTGTAGGTATAGAGCTGCACCTCGTCGTAAGTACCATCAAGGACCGTGATCTCTTTTTTACCGCTGGCATCCGCCGCGCCAAGGTCAATGATGACATGGGTGCCGCCTGACTTGCCGAATTGGACCACGTAATTTAGAGCGTTGGTCAAGCCCTCGATGGTGATCTTGCCAAAGGCTTTCCCTTCTTCTTGAGAATATTCCCACGTAACATCGCCAGCTGCCACATTGGGCTTATAGGTGATCTTGATGGTCACGTCGGAGGCGGGCATCTCTAAGGTGTTCTTGCTGGAACCAATCAGAGTTACATTATTTTTATTGCTGTCTGTAACCGTAATGGTATCCACCGTATAATTAGCCGGATTAGCAGCAGTCGCGGTGATCACGATAACATCTCCGGCCTCAGCCGCGTACGGAGCGGAAAGAGCCACGGTATTGGCAGTAAAGGTAGGAGCATTGCCCACGGCTGTATCATAATCAACGATGATAAAATACTTTGTGGCATCAATAGCGGTATCCCAGTTATCGCCCGTGCCGTCAATCGCAGCGATTTGGCCATCCTCACCGGCGGCGTCCCTGGCGGCATCGGAGGTCGCGTGGTAGGTATACATGTTGTCATCGTCCTTGGCCTGGTACTTAAGACCATTGGCCAGATACTTCGGATTGACTTCCTCGCTGAACGTACCGCCGGAGACATCCATCTTCGCGTAATCGGCGTCGGCAAGGGTAGAGCCGTTGACCACTTCGACTTTGCCGTCGATGGTACCGCCGCTGATGCGGATCTTGTCCGTAGCAGCCGCATCGGGATAGCCGGAGTTGCTGTCAAAAGCAATGGCATCGCCCTTATTAAAGTCATTTCCCGCGTCACCGACTGCACCGGAGCCGCTGCCGGTGGCCGCCACCGTGCCGCCGGTCACGCTGACGGTACCGGCGCGGGCCGCGATAGCCACACCGTCAATAGCCGCGACCACGCCGCCGCTGACGGTCAGGGTGCCGCCCTGGGGCTGATAGATGGCGGCGGGGAGCCCGTCACCGTTACAACCAGTGGCGATCACGCTGCCGCCGGTGATATTGACCGCGCTCTTAAGTCCCGCATAGGACGAGCTGCCGTTGCCGCTGATGGCCGGAGCACTCTTGCCCTCGAGAACGGCGGTGCCCGGCACGTTCAGCGTGCCCTCCAGTATCATCACGCAGGAGCCGGAGCCACCAGCCTTTTCGCTGTAGATGTAACCGCCGCTGATGTTCACTGTGCCGCCCACGGGGTTTTCGTCGTCCATCGACCACATGCTGATGGCGTTGTTTTTACCTACAATGGTACCGCCCTCCACATTCAGGGTACCGCCCTCGGCCACATAGATCGTGTCGATGTTGCCATATCCCTCGATTTTGCCGCCGGTGGCAGGGGTGACAGTGAAATCCTTTTCCACACTGGCCGCCACAAACTGAGAGTCCGTGATGGTCAGGGTGCCGCCGTTTTTGACATAGAACATTTGGTTGACATCGCTCCTGCTGAGAGTATGACCGTTCAGGTCGATGGTCACAGCACTGCTTTCAACCAGGATATACTCGCCAGCTTTTAATGTAACGTCCTTTTGCAGTGTGTAGACGCTTCCCTCCACGGTATAATCTTGATCCTCACCCGCGGTGCCAAGGGCGTCAGCAATAGACTTGCCATCCGCCGCGAACGCTGTCAGCGGGAGCATTCCCAGCACCATGACCAGGGCAAAAAGTGCCGGTAACAAACGATTTTTCATGTTGGAATCTCCTTTTTAGTAATTTTTGGTCGGTTTTCCAGCCGAGGATACGCGCTTCGAATCTCCTCACCTCCCTATGGCTGAGCATTCTGGGGAGAGCCGCCAGGCCCGGAAACGCCCATGGGCAACCGGGAGCGTGAACAGGGAGGCCGGCCCCTTACGCGCGCAAGCCGCAAGGAGCGGGGCGGCGGGGAGAAACGGATGCGGCCGTTTCGCGCCCACCGGGGAAGTCACGGTCCCGCTGTCACAGGCGTCTCCAAGCCTGACGGATCAGAGCCAAGCGCCTACAACTGGCAAATAGTACACTTTTTGCAACTTGTTGCCAGAGCCTGTCTGGAAGAAAAACCCTTCATTTTCTTTGTGGGCTTTTTCTAAAAAACTCTTGCAAATGTAAGTAATGTGTAGTATTATAGGCATGGTCGGGCGACTATCATAAAGTGTATTTTGTGATAGTCGCTATTTTTTTGCCTCCTTTAACAGCCGGTATTCCCGCAGGCGGCGGTAAAATGTGGCCTCCGCCAGCCCGCTCTTTTCCAGCGCGTCGTGGAAGCTCAGCCGCCCGCTCTCCCAGGCTTCCACGATGTCGGGGAAGTCGTCGGGGGGCTTGACATAGGGCCGTCCGAACCGGACGCCCCGTTTTTTTGCCGCCGTGATGCCCTCCGCCTGCCGCTGGCGGATGTTGGTGCGCTCATTCTCCGCCACGAAGGACAGCACCTGTAACACGATGTCGCTGAGGAAGGTGCCCCAGGTCCTTGCCCCGCCGTGTGTCCAGCAGGGGCATGTCCAGCACCACGATGTCGATGCCCTTCTCCTTGGTCAGGACCCGCCATTGGTTTTGGATCTCCTCATAGTTGCGCCCCAGACGGTCGATGCTCTTGATGTAGAGCAGATCGTCTTTTTTTAACTTGCGCACCAGCTTTTTGTACTGTGGGAGCTGAAAATCTTTGCCGGACTGCTTATCCAGAAAAATGTTACATTCCGGGACGTCGGCATCCCGGAGCGCGATCAGCTGCCTGTCCTCATTCTGCTCCCTGGTGCTCACCCGGACATAGCCGTATACATTTGTAGAAATGGTTATCGTACCTCCTTCGGCACTGCCGTCCAAAGCTGTTTTTACTTCCTGCATATTGCCCGTGCGGGTAATTGCGGTACGGTCAAGCAACTGCCTACGGATAAGAGTATGCTGGTTATCAACGCCCTGTCTGCGTCGGACCATGTGCTTGTCCCCGTTCAGGCGGACTATCTGGGCGGCAGAGGACATGACTGAGCTGGTGGGGATGGTGCAGAACATAGAGAGGAAGCGTATAGGCAAGACTATCGTCATCAGCCTGGGAAGCATAAAGATCGTCAAGACCTCCGAGGACGGCAATGTGCTGGGCATCCCGTTCACCGTCAAGGGGAACGGCATCAATAAAACGGTGTGGACCAACAGCGTTGGGGAAATCCAGATTGACAACCTCACCCCCGGCACCTACACCGTCACCGAGCAGCCCTTTAACCAGTACGCACCCCAAGAGAGCCGCACCGTGACCGTGGTCAGCGGCCAGACCGCCACTGTCACCTTTAACAACACCCTGCGCCGCGGCAACCTTGTTGTCACCAAGACCTCCGAGGACGGTCTGGTGGAGGGCGTAAAATTGCATCTCTACGGCACCTCTGTCAGCGGCTTGCCCGTGGACGAGTACGCCGTGACGGACCGCACAGGCCGCGCCTATTTCCGGGATGTACTGGCTGGCACCGGCTACACCCTGGAGGAAATGGACGTGCCGGGGCGGTATGTCGTTCCCGACAGCCAGAGCGCGGCCATCGAGTGGAACACGGTCACACAGAAGTCCTTTGAGAACCGGCTGAAGAAATGGAACGCCACCGTCACCAAAAAGGACAGCGAAACCGGCACCGCCCAGGCTGACGGCTCCCTTGCTGGGGCGGTCTACGGCGTGTACCGGGGCAATGAGCTGATCGACACCTATTCTCTTTGCCCTGGTTCTGATGATCGTCTTTATGGTGCGTGGAGTGCTTTATATTTGGGAACGTTTGGTGAAAGAACCACTCCAGACCAGCGAATCAGATAACGTCGGATATGATATATCCAACAACACTGAAAATCCAGAAGAAAACTGGTATAGCGGTATCGAACCTGTTGAACCAGCAATCTCATCGGCTCCGGGAGTATCAATGCCTCCACTCTATGAGTTTGGTACACCATTGGAAGAAGGCGATGCTGTAAACGATGCGTGGTTTGACAATGCTGTATTTCTGGGGGATTCCCGTACAGAGGGCTTGCAATTATTTAGCGGACTTACACATGGAGATTTCCTTTGGACAAGAGGAATGTCAGTTTTCCATGCAGATGACAACGATTATCGGTTGTTTATCCGCGCTGACTTTTTGGAGCAGATCGTGCTGGCCGAGATCACACGGCTGACCCGCTTTGTTTGTCACTATGAGAAGGAGTTTGCCACGCTGATGATGGGTTTCACCCAGCAGGCGGCAGAGGACGAGCGGAAGCTCATTCAAAAGGAGCTGGACGCCGCGAAAGCCCGTGACCGGGAACTTGATTCCTTGTTTGAGCGTATTTATGAAGATGTATATTGTAAAGGGTAAGGATGACACCTCGCCAAATACAACATAGCTGCGGCTCATTTGTGGCGAATGGATGCAGTTGTGAGAAAGGCGGTGGGATCGCATAATCAGGCGTTTTCTGCAACGGCAAGAATATTTTACCACAAATGGGAGGACACATTATGGAACTGACCTACACGAAAGTCGGAGATTACTACATCCCGGACCTGATCCTGGATGACCAGTCGGACAAGTCTCTGGGGCGGTATGGCCGGATGCGTCAGAAATTTTTGGAGGAACATCACCCCGGCACCTATGCGCGGCTGATACTCTCCGGGAAACTCTGGGCGCACTTGGTTGACATTGACACAACTTGTGAGGAACGGATGGATACCCTCATCCCCGCCATGGCAAAGCAGGAGGGCGTGACCGAGGCCCTAAAAGCGGCAGATCAGATGGCGTGGGTGAGCTATATGAACAACATCCACAACCGGGCAGAAGAAATCATTTTGAATGAGTTGATATATGCTCTGTAAACAGACCAGGGGGAAAGGTGGCAATGCTATCTTTCCCCCTGGCTTTTTTCATGACCTCTTTGTCCTACTTTTGTAGACATTGTAGCGGTTTCTGTATTGGGACTACAAAGCTCGGCGTTGGGACGGCTGGCGGCTAAAAATATGAGTATTCAAATCGGAAAATAATTATTTCCCATGGACAGATACATGCAGAATTGTCATAATGGAGAAACCTTTTAGAAAATGGAGGCTTCATTATGCAAATATTGTCATCACTCATTGCCAGTTATCTTGAAACAGGTCAGTATGAAAAGCAACTATCACCAGATACAATAAAGGCTTACCGTATTGACCTGCAGCAGTTTTCAGACTTCACGAAAGGTGTGTGGGCAGATAAAGATATGTTGGACCGC
>JAFLRP010000130.1 GCA_022511515.1 Acutalibacter sp.
CGGCGGGAGCGGTGCTTGGTGTGACGGTAGGCTCGCTGGCGGCGCTCGGCTATCTCGCCCTGCGCCACCGTTGGGCAGGGGACGGCATCAGCCTTGGCCTGTACCGCGTTTCTCCTCCGCCCGCAAGCCGAAAAGCCACGGGAAAACGGCTGTTATCCATCACCGTGCCGGTGGCCATCGGCGCGATCGCCACCAATGTGGCGGGTTTGATAGATGCCACCTTTTTGCAGAGCAGGCTTTCGGGAATTTTGGAGCATTTCCCGGAGCAGCTTTTGGCCTGTTTTCCGGGTATGATCCCGACCATGTATTTGGAGCATCCCGAAACCCTCCCCACCTTTCTGTACGGCTGCTATACGCTGGCCATGACCGTTTATCTGCTGGTCCCGGCGCTGACCCAGACCATCGGCATCAGCGCACTGCCCTCGGTGACAGAGGTGTGGGCGAGAGGGGATAGGCAGGAGATCGGCAGCCGCATCCGCTCGGTGTCCCGGGTGACAGCGCTGTTCTGTTTTCCGGCGGGATTGGGCATCACATCGCTGGCAGAGCCCATCGTTCGGGTGCTGTACGGGGATGAAGCTTCCACCCCTATCATTGCCGGGGTGCTGGTCTTGCTGGGTATTGCCTCTCTGGCCGCCGCCATGTGTGTGCCCCTGTCCAGTATGCTGCAGGCGGTGGGCAGGGCAGATCTGCCGGTGAAGCTTCTCTGCTGCGCCATGGCGCTGAAACTGTTTTTGAACTGGCTGCTCTGCGGCATCCCTCAGCTCAATATCTACGGGGCGGCCTTCGGCACACTGATCTGCTATCTGTTCCTGGCGGTTTCCCAATTTCTCTGTCTGCGCAGGGTCAGCGGGGCGGACCTTCCCGCCGGAGAACTGTTCCTGCGGCCGCTGCTCTGCGCCCTTTTGTGCGGAATTTCGGCAAATACCTGCTTTTCCGCTCTGCGTCCCCTGCTGTTGCCGGGCATGGGGGGAGAGGTTCTCACACTGGGTATTTCCGTATTTTTCGGGGCCGGAATCTACTTTTTGGGGCTCTGGATTCTGGGCGGAGAGGAGTTTTATCAAATAAAAATCCTGATAAAACCACAAAAAATTCGCAAAACCGCTTGAAAAACGGGAAAGAATATGGTAGACTCTATGCTGTTAACGAGCTTTCAGGATGGTTTTCCGTGAAAGTAATAAGAGTTGCGGCTGGTATCACGAGAGATTCGCGAAGTTTTCGCCGCAGAAAAAATGGAGGTTATCCCAATGAACAAATCTGAACTGATCGCAGAAGTTGCCGCAAAGGCAGAAATCACCAAGAAGGATGCCGATGCTGCTGTTAACGCAGTGATCGAGTCCATCACCAAGGCTCTGAAGAAGGGCGACAAGGTTCAGTTGGTCGGCTTTGGCACTTTCGAGGTTCGTGCCCGCGGTGCCCGCACCGGTCGTGATCCCCGCACCAACAAGGAGATCAAGATCCCTGCTTCCAAGGCTCCTGCTTTTAAGGCCGGCAAGGCTCTGAAGGAGACTGTCAACAAGAAGTAATTTCTTTATAGACAGCAACGGGTTCGGAACACTCCGAGCCCGTTTTTTCTATTTTCAAGAAAGGAAAAAATTTATGAGGTTGGACAAATACTTGAAAATTTCCCGGCTGATCAAGCGCCGTACCGTGGCAAATGAAGCCTGCGACGCCGGGCGGGTACAGGTAAACGGCAAGGTGGTGAAGGCCTCCTACGATGTGAAGATCGGCGACGTGCTGGAGATCACCATGGGCGAGCGCATCTTAAAGGCCAAGGTGCTTTCCGTGTCGGAATACGCCAAAAAGGAGGAGGCTTCCTCTCTCTATCAAATGCTGGAATGATTTCTTTCCGGGCAACATATCCATTTCTTGGAAAGGGCAGCGGGAGTTGAGCCCGAACCGCCTCACAGCGGACCTTTTGGCTGCTTTTGCCCTTTCTTCTTTGGCGGGCAACAAGGAAAGGAATGGAGCATATGGCAGAAATGCAGCGCCCTACAAGAAAACACGCCTTTACGGTGGATTCCAGAGAAAGACTGACCGCCACCGGCATTTGCCGTGTGATCTTTTGCAGCGATGAGCTGATCACGGCGGAAACGGACACAGGGCAATTCAATATCAAGGGAGAGGGAATGCACATCGACGTGCTGAGCTCGGAAACAGGAGATATGCTGGTGGTGGGCAAGATCACGGCCATCTCCTACACCGAAAGTAAGCCTGCCCGATCCGTGCTCGGAAGGTTGTTCCAATGAAGAACGTTTCGTGTGAGCTTCTCTTTTTCTGTCTGGCAACAGGGGCGGCATTGGGCTGCCTTCTTTTGCTGTTCCGGGTTGTACGCATTCTGTTCCGCGCCGGAAAGTTCACGACTGCGCTGCTGGACATTTTGTACTGCTGCCTTTGCGGGGCAGTGGTCTTTCTTTGCGCCCTGGCGGTGGATAGGGGCAGGCTGCGGCTGCTGCAGGCGCTTTTGCAGTTTTTAGGAGGCTGGGCTGTGGTGACCGCCTTTGGCCCCTTCGTTTCCGGTATCGCTCTCCGGATCAGAAAAATTTTCTGTCGAGTTTCTTCTTTTTTTCACGAGAAGTGCAAAACTTTCACATCACATTTTCACCGCAAAAGGCCAAAATCTGCAAAAATCCCCGAAAAATCACAGAAAAAGAGGAAAAAACCGAAAAAAAAGACTTGAAAAACTTATGTCGACCAGTATATAATAGAACTCACAGACAGAATGTGGAAATGAAATTCCGAAGACAGACAGGAGGCGGCGGGCTTGGTTGAAATCAAAACGGAACGATACCGTGGTTTCGTGCCGCTGCGGCTTGCCCTCTTTGTTTTGGCAGGGGCGGCTCTTGTCACGCTGGTTTTTTGGCAGATGCGGATCATGGACAAACGGTCGGAGCTTGCCACGCTCCAAACGCAAATAGAGATACAGAACGCCAAAAATGAAGAGATCAAAAAGACCGTAAGCTCTCTGGAAAACGATTACGGGCTCAGGGAATATGCGGAGCGGAAAGCCAGAGAGGATCTTGATTACGCCAAACCGGACGAGCGTATTTTCGTAGACGTGGGCGGCAGCGACTGACGCCCATCTTGGGCAACGGGGGCCGGGTCCGAATCGGCTCACAACAGCTCTTACTTTGAGGTATCTAACGATTTTTACGGAGCAGATTTTTGTCGAGATAAGGCAAACGCCGCAGAGAATACTAGGTGTATTGTCAAGGCGTTTAACGCAATATCGGCAGAAATCTGCCCGCAAAAAACGGTTCGGGGCCCGGTTTCCGTTGCCCTAAACAAAAACCGAGGAGGAAACGGCTTTTTATGCAGCTTGAGGTTGGAGAGATCTATGAGGGCAAGGTGACCGGCATCACCAAATTCGGCGCGTTTGTGACCTTTGAAGGCGGTCAGACCGGAATGGTACATATTTCGGAGGTCGCGCCTACATTTGTCAATGAGATCAAGGATTTTCTGACGGAAGGGCAGGATGTGAAGGTCAAGGTGCTTTCGATCAGCGACGAGGGGAAGATCAGCTTGTCCATTAAGAAGGCGCTGCCCGAGCCGCCGCGCCGGCCCCATCATCATGACGGT
Organism: Acutalibacter sp.; assembly: GCA_022511515.1. Classification (GTDB taxonomy): domain Bacteria; phylum Bacillota; class Clostridia; order Oscillospirales; family Acutalibacteraceae; genus Acutalibacter. Next base: position 3,577 of record JAFLRP010000130.1, read on the forward strand.
CCTCCTCATCGCGACAATGATCGCGGTCTCAAACAGCAGCGGCGTCCCCGTCCGGCGCCCCCTGTCAATCCCGGCAGACCGGGAGACTTTGAATGGCAGAGCCGCCGGAACGACAGCGGCAGCTTTGAGGATATGATGTCCCGCTTTAAGCAGACCAGCGACGAGAAAATGTCCGATCTCAAGCGCAGCGGGGTAGACCTGCGGAAGGGCTCTACCCGCCGCGGAGGCGGCCAGAGATAAAGATATGGAAAAGCCCAAAAGCTGGGCTTTTTTCTTTTAGAAAAGTTCTATTAGGAGGAGACTTCCATGCGAGAGATCAAGAGCGAAGAAATCGTTTTCGCCGTCCGTCAGGCGTGTATCGATGCCAATCGGGAACTGCCCGCCGACTTGGAACGTCTGGTCCGGGAAAGTCCTGAACGGGAAGACGATCCCACCGGAAAGGCAATCCTCTGCGATCTTTGCAGAAATCTGGATGCGGCAAGAGAGATGAAAATCCCCATCTGTCAGGACACCGGCATGGCGGTGGTTTTCGCCGAGGTGGGGCAAGAGCTCCATATCCTCGGGGATTTTGAAGCCGCCGTTGAGCAGGGCGTTCGGGAAGGTTACGTGGAAGGGCTGCTCCGCTGTTCCGTGGTAAAAGACCCTCTGCGCCGTGGAAATACGGAAGACAACACCCCGCCGGTCCTTCACACCAGACTGGTGCCCGGGGACAAGCTTCGGCTGACTGTGGCCCCCAAGGGTTTCGGCAGCGAAAACATGAGCAGGCTCAAGATGTTCACCCCGGCGGCCAAGCCCGAGGATCTCATGGCTTTTGTGACGGAAACCGTCACTCTGGCGGGGAGCAACCCCTGTCCGCCCATCGTGCTGGGCGTGGGGATCGGCGGCGATTTTGAGCTCTGTGCTCTTTTGGCCAAGAAAGCGCTGTGCAGAAGCGTTTCCGAACGAAATCCCGATCCCTATTACGCCGATCTGGAGCAGAAAATGCTCCGCGCCGTCAACGAGACCGGCGTGGGACCTCAGGGGTTTGGAGGAAAAGTGACTGCCCTCGCGGTCAATATCGAAACCTATCCCACCCATATTGCCGGGCTGCCGGCGGCGGTCAATGTGGGCTGTCACGTCACCCGCCATAAAACTGTAATAATTTGATTGTTTTTTTCGTAACCTTCTTGACTTTTTTGTTCAAATCAGCTAAAATAATGTTGCGGGAAGAGAATACTTCCTGAAAATCTGGCGAAAGAAGGTACACACCATGAAGATCAACGTCGTTGGAAAAAAAGTCACCTTGCGGAACAATTTCAAGGAGATGGCGGAAAGAAAGCTCCAGAAGTTCGACAGGATCTTCGATGAGGATGCTGAAGCCACCGTTACCGCAACGGTGGACAAAAACAGCCAGACAGTGGAGATCACCATCCGCCAGCGGGGGATGATTTATCGATCGGAGGACACCGCCGATGAGATGAACGTGGCGCTGGACAATGCCATTTCGGCCATGGGCAGGCAGATCCGCCGGAACAAGACAAGGCTGGAAAAGGCGAGAAAGGTCTCTCCCGGTGTGGACTTTGCGGAGAGTTTTTACTACGACGAGCCCGACGAGGAGCTGGACGTGGTCCGTACCAAGCGGTTTGCCGTGGAGGTCATGACCCCTGAGGAAGCCATTTTGCAGATGAACATGATGGGGCACAGCTTCTTCCTGTTCCGGGATGACGCCAGCGGAGAGATCAATGTGGTCTACCGCCGGAAGAGCGGAGACTACGGCCTGCTGATCCCTGTTGAGGAGTAAACGTCTCTTGACGGGAAGGGCTGAAACAGATATAGTAAATAGCAGCGGCGGGGAAGACCGTGACGGTTTTCCCCGCCGCTTTTCGGAAACGAAACGAATCGGAAAGGGACGGAAAGGGGGAAGACTTCCATGGAAAAACACATGAGGTTTTGCGTTCCCTGTCTGCTGGGGGTAGAAGGTCTGGTGGCAGAGGAGCTGCGGGAAATGGGCTGCCTCGACGTGACGGCGGAAAACGGACGGGTATTGTTTTCCGGGGATGAAGCCATCCTCGCTCGGGCCAACCTGAACTGCCGCTATGGAGAGCGGGTCATGATCCTGTTGGGGGAGTTCTCGGCCGCAAGCTTTGAAGAACTGTTTCAAGGGGTCAAATCCCTGCCTTGGGAAGAATATATTCAGAAGGACGATGAATTTCCCGTCACCGGCAGCAGTCTTTCCAGCAAGCTCCACAGCGTGCCGGACTGCCAGTCCATCGTGAAAAAAGCGGTGGTGGAGCGGCTCAAGGAAAAGTACCACATTTCCTGGTTCGAGGAAACAGGACCTGTCCACCGCATCCGATTCCGCATCCTGAAGGACACGGTCAGTATTTTGCTGGATACCAGCGGGGCGGGCCTGCACAAACGGGGCTATCGCCGGGAATCCACGGAAGCTCCTATTAAGGAAACGCTGGCGGCGGCTCTGGTAAAACTTGCCAGAGTGCGGCCGGACGGCAATTTTATCGATCCCTTCTGCGGTTCCGGCACCCTGCTGATCGAGGCGGCTCTGCTGGCCACCAACACAGCCCCCGGACTTCACCGGCAGTTCAACGCCGAGGAATGGCAGGATTCCCGGAAAGAAGTCTGGGAATCCGAGCGGCAGCGGGCCAAAGAAATGATTTGCAGAGAGGGCTTTCACGCTGCGGGCTTTGACATCGACCCCGCCGCTGTGGCGTTGACATTGGAAAACGCCAAAAAGGCCGGGGTGGGGGACGTGATCCGGGCAGAACAGCGGGATATCCGAAACTTTACTTCCAACGACCGCTACGGCTGCGTGGTGTGCAACCCGCCCTACGGCGAGCGCTTGCTGGACCACCGGGAGGCTCAGGGAATTTATAAAGTGCTGGGTCAGGTGTTTCAGCGAAAACCCGGATGGAGCTACGGCGTCATCACGCCGGACGAGGAATTTGAAAGTCTGTTCGGGCGGAAAGCCGACAAACGCCGGAAGCTGTACAACGGCATGATCAAGTGTCAATTTTATCAGTATTTTAAGTAGTTTGAACGGAGAGGAGGTCGCTAAATGGACCTGCTGCAAAGGCTGAGAGGGGACATGGAAACACAGCGGCTGCGGCTGCGACGATGGAAACAGCGGGATTTCAAGGAATATATTTCGTTCATGTCCGACCCGGAGGTGATGATCCCCGCCGGGGCACGGGTGCTGGATACGCTGGATAAGGCTATGCCCGTCTTTCACCATGATATCCGGGACGATGGCTGCTTTGCCATGGAGCGAAAGGACGCCGGGGAGGTCATCGGGCGGATCAAATTCCAGACCGATATGCGCAGATATGATGTGCCCAGTCTTTCCGTCGGGTACGAGCTGCGCCGGGACTGCTGGGGCAACGGCTATATGCAGGAGGCCCTCTGTGCCATGATCCTGCGGGCCTTTGAGAAGGAAAAGGTGGACGTCATCGGCATCAGCCACGATTCGGAGAACCACCGCTCCCGGCGGGTCATCGAAAAATGCGGTTTTCAGTATGAGGGTACAGTGCACCACGCCCGCCGCAGGGCCGACGGCAAGATCGTGGACGATTTGTATTACTACCTGCTCCGGGAGGATTTCCCGGCGTGGAAAACAAAGTTCTTTTCCGCAGTCTCATGAGGAAATGGAAAAAAGGGGAAATTTTTTCCAAAAATCCCCTTGACTTTTCCTGACCATGTGTCTAAAATAAGATTAGCACTCAAAGAGAAAGAGTGCTAAAACACTGTGCGGGCAGGCACAATTTGCGCCGTGCCCCGCACCGGCTAAGTAGTGATCGACAGGCGAAGCCTGTCGCCTAAAAATGTTTGCTTTTTCCCCCGGAGAAAGCAAAAGAAAAAAATCCGGGGAGAAAGGAACGCTCCCGAAAACGAAAAAACAAGGGAGCAGAGGTGAGGTTTATGACCATTAAACCGTTGTTGGACAGAGTTCTGATTAAGGCTGAGGAAGCGGAAGAGACCACCAAAAGCGGCATCGTGCTGGCGGCCAAGTCTCAGGAAAAGCCCCAGATTGCCCGGGTGATCGCTGTGGGGCCCGGCGGCGAGGTGGACGGCAAGGAGATTAAAATGTACCTGAAAGAGGGCGACCGCGTCATCTCCGCCAAGTACACCGGCACAGAAGTGAAGATTGACGGGGAAGAGTACACCATCGTGAAGCAGTCCGATATTCTGGCGATCGTTGAGTAAGTGCCCGGCGGCACGGCAAGTCGTGAAGGCGGTTTCAGCAGGACTGAAATCTGTGGCCCGACCGCGCAATACTGCGATCGTACAACAAGCAATGCATAAGCACTCAAGTGAAATCTATTTATATAAGGAAGGATTGATCGATTATGGCTAAGCAGATCATTTACGGCGAGGATGCACGCAAGGCTCTTTTGAACGGCGTGAATCAACTTGCCGATACAGTAAAAATCACCCTGGGCCCCAAAGGCCGCAACGTGGTGCTGGATAAGAAGTTCGGCGCTCCCCTCATCACCAACGACGGCGTGACCATCGCCAAAGAGATCGAACTGGAAGACGCCTATGAGAACATGGGCGCTCAGCTCGTCAAGGAAGTGGCCACCAAGACAAACGACGTGGCCGGCGACGGCACCACCACCGCCACCCTGCTGGCGCAGGCGCTGGTCCGCGAGGGCATGAAGAACGTCACTGCCGGTGCCAATCCCATGGTACTGCGCAAGGGCGTTCAGAAGGCCACTGAAGTTGCCGTGGAAGCCATCGAGAAGAATTCCCACAAGGTTTCCGGTACCAAGGATATCGCCCGCGTGGCGGCTGTTTCCTCCTCCAGCGACGAGATCGGCGAGCTCATCGCCGAGGCCATGGAGAAGGTCACCTCCGATGGCGTCATCACCGTGGAGGAATCCAAGACCGCCGAGACCTACAGCGAAGTGGTAGAGGGCATGATGTTCGACCGCGGCTACATCACCCCCTATATGGCCACCGACACCGACAAGATGGTGGCGGAACTGGATGAGCCCTATATCCTCATCACCGACAAGAAGATTTCCAACATTCAGGAGATCCTGCCCCTCTTGGAGCAGGTGGTACAGTCCGGCAAGAAGCTTCTGATCATTGCCGAGGACGTTGAGGGCGAAGCCCTCACCACCCTGATCCTCAACAAGCTCCGCGGCACCTTTACCTGCGTGGCGGTAAAGGCCCCCGGCTTCGGCGACCGCAGAAAGGAAATGCTGGTGGATATCGCCACCCTCACCGGCGGTCAGGTCATTTCCGAGGAGCTGGGTCTGGAGCTGAAGGACGCGCAGGTGTCCCAACTGGGCCGTGCCCGTCAGGTCAAAATCGACAAGGAAAACACCATCATTGTGGACGGCGCCGGCGCTGCCGAGGACATCAAGTCCCGGGTAAACCAGATCCGTTCTCAGATCGAGACCACCACCTCCGAGTTTGACAGAGAAAAGCTTCAGGAGCGTCTGGCTAAGCTGGCCGGCGGTGTGGCCGTCATCAAAGTGGGCGCTGCCACCGAAATCGAGATGAAGGAAAAGAAGCTTCGCATCGAGGACGCGCTGGCCGCCACCAAGGCCGCTGTGGAAGAGGGCATCGTCGCCGGCGGCGGCACCGCTCTCATCGACGCCATCCCCGCCGTCAAAGCCTATGTGGATTCCGTGGAAGGCGATGAAAAGACCGGCGCAGCCATCGTGCTGAAGGCGCTGGAAGAGCCCGTCCGTCAGATCGCCGCCAATGCCGGCATCGAGGGTTCCGTCATCGTGGAGCAGCTCAAGGCCAAGCACAAGGTGGGCTACGGCTACAACGCCCTCACCGACGAATTCCAGGATATGATCAAGTCCGGCATCGTGGACCCCACCAAGGTGACCCGTTCCGCCCTGCAGAACGCTTCCTCCGTGGCTTCCACCATCCTCACCACCGAATCTCTGGTGGCGGATATCAAGGAGCCCGCTCCCGCAGCCGCTCCCGCCGCACCTGATATGTACTAATTGCAGCAAAGAGCATAAATCTGAATAGCAGTAAAAAAGGGAGAAGCGAATTCGC
>JAFLRP010000131.1 GCA_022511515.1 Acutalibacter sp.
CAACCGGCGGGTCTACGTGCCCTTTCTGCTGTCCTCCATCGGTATCATCATGATGTTTTACATCATGCAGTCCATCAGCCTGAGTGTAGATGCCCGAGGCCTGTACGGCGGGCAGACCATCACCACCATGATGAATCTGGGCGCCATTATCATCGGCATTTTCGCCGTACTGTTTCTCTTTTACACCAACAGCTTTATCATGAAGCGCAGGAAAAAGGAACTGGGCCTTTACAATATTCTGGGCATGGAGAAATTCCACATCGGGAAAATCATTTTCCGGGAAACCCTGTTCACCACCTTCACCGCCATTCTCTTGGGGATCGGGCTGGGCATTCTCTTTTCCCGGGCCATGTTTTTGCTGCTCCAAAAGATATTGGGGGTAGCTTTGCACATTACCTTTTCCGTGCCGGGATTGGCCGTGCTCATCACGGTGATTTTGTTCTTTGCCATCTTCTTTGTCACCATGCTCTACAACATTTTGCAGGTGCGGCTGGCAAAGCCCATTGAACTGCTCCACGGCGGGGAAGTCGGCGAAAAAGAGCCGAAAGCCCACTGGATTCTGGCGGCGCTGGGGCTGATTTTACTGGGCACAGGGTACTGGATGGCGCTGTCCATTCAGGACCCCATCGCAGCGCTGGTGTTCTTCTTTGTGGCGGTGATTTTAGTCATTTTCGGCACGTATCTGCTGTTCATCACCGGCATCACGGCACTCCTAAAAATCCTGAAAAAGAAGAAAAATTTCTACTACCGGGCCAACCATTTCACCACCGTGTCCGGCATGCTGTACCGCATGAAGCAGAACGCCGCGGGACTTGCTTCCATCTGCATTCTCTTTACCTGCCTGCTGGTGACGGTGTCCACCACCTTTTCGCTGTATACCAGTATGGAAGATTTAATCCGCACCCGCTACCCCCGGAACATTCTGATCACCGCCAGGGGCGTGAACCAGGAGGGCAAGGAGTTTTTGCGGGAAACGGTGCAAAAGGCCTGTGAGGAGGAGGGCGTTGTGCCCCTCAACGTCATCGATCAGGAACTTTGGGGCTTCTATGTTGGCCGTCAGGACAATACCTTTTTGGCGGAAGACCCGGAAATCCGGCAAAGCGCCGTACTCCGTACTTACCGGCTGGAGGAATTTAATCGTCTTTCGGGAGAAAACGAGGTCTTGGCGGAAAACGAGGTTTTACTCTACGACCCCGGCAACCGCTTCCCGTGGGACACCATGACCGTGGAAGGGGCAACCTATTCGGTGCGGAAAATCGACTTTGATCTCTCCCAAGCCGGGGACAATGTGATGCTCACAGACGTGGAGACCTACGGCCTCATCGTGCCGGATGACGAGCTCCCCAAAAAGCTGGCGGGACTGTACGTGGATATCTCCCACATCGATCTGGACAATTACGCCGCCACGTTCCAGTACAATTTTGACGTGGACGGCAGTCGGGAGAAGATCAGCCGGGTCGGCGATACCCTGATCCGTCTTGTGTCCGAGCAGGCGCCCGAAGACATCTCCTACGAACGCTTGAAGTTTGAAAACGCGGCAAACGATTACGAAGAATTTGTCTCCATCTACGGCGGGCTTTTCTTCCTGGGCATGTTCTTAGGCACTCTGTTCCTCATGGGCACAGTGATGATCATCTACTACAAGCAGGTGTCCGAGGGGTACGAGGACGCAAGGCGGTTCTCCATCATGCAAAAAGTTGGCATGAGCAAGAAAGAAGTGAAGCAGAGCATTCACAGCCAGATCATGCTGGTGTTTTTCCTGCCCCTCTTTACGGCGGTGGTGCATTTGGGCTTTGCCTTCCCCATGCTCCAAAAGATTTTGTGGATGATGAATCTCACAAACTTCTGGGTGATTTTCCTATCTTCCGTGGGCTGTGTGGTGCTGTTCGGACTGATCTACGCCGCCGTGTACGCCGTCACCGCCCGGACCTACTACAAGATCGTGGAGACCGCAGCGGATTGAACTGCCAACAATCATAGAAAAACCGTCTTTGGAAACAATTCCAAGGACGGTTTTCTTTTCCTGTTTCTCTTACTTCACTACCAAGTTCACTAACTTGCCGGGGACATAGATTTCCTTGACCAGCGTCTTTCCATTGATCTCGGCGGCGATTTTTTCGTCTGCCTTGGCGGCTTCCAGAGCGTCCTCCTTGGAGATATCCGCCGGGACATTCAGGTGGGTGCGGACCTTGCCGCAGACCTGCACCACGATCTCGATGGTGTCGTCCTTGCATTTGGCTTCGTCGTACTCCGGCCAGGATTGCTCCGCCACCATGCCCTGGCCCAATTCGCACTGCTCCCACAGCTCTTCCGTAATGTGGGGGGCAAAGGGGTTCAACAGGATCGTGAAGATGCGAAGCTCGTCTTTCGTGATGTCGCCCTTGTCGGTGATGTCGTTGATCAGGGTCATCAACGCGGCAATGGCGGTGTTGAATTTCAAATTCTCCGTGTCCTCACTGACCTTTTTGATGGTCTTGTGGAAGCTGCTTTCCAGCTCAGGACGAATGCCGCTTTCCCCGCAAAGAATGTTCTGCAAATTCCAGTAGCGCTCCGCAAATCTTCTGCACCCGCGGATACCGGCGTTGCTCCAGGGGGCGGCCTTTTCAAAATCGCCGATGAACATCTCGTAGAGCCGCATGGTGTCCGCGCCGTACTCGTTCACGATGTCGTCGGGGTTCACCACATTCCCCCGGGACTTGCTCATCTTTTCGCCGTTCTCGCCCAAAATCATGCCGTGGCTGGTGCGCTTGGCGTAGGGCTCCGGCGTGGGCACATAGCCCTGATCAAAAAGGAATTTGTGCCAGAACCGGCTGTACAGCAAGTGCAAAGTGGTGTGCTCCATGCCGCCATTGTACCAGTCGATGGGCGACCAGTAATTCAGGGCTTCCTTGGACGCAAAGGCTTCGTCATTTTTGGGATCCATATACCGCAGGAAGTACCAGGACGACCCTGCCCACTGGGGCATGGTGTCCGTTTCCCGCTTGGCCGGGCCGCCGCAATGGGGGCAGGTGGTGTTCACCCAATCGGTCATTTTCGACAGGGGAGATTCCCCGTTGTCGGTGGGCTCGTAGCTTTCCACGTTGGGAAGTGTCAGGGGCAGCTCGCTCTCATTCAAAGGCTGCCAGCCGCAATGCTCGCAGTACACCATGGGGATGGGTTCGCCCCAGTACCGCTGGCGGGAGAACACCCAATCCCGGAGTTTAAAATTCACCTTGGCGTGGCCGATGCCCTTTTCTTCCAGATATTCGGTAATTCTCTTTTTCGCGTCCTCCACAGAAAGTCCGTCCAAAATGCCGGAATTGACCATCACGCCGGTTTCGCAGTCGGTAAAGGCTTCTTTCTCCACATCGCCGCCCTTGACCACCTCGATGATGGGCAAATCAAATTTCTTGGCAAAATCCCAGTCTCTGGTGTCGTGGGCGGGCACGGCCATGATGGCACCGGTACCGTAGGAGACCAGTACATAGTCGGAAATGAAAATGGGAATTTCCTTGCCGTTTACCGGATTCACAGCGGTGACGCCCTGAAGCTTCACGCCGGTCTTATCCTTGGCCATTTCCGTGCGCTCAAAGTCGGATTTTTTCGAGGCTTCCTCCTGATACGCCCGGACTTCCTCCAGATTCGCGAGCTTCTCCGCCCACTTTTCGATATAGGGATGCTCCGGGGAAATGACCATGTACGTCGCGCCGTACAGCGTGTCGGGCCGTGTGGTGTAAATGGTCAGCGTGTCCCCGGCGGACGTAGAAAAATCCACTTCCGCGCCGGTGGAGCGGCCGATCCAGTTCTTCTGCTGAGTCTTTACCCGCTCGGGATAATCCACTAAGTCCAGGTCGTCAATGAGCCGCTGAGCGTACTCGGTGATTTTCAGCATCCACTGGCTCTTGACTTTGTGCACCACCTCGCTGCCGCAGCGCTCGCACACGCCGTTGACCACTTCTTCGTTGGCCAACACGCACTTACAGGAAGTGCACCAGTTCACGTTCATCTCTTTCTTGTAGGCCAGCCCTGCCTTGTAGAGCTGCAGGAAGATCCACTGGGTCCACTTGTAATAGTTGGGATCGGTGGTGGCAACCTCTCTGCTCCAGTCAAAGGAAATACCCAGAGACTGGATCTGCTCCTTGAAATGGGCGATATTTTTTTCCGTGATCTCCGCCGGATGGACGTGATTCTTGATGGCGTAGTTCTCCGCCGGCAGACCAAAGGCGTCCCAGCCGATGGGATACAGCACATTGTAGCCCTGCAGTCTCCGCTTTCTGGCCACCACGTCCAGAGCGGTGTAGGGTCTGGGGTGCCCCACGTGGAGCCCCTGTCCGGAGGGATAGGGGAATTCGATCAGGGCGTAATATTTGGGCTTTTTCGACGTTTCCTCCGCGTGGAAAACCCCCGTTTCTTCCCATTTCTTTTGCCATTTCGGCTCGATGGATTTATGGTCGTATTTCAAGCTGCATCTTCCTTTCCTGCAAACACAATGCGCAAGTTTTTCTGTTACTTTTCCTGCCAATCCATTTTAATACCGTCCGCCCAAAGGCGGTCCAGGTCGTAAAACTCCCTGGCTTCCCCGGTGAACACATGGACCACCACGCTGCTGTAATCGAGCAGCACCCAGGAATTGGAGCGGTAGCCCTCTACCCGGGTGGGGGAAGTCCCTTCTTCTTTCAGCTTTTCCTCCAGCTCGTCGGACAGCGCCCGCACATGGGTGCTGCTGGTACCGTTTGCGATGACGAAATAGTCCGCAATGCTGGAAATATCCTCTATTTTGATGACGTTGATTTTGTCAGCCTTCTTGTCGTCTAAAATCGCCGCCGCTTTTTTTGCCAATTCCAAAGATGTCATATTTTTAGCCTCGCTTTCATTCAACTATGCTTTATTTTGCCTTGCTTTTGCAATTCATACACCGCGTCGTTATATGCGTCGATGGACCCGCTGCCCAAGGGCAGCCGCTCCCCCATCTTCTCTTGTATGGTGAAGGCGATGCCCTCGATGATGGCGTCTTCCAAGCTTTTTTTCGCCAGTTTCCGCATGTCCTTTACGCCGGGATAATTGCGGTCGGCGGAGATATAATCCGCCACGAACAGCACCTTGTCCAGCAAAGTCATGTCCTTTTTCCCGCTGGTGTGGCAGGCGATGGCGTCCAGTATTTCGTGATCGGAAACGCCCAAAAAATGCTCACAGTACACCGCTCCCGACAGGGAATGCCACAGCTTGGGATTTTCCAAAAACGGTTCGGGAAGCATTATATCAAATTCCTGCAGGATTTTCAACTGCTCTTCCTTGGGCGTGTCCTTCATGATATCGTGAAGAATTCCGGCGATGCGGGCCTTCTTCTCATCCGCCCCGTATCGCTTGGCCAGCCGGACTGCTTCCTTCGCCACGCATTGGCTGTGGGTAAAGCGTTGCTCGGTCAGATGCTTTTTGACTTCCGCCTCGTACTGTTTGTAGGTCACGATCGATACCCCCTATCCGATTCCCCGTACAACCCGTGGGCCTTGATATAGTTCTCCACTGCGCCCGGCACCAAATGTGACAGACTTTCCCCTCGCCGTGCCAGCTCCCTCACCTCCGTGGAAGAGGCGGGGAAATAGGAAATATCCTCCACAATGCACCTTGCCCCGTACTCTTTCTCAAGAAAATCCCGCTGCCGGTATAGCTTTTGCAGGCCGTCCTCGCTGCGGGGCGAGCCGCACACCGTGGCCAGAGAAAAGATCGTTTCAGGCTGGTACCATTGGTGGATCGTCAGGAACATGTCCTCCCCCATCAGCAGGTAAAATTCATCGTGGGGATACTGCCGCGTCAGTTCTTGCAGCGTTTCCGCCGTGTAGCTTTTCCCTTCCCGCTCCAGCTCTATGGTCGATACCTCTACAGTCGCCTCGGTAATTTCCGCAGCGGCAATTTTGCACATAGTTACCCGTTCCTCGCCGCTGGCCAGATTATGGGACTGCTTATGGGGCGGAACGTGGGTGGGAATGAGGAGCACCTTACTGAGCTTTAGCCGCCGGATAAATTCCTGCAAGATATGGAGATGTCCCAAATGAATGGGATTGAATGTGCCGCCGTAAATGCCGATTTTCATTTGGGTCACCGCCCTTTCTGAATTTTTAGCCCGTCACGTCCCGGAAGATTTTCTCCACCGCGTCCTCCAGGCTCCATTCCGCAGTCAGAACCGTTTCTTTAATATCGGGGAGAAAATCCTTTTCCAGCCACCAGCGGCGCATATCTTCCTCGCCGAAATCTTCTCTGTTTGGCTTGGTGCTGTGCCGGCGCAACGTTTCCTCAAAGGACAGGTCGTAGTAGTAGGCAAAAATGTTTTCGCCGAATTCCTCTTTCGCCGCTGCAAACAGCCGATGATACGGCTCTGCGGGCAAAATTCCTTCCAGCACGGTGATCTCCGAATGTGCCCTGCCGTATTTCAGCAGTTCGATCATGAGCGGCTCTGATTTTTCAATGCCCTCTTTGCTCCATGTGTGCAGGATTTCCATACGGATCATGTCGTGGGAAATTCTCATGGTATTCGGCCCGAATTTCTTCTGCAGAAGCTTTGCTGCCGAGGTTTTTCCGCTGCCGGAATTCCCCCTGAGAATGACGAGTTTGCCCATCAGAGCGTGTCTCCGTTTTTCTTAGCGGGGCGGGGCAGGACGATTTTCGGGTCCTTCTTCTTCCGGCGGTACAGCACGAACCGGGAACCGATGACCTGCACCACGTCGCTGCCGGTTTTTTCCGCCAACTCCTCCGCCGCTTCCCGGGAAGAAATGGGGCAGGTATCCGGCAGCACTCTGCCTTTGATCAGTTCTCGCTTTTCTAAAGCGTCATCCGCCTGCTTCACGACCTCTCCGCCCATGCCGGATTTCCCCACCGTCAGGATGGTTTCCTCCTTGACTGCCAAAGAGCGCAAATACGCCCGTTGTTTACTGGTTAACATATTTTTATCTCCTGTAACTGAAAACCGAATAATTTTGCCTGTTTTCGCTTTTATAGTTTACATAAAAATTATTTGCCCTGCAAATACTTCCGGAGTTTTTCCTCAAATGCCTGAAAGGCAAAACCCCGGTGGCTGCGGGCATCCTTTTCCTCGTCGGACATTTCGCCGAAGGTACGTCCCTCCTGCTCGAAGATGGAATCGTAGCCGAAGCCGTTTTCTCCCCGGGATTCAAAGGCGATGGTGCCGAAGCATTTGCCCTCCGCTTCGATTTTATCCCCATCCGGGAACACGGCGCACACCGCGCTTACGAAATGAGCGCCCCGCTGCTCTATCGGCACTCCCTGCAGCTTTTCCAGCACGGTGAGCCGGCGCTTTCCCGGCTCGGCGAATCGAGCAGAGTAAATCCCCGGCGCGCCGTCTAGAAAATCCACGCAAAGGCCGGAATCGTCCGCCACGGCGGGCAGGCCCGTCTCCCGGCAGGCAGCTTCCGCCTTGATAAAGGCATTTTCCGCGAAACTCTTTCCCGTTTCTTCCGGCTCGGAAAGCTCGGCGGAGACCACTTCAATGCCCATGGGCTCCAGCATCCGCTTGAATTCCACGATTTTCCCCTGATTGTGGGTCGCGATCACAAATTTCATAAAGTCCTCCTGTCAATTCCCGGCTGTCCGGCTTTCCACGTTGAGCAGCAGGTTTCTGACCAAGCGCTGGTCGTCCCGTTCCAACTCTCTGTCATCCCGCCAGCGATACAGCTCGGGCAGCAATTCCTGCACGTTTTCTTTCCGGTCCAGCCGCCCCATCAGCTCGTTTACAAACGCCCGGAACCGTGCTTTTTTCTCCTCGGGACTTTCCGGTTCTGCCTGCGGGATTTCAGGCTGATGTTCTTCGCTGGGAACGGTAATTTCCTGTTCCGTCAAAGGTTCGCTTTCATCGGAAATCTCCGCTGCAGTGATTTCTTGTGCCGAATCGGTGTCAAACAGCGCATCGGTAAAAGCGGCGGCGTCAAAGGGCTGCAGGTCGTCGATCTGCTCGCCCACGCCGATAAATTTCACAGACAGCCCCAAATCCCGCTTGATGGGCAGCACCACCCCGCCTTTGGGCGTGCCGTCCAATTTCGTCAGCACAATGCCGGTGATGCCGGTGGCGCTTTGGAATTCCCTGGCCTGATTCACAGCGTTCTGGCCGGTGGCGGCGTCCAGCACCAGCAGGGTTTCCCGGTCGCAGCCGGGCAGCTCCCGGTCGATGATGCGGGAGATTTTGGAAAGCTCATCCATGAGATTTTTCTTGTTGTGCAGCCGACCGGCGGTGTCGCAGATGATCACGTCGCAGCCTCTGGCTTTGGCGGCGGAAATGGTATCAAAGACCACGGCAGCGGGGTCTGCTCCCTCACCCTGCTTGATGATGGGCACGTCTGCCCGTTGTGCCCAGACCTCCAACTGCTGGGTGGCGGCGGCACGGAAGGTGTCGGCAGCCCCTAAGATCACGGATTTCCCTTGGGCCTTCAACTGGGCGGCCAACTTTCCGATGGTGGTGGTCTTCCCCACGCCGTTGACCCCGATGACCAGAATGACCGAGGGCTTGGTGGAAAGGTGCAGGGTATCGTCTCCCAGGAGCAGTTCCCGGACGATTTCCTTCAATTCGTCCAGAATCAGAGAGGGGTCGGTAATGCCCTTTTCTTTGATTTTTTTTCGCAGCTCATCGGTGATGTACACGGAGGTGTCCACCCCCACGTCGCCCATGACCAGCAGCTCCTCCAGCTCCTCAAACAGCTCCTCGTCAATCTTCGTAAAGGAGTTCATCATCTGGGTGATCTGCCCGCTGATGTTTTCTCTGGTCTTTTTCAGACCGTCTCTGATTTTCTCAAATAAACTCATTTTTTCAACCTTTCTTGCCTTTTGTTAAACAGTTCCTGCTTTCGCGCATTCTGATTTCTGCCCTTTCGATAGTACTACCATGCGCGAAGACTCGCTAGGGGGCTGGCGCCCCCTGACATACCCGCCTGAAAACCGCAAGTTTGTACCTCTCAATTGGGAAGTTTCCAAAAGGGAACTTCAGGGAGGTCGGCCATAAGCCGAACTCCTGTTTCCTCGGTCTTCAGCGCCGGAAGCTTGGAAATTCCCTCGTCCTGCATGGTCACGCCGTAGAGCATATCGGAGCCCTCCATGGTGCCGCGCCGTCTTCTTGCTGTTCCCCCGCCTACGGCGGGGGAACATAAAAATTTACGTCCCAAACTCTGCAGCTTCCTCGGTTTTCAGCGCCAGAAGCTTGGAAATTCCCTCGTCCTGCATAGTCACGCCGTAGAGCATGTCGGAGCCCTCCATGGTGCCTCTGCGGTGAGTGATGCTGATAAACTGGGAATTGCCGCTCATTCGGCGCAGATACTGGGCGTACCGGGCCACATTTACGTCGTCCAGCGCCGCCTCGATCTCATCCAGCATGCAGAACGGCGGCGGGCTGACCTTCATGATGGAAAAATACAGTGCAATGGCCACCAGCGCTTTCTCGCCGCCGGAAAGGGCTTCCAGATTCCGGACGATCTTGCCCGGCGGCTGCGCCATGATCAG
>JAFLRP010000132.1 GCA_022511515.1 Acutalibacter sp.
CGCGCTCACGACGGTTTCGTTTGCTACCAACCTTTTGCGGTGCGCGCCTGCGGCGCGAGATACACTCTTATACACCCAGACATCCATTTTGAGCAACCCTTCCAAATGAGGAAGCACCCCTTGCGGGGTGCTTTTTCGTTTGAGCAGATTGCGGCCATCGGGATCACATCATTTTGGGCATAGCGAAAGTGTTGCCCGGCGACGCATCATCGTTTTCCTTGCTTTCCCACCATAGCGGAGAGCAGGAGAAGATCCTGGGTGTCCACTGCGCCGTTATCATTCAAATCGACGGCGCGCGAGTAGGCATCCGTGACCAAGCCCGATTTCAAAAACAGGGAAAGTGCTGTTCGCAGATCGGCGCTGTTGACTGTCCCCGTGCCGTTGCAATCTCCTTTAATTACAATGAACCAGTCATCTGCTGTCATACCGGTGGCCAGTTTCCCCTGGGTGATTTGTTTGCCGGCCAGGTCACAGATCTTCACGGACCCCGGCTTGAACAATTCCCGCAGGTCGGCGGCGGTAGCGCCCGCCGGCATCAGAATGTATTGAGCCTCCATTTCTATAGGCGGTTTCTCCGTGGACGGTTCTTTCTCCGACGGGTCGGATTCCGAGGGGAAAGCCGATGAATCGGAGGGGGGATCTTCCCGGACAAAGGAAAGGGCGCTGTAGGAGAGCGTTTCCCCATCCCGCAGGATCGCCCCGGCAGGGCAGAGTGCCAAAGGAACGGACGCAAGATGGTAGCTTCCCAGAGTTTGCCCCTCCGTATCGTATCGCAGGACCGTGCTGCCGTTCGACACAATCAGACAATTTTCGCCGTCAAGCGAAAAAGAAAAGGCATCGGTCAACTGCTCTGAACACCGAAACAGGGGAGCAAGAAACATTCCCGCTTCGTCGGTTTTCAGTGTGGAAACAATGCCGTCCTGATCGATCAACATAGTATCGCCCAGCCGTTTGTAGGGAGGCGCAAGGCAGGGAATCTCCTGAAATGTTCCTCCCTGACGGGCATAGAAAAGTTTCCCTGCGGCAAACACCAGCAGACTGCGGTCCCCGGCGGTCTCAAGATATTCCACGGGCCCGGGAAATTCCTGTTTTTCTTCTCCTGACGCAGAAAGCATCCACAAAGTATGAGGGGAGTCTGAAAGAGTGTAATAGACCGTGCCGTTCATGCCGCAGTCAAATTGAACCAGCCTGTCCGGATGAAAAGGCAGTGATGAGCGAGATAGTTCGGACAGAGTGCCGGCGTCATAGGCGACCAAAATGACGTCATTTTCTGAATACTCCAACACCAAAAGATGAGCGCCCCGCCGGACCGCCCAAGAGGAAGGGGCAGGAATTTCATTTTGCAGCAGAACCTCCCCGGTTTTGCCGTCCAGGCAGAGCAGGAGGGTGTCCTCTGCCCCAGAGCACGCCAACAGGACGTTATTGTACTCCTCCAGCAGGAGGGGAAAATATTCCCCCTGGGGATCGGACAGCACCGGTGCGGCGGGCAGAGCCTCCACCGAAGCGTTGCCGGGAAGCAGGAACAGTACAATAAAAACAAAAGACACACTAAAAAGAAAAAATGCCACAACTGCGGCATTTTTGCAGAGACTTCTATTCACTTTCTTCCTCAAAATCGAACCGGCCATGGACGGAATCCTCCCTTCTGTAATGGCAATTTATGAGCCATCTACTGCCGTCTTTTCTCAGAATATCACAGAGCTCCACAGACGGCAAGGAAACGGGAACCATATTCTCAGAGCAGCCGAATTTTGCTTCTCTACTTCTTGTTTATTTCCCTGAGCTCATTGATGATCGCAGTGACAGATTCAATCTGTGTATCTGTCAGTCCCTCTACACTGATTGACCGATTTCCCGATGCTCCCAAAAGATAATCCGTACTCACCCCAAAAAGTCTTGCCATTTTCAGAAGAATATCATACGGCGGATAGTGGACGTTATTTTCATAGGAGCTGATCACAGATTTGGAAACGCCTATCTGATTTGCCAAGCCTATTTGAGAGATGTCCCGTTGACTGCGAAGCTGTTTGATTCTTTCCCCAATTCCAGGCAAGTACACAATTACAGTCCTCCATTCCTGTATTACTGAACATTTTACAAAAATATTGGACTACATTGCAAAATTTATTCCTGAAATAGTTGACTTACAAGTTTCATGAATTCGCACTCCGCACGATGAAATCTGGGAAAAGCAGCGCTAGGATGAAATCCGCCCTTAGTTCTGCGAAGCAGGGTTTCGTTGAAAAACTTCCCCCATTGAAATACAGGCTGAGTACTCCGCCAAGTAGAAAAGCCCACTCTTCGGGTGAGACTTTTGTATTTGGTGGGGACAAGCAGGACAGGAGTTTGTCCGTAGGACAAACTCCTTGAAGTTTCCCTTCGGGAAACTTCTCCTATTTGAATACAGGTTTGAGTCATGTCTTATCGCATAAAAATCCGAGATGGCCAAAAGGCCATCCCGGATTTTTGGTGGGGACAACAGGACTCGAACCTGTGACCTCCTACGTGTGAAGCAGGCGCTCTAACCAGCTGAGCTATGCCCCCATAGCGATAAATATTGTAGCAGGTTTTCCGTTATAAGTCAAGGTCGAATTTGAAAAACTTCTCATAGAAGATTTTACAGGCTTTTCGGGACGATCGCCGACCCTCCGCATAGTATGGGGAAGGAGCACATCTTTTCCCTGTCAATCGCATATGCCTAAAAGAAAGAAGGTGGAAAAATGGCAGATTTACCAACCACAGGCATCGACATTTCAGAGTTCAATGGCGACGTGGATATTGCCGGACTGAAAGGGCAAATCGACTTTGTCATCATCCGCTGCGGGTACGGCAGCAATTACAGGAATCAGGACGACACCCAGTACGAGGCCAATGTCCGAAAGTGCGAGGCGGCGGGGATCCCCTACGGCGTGTATCTCTATTCCTACGCCAAAACTACGGCCATGGCGGAAAGCGAGATCGCCCACACCCTGCGGCTGCTGGAGGGGAAAAATCCCCTGTACGGGGTTTGGTACGACGTGGAGGACAGTTCCCTTCCCACTGGGGCACAGCTCATCGACAACTGTGTTACCTATTGCAGCGGCATGGAACGGGCAGGGTACTACTGCGGCATCTACTCCAATTTGAACTGGTTCAACACCAGATTGAACAGTCCCAGATTGGATCCCTACGACAAATGGGTGGCCCAGTGGAACGACACGCTGGATTACAACAAACCCTTCGGGATGTGGCAGTTCACGAACAACGCCGTTTTGAACGGCAGAATATTTGACATGGACAGGGCCTATAAGGATTATCCCGCGATCATTACAGAAATGGAGGGAACCGATATGACGAGAGAAGAAGTGGCCGCTCTTGCCCGGCAGGAGGCGCAGAAGGTCTATGCGGAAAACGAAACGAAGTACAAGACCATAGATTCCGTGCCCGGGTGGGCCAGAAGCGCGGTGCGGCAGGTCTATGACGAGTTAAATCTGCCCGGCACGGCGGGGGGCGGAGAGAAGATCGATGCCAGCGCCACCTATGTGCGTTCGCTGTTCGTGATTGCCAAGGTGCTGGATAAGATAAACGGCGAGCTGGAAACATCTCCGGAAACGGCGCCGGAGCAGGAAGGAACAGTTTCGGAAAGCGCTGAGGTACCTGCTGCGGAAGAACCCGCGAAATAGATCGGCAATGGAAAATGCCCGCAGAGTGTGAGCTCTGCGGGCATTTTTAAAATAGGGGATAAGAAGTTGTTTACGATTCGTCCAGAAGCCGCTGCATTTGCCGATAGTATTCGGAAACGATAGATTCCAGCTTTTCATCGGAGATGGTGCAGCCCGCCAGCCGATCGTCTCTGCGGGTCCTCTCCGGGTCCGGCGGAAGGCCCTCCATCATCGTATCCTCAATGTCCATCATCATGTTGTTCAGTTCCTTATCCAGCAGTGAGGGGAAACGGACAATGTTGATATCCTCGCAGATTCTGTGCCATGTATCTTCCTGCTCCTCGTTGAATCTCCACAGTTCGTTGCGCTCCGGGTTTCCGGCGTTCAAGTCCCGATACATGGGCATTTCCTCAAAATACTGATAGAGGCGTCCGCCTTTCTGGTAATCCCTGCATAGCAGAGCGTCGATGACGGCAAGGGCCTTTTCCGCCCGCTTGGTGTTGGCGTTGACGGCGCAATACTGGGTCACCACGGCGGTGGAGCCGCCCTCGAAATTCCGCAGAGGGGCGAGGGAGAAGTCGAAATCCATCAAGTCGAAAGAGAAATCCATAATCCTATCGCTCAACCACAGCCCTCGATTGGAAATATTGTTGGGAGAAAGGAAAACAGAGGAGCCGGGTGAGACCGCGTCCTGTTCCATGGTCTGCCGATAGGCGGCAAAGGAATCCTTCACAAGCGCCACAAGCTCTTCCTCAGAAAAGAGCAGCTCTTCGTTTTCAAAATCCGCGGCTTGGGGAATAAGGCAGAACAGGCCGGAATCGTGACCTCCCCTGACGCCCTCCCAACTATTACGGTAATTCAAAACCCAGTTTGCCTGCTCCCGGAGCAGGGGATCGTTCCCTTGGAGCACGTCGTTCCAAGAAGTGCCCTCAAAATCCACTTTGGGCAATTCTGCGCCCTTTTCGTCGGCGTAGATGACTCCCGGCACGGTAAACATCAGGGGAAGGATGACCTGCTCGCCCTTTTGATTTTTTCCGCCCGCCAGCACCTGGGGGATCATTTCATCGATCTCGGTGAGCATCAGGTCGGGCAGGTACTTGTCCAGCGGCAGGAAAATTCCGCTTTCCCGGGACTTTTCCACATAGGGGAACAGGCAGCTATCCAACATCTCAGTAAATTCCAATCCCGGACTGGAGCAGAAAGAACTGCAAAGAAAGAGGTCCGGCCCCCTTCCCGCCATGATCTCCGCACGAATCCTTTGCAGCGTTGCGGAACGTTCCGTCGGGTTCTCGTAAGGATCGGGGAGAAGCTCAATCTCCACATCTTCGGAAGAAATGGAGAGGCCCAGATACTTGTTGCAGTCGTCCAGCCAGCGAAGAAAGCTTTCCACCACCCGTGTATCGTTGTTTATGGTATCAATACAGATGACTACCTTGCCGGAGTCGCCCCCAGTGAAGGTGCAAGCGGAAACGGCCACTGTCAGCAGGGACACCGCCACCACCGCAGCCACGAGCTGCCGGGGCTTTTGGGCAATGCGGGTGATCCGGTCTTTCAGATGCCTTTTGCCCGCTGTCATAGCCGTGGCCGCCAGCATGGGATTCACCGTCTGCCGGGTGGGAATGAGGGATACCAGCGTTTCTCCGTAAGGAATGCGGTCATCCTCCTCCAATTTGGCCAACGCCCCCTCGTCGCAGGCCAGCTCGCAATCCTTCTTTGCGGCAGCAGAAGCCGCCCACACCAGCGGGTCAAACCAGTATACCGCCAAACACACGCCGCGCAGGAAGGTCCACAGGTGGTCCAGATGCCGGGCATGGGTAAGTTCATGTGTCAAAACATGGCGCAGATGGTCCTCCGACGCCAGCGCACCGGGAGTCAGATAGATGGCGGGCCGGAAAAGCCCGAACAGACAGGGAGAGGGCAGCCCCGCCTCCACCAAGTAGACGGGCAATTTGCAGTCTGCCGCTTCATACGGTTTTCGCACTTTCCGCAGCCACAGCCAAAACCGCAGATTGACACAGAGCAGAAATGCCGCCGCCAAACAGCTTCCGGTGATCCAAATCCAAGTCAGTACCGTCCGGGGTGACAGCCGCTTGTACTGCACGGCAGTCTGCTGTTCGGTCTGGGCGACCCACACGGATTCTCCCGTAAAGGTGTCCGCCTGCTTCGGGGCAATATCGACAGCCGCGGCGGGGTGCTCTTCCAGCGGCTTCCGGGCTACCGGCACATAGATGGGCTGTTGGACGATATTTTGGGTCACGGTTTCCTCTACCGGCTTCGCGGCATTGAGCACGGAAAAATCCATGGCGGGCAGATTCACGGGCACGAAAAGCCGTATCAAAACCAGCGCCCATAAAGCGTACTGCACCCGCCGGGACAGGCTTTTCCCGAACAGCGCGCGCATGAGGAGCAGAGCTAAAATCAAAACCGAGGAGGTGATCAGAATCTCAGTCACGCTTTTTTCCTCCCTTCGCCTTTTCCAGAATGGCGGTGAGCTCGTCCAAGTCCTCCCGGGTCAGAGCGTGTCTGTCTACCATGGCGGTGAACATCCCGCCGATGTGGCCGTCAAACACTTTTTCCAGAAAGTGGCCGGTCTCCTGTTCGACGGCGTCCTCCCGCCGGAGCACAGGAAAAAAGAGTTTTGCCCGCCCATTGCTCTCATGGCGGACAACACCCTTTGCTTCCAATCGGGAGAGCATGGGGATGACGGTGTGCTTGTTCCAGCCGGTGATGTCCTTCATGGCGGACACAAGCTGGGTGATGGTCATGGGAGCGGACTCCCAGAGCACCTTCATCAAGGCCCATTCTCCGTTTGATAATTCTGTTTTCATCTGCGGCTCCTCCTTCGGGTAGAAGAATGTCTACCTATCTAAGAAGGAGTATACATCAAAGGTAGATATCTGTCAACCTTTCTTTGGATATTTTTTGCATCACGATTCGTTCAGTGTCTGCTTCATTTTGCCGTAGGTCTCCGCCATGATCTCAGTCAGATCCGCTTCCGTTCCGCCGCCGTCAAATTGCAGCGTCCTGTACTGATCGATCCCCTCGTTCAGCAGGGCGTCCAAGGGTGTGGGGAACCGGGCGGAAACGATTTGCGATCTGGCCTCCCCGAAGGCAGAGAAGACGTTTTCCGGCTGATCGAAGGCGATCTCCTCATGAACAGGCATAGCCATATAGCACCACATGTCGGACAGCGCCGAGTTCTCCTGTACGGTCCTGCTCAAAAGCACATCCAGCACAAAGAAAGCGTCCCCCGGCCGTTTTGTACCGGCGTTGACACCGGCAAAGGCCTGCACGGCCGCAACGGCGCCGCCTTGGTCGCAGTAGAGGGGGATCATGGTTACGGGCTCCTCCCCGGAAACGCTCTGCCGCAGCTCCAAAAGCTCCCGATAGACCGGGTCTGTCGCGACAACGCCCGAATGGAACATATACTTGTCCAAAACGCCCCGGTAATGGGGAAAGGCGGATTTTGCGCCGTTTTCTTCCAGTGAAAGGGCCTCCTTTGCCCGCTGGAGCAGCTCCGCTTCGGAAATCAGCAGGGTTTCGGTGTCATCATCCGCCAGCTCCTTCCAAGTGTAGCTGAAATAGTTGAAGCCGTCATATTCTACCGGAAACACGCCGTCCAGAATCCGGTCCATGGAGAGACCGAGCACAGAATCGCTTCCCTCCGCTGTCTGGGCCCATGTAGTATCGGCAGGGTACGGCTGCACATCAGAAGACAGGAAAAAGGTCACCGGCAGGGAATAGGCCAGGGGCAGGAGAAATTGCCCGTCCTCGGTTTTGCCCGCGTCCATCACGGCGGGGGTGAGCTTGTCCCATTCCATGAATTGAGCGGCTTCGATGTATTCGTCCAGTTTCAGGAACAACCCCCGATCCATGGCCTGCTCCGGGAATTGAAACAGCGCCTGCTGCGTTAGATCGTCACCGGGGCTGGGGCAGTTCGTGATGAAAAGGTCCGGCCCCGTTCCAGACATAAGCTCCACGCGGATGCGGTTCAATGCCGTCTGCCGCTCGGATCCCGTGGAGGGAATCAGCTCAATCTCTACGTCCTTGGGACCGCCGCAGTCTGCCACACTCCGCAGAAACCTCTCCAAGGCGTACTGGTCGCCGCCGGCAGGGGACATTTTGCTTCCGATCCCGAAATCTGCGCACAGAAGCAGGGGCTCACCGGAAATTTTCTCCTGAGAAGAATTTTCTGAGGAATGGTCCCCCGCAGGAGAGGAAGTGCTGCAGACGGAAAAGCAAGCGAGGATCACCAGCAGACAAAGAAAGTAAGAGAATAGCTTTTTCATACGGGTTTCCCCCTTTTTTAAGATTCGTCCAAGAGCCGCTGCATGTTCCGATAGTGCTCGGAGACGATGGAGTCCACTTCCTCGCCGGTGACGTCGAAGTTCGCGAACCGCCCGCCGCTCAAGCGAATGAAGCCGTCAGGGTAACGGGAGACCAGTGTGGGGTCTTCGATATCCCGCATCATGGCGTTCAGTTCCCTGTCCAGCGGAGAGGGGAACCGCACGATATTGATATCCTCACAGATCCGAAGCCATGTTTCGTACTGTTTCGGGGTCAATGGCGGCAGGTTGATATATTTGATTTCCGGAGAGACAAGCTCTTTGTTGATGGGCATTCCGGCGAAATGCTGGTAGAGCATCCCGCCCTTCTGATGATCCCTGTACAGCAAGGCGTCGATGACGGCAAGGGCTTGCTCCTCCCGCTCCGTGGCGGCATTCACCGCGCAGTACGCGTTCACCACGGCGGTTGAACCGCCCTCCAGGTTCCGCAGGGGGAAAAAGGTGAAGTCCAGATCGGTCACCTCATTCGGTTGTTCCGGGGAGTAGTGCTCCCGCCAGAAAAAATCCCAGGGAGAAAGATAGATGGAGCCAAAGCAGGGCTGGGCCGTCCCGCTTTCCACAAATTGACGGTAACCGGCCAGAGAGTCCTTGATCAGGGACGCCAATTCTCCCTCGGTAAAGGCCAGACTGTCGGTTTCAAAATCCACAATCCGGGGATAGAGACAGAACAGGCCGGAGTCGTGGTTGCCCATATGGGTATAGGTTTCATCGGCGATATCATAAAATTGCAGGAACCAATTTCCCTGCTCCCGAAGGACCGGGTCGTCCCCTTGGAGGACGTCAGCCCAAGAAGTGCCCTCAAAGTCACATTCCGGCAAATCATCGCCCACGATGATCGTGCCCGGCACCACAAAGGTCAAGGGGAGAATAACCTGCTCTCCCGCCTGATTTTTCCCGCCGGACATCACCTGGGGGAGCAGGTCATCCACATGGGAAAGGGTCAAATTGGAGAGCATACCGTCCAGCGGGAGAAACATCCCGCTTTCCCGCAGTTTTTCCACATAGGGGAACAGGCCAATGTCCTCGTCCCTGAAATGCAGCTCTGCCCCGAAGGGGGTGAAGGTGCCATTGGAGACGCAGATAAAGACGTCCGGACCTCTGCCGGCCATGATTTCCGCCCGGATCCTTTGCAGTGCCGCAGAACGCTCCACGGGCTCCGCCTCCATGCCGGGGATAATCTCCAGCTCGATATCTTCCGAGGAAATGCTGAGATCCAGATATTGATGGCAGTCGTCCACCCAGCCGAGAAAACTGTTGACAGCGGATTTAGTACTGACGGAGCCATTATAGTTGGCAATGTCAAAACACACCACCACCTTGCCG
>JAFLRP010000133.1 GCA_022511515.1 Acutalibacter sp.
ATCCCGCAGGCTTTGGGGAATGAGAATGCGCCCCTGCTTGTCCGGCTCGACCTCGGCAGCGCCGGAGAAGAAATACCGCTGAATGTTTTTGCCCTGTGCCATGGGCATGGCAGCCACCTTCTCCATCATCCGCTCCCACTGCTCCGCAGAGAACACAAAGAGACAGCCGTCCAAGCCCCTGCTGACATAGAACCTGTCACCAAGGTCTTCTCGGAACTTGGAGGGAATGGTCACACGGCCCTTCAAGTCCATATTATGTTGATATGTTCCCATCAACATATGCGCTTGTCCCTTTCTCGAAACTGTTCTGCTGACAAATCGTGGAATTTTGGGTTGGATCTGGGAAATCGTGCTCTTTTGGCCCCTTTCCGACACAAATCCCCCACTTTTTGGGAATTCATTACACTTTTTGCCACTTTTATGAACTCATTATACACAAACGGCTTTGGAAAAGCAATAAAAAAATCCCGGCCAAAAAAGCCGGGAAGCCGCATAGAACCTATGTTCTCCACCATTAGCAAGGGAACAAAAATTCCCTCCACAATATCTTGTGGAGGGACCCTTTTCGTTTGCTCTATAATTATGTAAACTACACAAAAGAAGCAAGTTAGATTTGTGAATTTCGCTGAGAAACCTTAATGCTTTGTCTGGTTTTTCGCAGCTCTGCGAGGCTTTCCGACAAGGATTCGTCTGTTCTGCGCATCAAGTCTTCCACGTAGTCGTTGCTGGCCTGACGCATCTCCTTAAATTTGGCCTGAGCCTGAGCCAGAAGCTCATTCGCCTTAGCCTGTGCCTGCCGGACGATCTCGTCCTGTTCGATCATGGCGTCCGCCTTCTCCTGAGCGACCCGAATGATGGTTTCCGCTTCCCGGTTGGCGTCCTCGATAATCTGAGTGCGATCTGCCACGATGGCGCGGGCCTTGCGCACTTCGGTGGGGATCTCCTCCTTGATCTCGTCCAAAATTTGCCGGACCTCCTCTCCGTCCACAAACACTTTGCCGGCGGACAGAGGCATTTTCCAGCCCTTCTCCAACACGTCGTACAATTCTTCGATCAGGTCTTCAATGCTGGATTGATTGTTCATACTCAAAACCCGTTCCTTTCTTCCGCCGAAACCAAAATCCCCCGGGCTCGACGTGCATGATTTTTGAGAACTTAAAGCTGCACCGGCAAGTTTAAGTTCTGCAGAGTCGGTCTTTGATGGTTTGCAGGACACAGGGCGGCACAAAGTGGGAAATGTCCCCGCCGAAGCTTGCCACCTGCTTCACCACGCTGGAGCTTAAGAACATGTTCTCCGCGCTGGTGGCCATGAACATGGTCTCCAGCTCCGGATTCAGCTTTTTATTGGTCAGGGCCTGCTGGAATTCGTACTCGAAATCCGACATGGCCCGCAGCCCCTTGATAATGGTCATCGCGCCCTTTTCTCTGGCATAATCCGCCAAAAGCCCGGTGACCCGGTCGATCTCCACGTTGCGGAGATTTTCGGCGTTGCACACGGTTTGGAGCAGCTCCATGCGCTCCTCCACGGAAAAACTGGCTGTCTTATTGGGATTGACCGGCACCGCCACGATGACCTTGTCAAAAATGCGGCTGGCCCGGCTGATGATGTCCAGATGTCCCAGGGTGACGGGGTCAAAGCTGCCCGGACACACTGCGATCCTCATAGGCACATTGATGCACCCTTTCTATATCAAATTGGAAATCTCTTTCTTACTTCTCCCGCTCCGGTCTGCGGTAAACGGTAAGGGCGATCTTCCCGTAACGGTACTCCTTGCCCTTCCGGAATTCTCCGGCTTCCTCAGGCAGCACTTCCCGGCTGGGATGTTCGCAGAAGATCACGCCGTCAGGGGCCATGTGCTCCGCCGCTAAGGGCAAAGCTTGCTGTAGCAATCCCGTCTCATAGGGCGGATCCAGAAAAGCGATATCAAACAGTTCCCGCTCTCTGCTGAGAAAGGCGGCAAAATCTGCCTGTACCACCCGGGCTCTGTCGAAAAAGCCGGTGGCGGTAAGATTTTTTTCCACCACCCGGATGGAATCTCTCAGGTTATCCACGAACACGGCCTCCGCCGCTCCCCGGCTCAGCGCTTCCAGCCCAACTTGTCCCGATCCGGCAAAAAGATCCAGAAACCGACTGCCTTCTACAGAAAACTGCAAAATATCAAAGAGCGCTTCTTTGACCCGGTCGGTGGTTGGACGCACCTGCATTCCCTCCAGCGCGGTCAATTTTTTGCCCCGTTTTGAGCCCGAAATGATACGCACGGTTTCCGATCTCCCACTGATTGACATAACATATTTAAAGTATTATCCCATAATTTCGGCAATCTGTCAACTATTCGGCAGATTTTCTTCGGAATTTTCCGGATTTTCCGCAAAATCCTCATGAAAAAACCGATAGACACACAATGCGGCAGGCTTCGTCATACCCGGCGCTTCCTCCAGCTCTTTCAAATCCGCTTCGCTGATGGCGGTCACCGTTTTGAAATACTTCATCAGCGCTTTTGCCCTGGTCTCCCCAATGCCCTCAATGGAGGTCAGCGTGGAGGAAATGGAGGATTTCTTTCTTTGCTGCCGATGATAGCCGATGGCGAAGCGGTGCACCTCGTCCTGAATGGAGGACACCAGCGTGAACGCCCGGCGGGTGGAGCTGATGGCGATCTCGCCGCCGGAAAGGGCGATGGCCCTGGTGCGGTGCTTGTCGTCCTTCACCATGCCGAACAGGGGCACATGGACCCCCATCTCGTCCAGAACAGGTTGGACTGCCGCCACATGGCCCTTGCCGCCGTCCAGCAAAATCAGGTCCGGCAGCCGGCCGAAGCCTTCGTTGTCTCCCGCTTCCTGGCAGGCTTTGTATTCCTCAAAGCGCCGGCGAATGACCTCCCGCATAGAGCCGTAGTCGTCCTGCCCTGATACGGTTTTGATCTTGAATTTTCGATAGGCGGATTTCAGGGGCCTGCCGTTTTCAAACACCACCATGCCCGCCACGTTGTCGGCGCCGCCCTGATTGGAAATGTCGTAGGATTCGATATAGGCGGGAACTTTTTCCAGTCCCAGCAGCCGCCGAAGCTCGTCCAACGCGGAAGCGTCCCTGCCGGAGGTGCCGGTCTGCCGGGCGATGCTTTCCGCCGCGTTGCTCCGGCACATCTGCACCAGTTGGTGCTGCTCTCCCCGCTGAGGAATTACGAGCTTTACCGATTTTCCCCGCTTTTCCTCCAACCAGCGGACGATCAATTCCTCGTCCTCCACAGGGCCGTCCACGGTGACGACAGGAGGGATTCTGTCGCGGATGGCATAATATTGCCGCAAGAATTCCGACCTCGCCTCCGCGTCAGGCTGGCAGCCTTCCGTCAGAAAGCTGTCCCTGTCGCTGAGCTTGCCCCCGGTAAAGCGGAACACCTCAAAAGCGGTGTGAGTCTCCCCCTGTGCCAAGGCAAACACGTCCTGTTCCTTGACACGGCTTGCCACCACCTTTTGCCGTTCCTTCATCTTGTTGATAGCTGCGATCCTGTCCCGCAGGCGGGCGGCCAGCTCAAACTCCATATTCTGGGCGGCTTCTTCCATTTTGGCAGTCAGGGCCTTGACGGAGGTGGTACTGCCGCCCTTGATGAAGTCCAGCGCTTCCTGAAAGGCCTCGTTGTAATCCTGCTCGCTGACCCTCCCCCGGCAAGGGGCGCAGCACTGCTTGATATAGTAGTTCAGGCAAGGTCTGCCTTTGCCGAAATCCTGAGGGAATTTCCGGTTGCAGGAGGGCAGCCGGAAAATCTTTTGGGCGGAATCGATGGTCTGGCGGATAGACCAGAAGCTCATGTACGGGCCGATATATTTCGCCCCGTCGTTTTCGATCTTCTTGACCTCGCTGATCCTGGGCCAGGGACCGCCGCTAACCCGGATATAGCTGTAGCCCTTGTCGTCTTTCAATAAAATGTTGTATTTTGGCTGATTCTGCTTAATGAGACTGCTTTCCAACACCAGCGCTTCAAATTCGCTGTCTGTGACGATGTACTCGAACCAGTCCACATTGGATACCATGCGGCGGACCTTGTTGTCGTGATTTTTTTCGGAGCCGAAATACTGGCTGACACGGTTTTTCAACGCCTTAGCCTTGCCGATATAGATGATTTCCCCCGCCTTGTTGTGCATCAGATACACGCCGGGGGAAAGAGGCAGCTTCATGGCCTTTCGTCTCAGCTCTTTTCGCTTTTCTTCCTGCTCTGCCACGACTGCTCCCTCCTTTTCTCAAAATAAAATGGCACGAAAATAGCACGAAGCCCGGCAACATCACGCCGCCGGGCTCTAATGGCTGTTCTTTCCTTGAAAATGTCGAAGCTCACCGCTTTTCCATTTTCAAGGAAAAAGGAAGCTTGCAGCTCCCTTTGTGTTACCCGATTCCCGGGCTTACTCGGCAAAACCGGAATTGACCAGGTCCACCAGAGCATCTACCGCTTCCTGCTCGTCAGAGCCGTCAGCAATGATGCGGATAGTCACACCGCCCACAATGCCCAGGGACAAAACGCCCAACAAGCTCTTGGCATTGATTCTCCGCTCTTCCTTTTCCACCCAAATCGAAGACTTAAACTCATTTGCCTTCTGAATGAAGAAGGTGGCGGGACGAGCATGAAGACCTACCTGATTCTGCACGAGAACTTCCTTTGCGCACATACCAATTCACACTCCTACACAATTTACTCACAGAAATTTCGCGGTTAATCGATAAAGTATCGGTCCAACCTGCGAAAAGGTACCAGAAAACGATACAATTATAGCATATAATTTTCCGCCGTCAACACGGTTTTTGCATTTTTGGATTCCTGAACAGACGGAGAAAAATTTACAGCTAGCTCTTTGTGCAGTTTGCTTAAATTGTTGAAAACTTTTTGCCCAATGTGTCGCTTCCATAGGGCGTCAACCGCCATATGCTGTGGAGGAATGGTGAAACTTGTCTAGGACAAGTATGGGTCGTTTTTCCTGCTTTGATACTTAATGCAATTCTTTTTCAGGGGCCAGCCAACGCTCTTTTTCCTCTTCGGAAAGCTTCGCCTTTAGGAGCAGATCGGGACGGTTCTTCGCCGTCACCGCCAGAGCCTGCTCCCGCTGCCACTTTTTGATATTGGCATGGTGGCCGCTGAGCAAAACAGGCGGCGCTTCCCTGCCCCGCCAGACTTCCGGACGGGTGTACTGGGGGTACTCCAAGAGCCCGGAATAGTGGCTTTCCTCGGTGAAGCATTCTTCATCCGCCAGCACGCCGGGCAGCATGCGGCTCACGGCGTCCGCCAAAATCATGGCGGGCAGTTCCCCGCCGGTCAGGACGTAGTCGCCGATGGAAACCTCCTCCGCGTCGTATTCCTCCAAAAGCCGCTGGTCCACGCCCTCGTAATGCCCGCAGAGAATGACAAGATTTTCAAACTCCGCCAACCTCCTGGCCATGGGCTGGGACAGTACTTTCCCCCTGGGAGACATATAAAGTATATGCGGCCGTTTCCCCAAATGTTCTGTGAGGGCGTCAATTCCCCGGGCAAAAGGTTCCGCCGCCAGCAGCATGCCCTTTCCGCCGCCAAAGACGGTGTCGTCCACCTTTTGATTGCGCCTGTCCGGGGAAAAATCCCGCAGTTGGTGACAGCAGATTTGCAGCATCCCCTTTTTTCTGGCCCTGCCCACAATGCTGGTACCCAGCACAGCCGGGAACAGCTCCGGAAACAAGGTGAAAATGTCCATGCGCATCAGGCCTCTACCTCCTCGCCGTCAAAAATGCCGGGAATGGGCAGCAGTTCGATGACGCCCTCCTCCGGGGCGATCCGCTGGATCATGTGAGGCACAGCGGGAAACAGATACTCCTGCCCCTGCTCGCCCACAATGCGGTACACGTCGTTGGCCCCGGTGGGAATCACCTCCTGCAGCATCCCGTATTTTCTGCCGGTTTTGCCGTCTACGGCGGCAAGCCCCAGCAGGTCCTGCAAAAAGTAAGTTCCGGGCTTCAGGGAAACGTCCTCCCGGCAGAGGTACAGCACTTTTCCCCGCAGGGCTTCCGCCTTGTCCACCGTATCCACATGTTCAAGGCACAGCAGCAGCCGCCCCTGATGGACACGGGAAGAAAGAAATCCGGCGTCGGTTTTCCCCTCATCGAACCAGAAGCGCTTGATTTTTTTGAGAAATTCCGCCGAATCCGCCCAAGGCTCCAGCACCAGCTCGCCCCGAACGCCGTGGCTTCTGACAATTTTTCCTGCTTCCAAATATTTTTTGCCCATGCCACTGCCTCCTTTCCGCTTTTTCTTCTTTCGCAGTGAAGAAACAAAAAGGGGGTGTCCATAAGAACACGCCCTTTTCCTTTTGTCGATTAATCGATCTCGACCATGATCTTCTGATCTTCTCTGGTGGCGGCGGCACGCATCACAACGCGAATCGCCTTGGCAATCCTGCCCTGCTTGCCGATGACGCGTCCCATGTCGTCCTCTGCCACATGCAGATGATAGACGGTGGTGCCGTTTTCGCCTTCCTCCGAGGTCACGGTGACGTCCTCCGGCTTTTCTACCAGCCCAGAAGCCATCACTTTCAGCAATTCCTGAAGATTCATTTCATCCATCTCCTCTTATATTTAGATTACGCCATGCTTCTTGAACAGCGCCTTCACCGTATCGGTGGGCTGAGCGCCGTTCTCCATCCACTTCTTGGCCTTCTCGGGGTCTACCTTGACCACGCTGGGCTCTTCCATGGGGTTGTAGTAGCCGATTTCCTCAATGAAACGGCCGTCTCTGGGGAAGCGGGAATCCGCCACCACGATGCGGTAGAAGGGGGATTTCTTCGCGCCCATTCTTCTGAGTCTGATTTTTACTGCCATGTTTCTTTCCTCCTGATTTGTAGATTCCGTATTCGGATTCTTTCTATTGGATTTTTTATGAGATAACGGGAAAACCCGTGATCTTTGTAGTGATAGGGAATCAAATAAACATACCGTTCCCTGTAAATTTCCCACTTGCGGGAACTATCGGTCAAGACAAGTTAAAAAAGTTAAAAGCCGGGGAACCCGCCGCCCATCATGGGAGGCATTCTGCGCTTCTTTCCCTTACCGCCGAACTGCTTCATCAGTTTCTGGGTCTGGCGGAACTGATTCAAGAGACGGTTCACGTCCTCCACCTTCTGCCCGCAGCCCGCAGCGATCCGGCGCTTGCGGGAAGCATCCAGCGAATCGGGGTGGGAGCGCTCATAGGGCGTCATGGAAAGGATGATAGCCGCCGTGCGGTCCATGATCCTGTCGTCGATGTCCACGTCGTCCAGCTTGTTGCCCATGCCGGGGAGCTTTGACAAAATCCCCTTGATGGGCCCCATCTTCTTGACCTGCTGGAACTGCTCCAGCATATCGTTTAAGTCCAGTTTATTATTCATCAGCCTTTCGGCTGTTTTTGCCGCCGCCTTTTCGTCCAGCTTGGCTTGGGCGTCCTCAATCAGGGACAGCACGTCGCCCATACCCAGAATGCGGCTGGCCATGCGGTCGGGGTGGAACACCTCAAAATCCGACAGCTTTTCACCGGTGCCGGCAAATTTGATAGGCTTTCCGGTCACCGCCTTGACGGACAGTGCTGCGCCGCCTCGGGTGTCGCCGTCCAGCTTCGTGAGGATCACGCCGGTGATGTCCAGCAGATCGTCAAAAGATTTGGCCACATTCACTGCTTCCTGACCGGTCATGGCGTCCACCACCAGCAGGATATCGGTGGGATTGACAGCTTCCTTGATGCGGTGCAATTCCTCCATCAGGGCTTCGTCGATCTGCAGCCGGCCGGCGGTATCCACAATGACGTAATCGTTGCCGTAATCTCTGGCATGCTTGACGGCTTCCTGCACGGTCAGAACAGGGTCCTGGGTTCCCCGCTCAAACACGGGGGTCTCCGCCTGTTCCGCCATGACCTGCAACTGTGTGATAGCCGCCGGGCGGTAAATATCGCCCGCCACCAAAAGGGGTCTGTGCCCCTGGCTTTTCAGGGTATGAGCCAGCTTGGCGGCATGGGTGGTCTTACCGGCGCCCTGTAAGCCGCACATCATGATGATGGCGGGGGGATGGGCAGGACTTCTCAGCCGTTCCTGTTCGCCGCCCATCAAAGAGGTCAATTCCTCGTTGACGATTTTGATCACCATCTGGGCGGGGGTCAGACTTTCCATAACTTCCGAACCCACGGCACGTTCCGTCACCTTGGCGGTAAATTCCTTTGCCACCTTGTAGTTGACGTCGGCCTCTAAAAGGGCAAGGCGCACTTCCCGCATGGCTTCTTTCACGTCGGCTTCCGTCAACTTTCCCTTGCTTCTCAGCTTTTTAAAAGAATTGCTGAGTTTCTCCGCTAAACCTTCAAATGCCATACCCGCGTCTCCCCTTTCTCTCAAAGTTTCATGCGTTACTTCTGCACGGCCGGCCGATCATTCCTCGTCTGCAATTTGCTGGGCCTGAGCGAGGATACTCGCCGCGTTCTCGTCGATGCCGGGAACATTTCCGTTCTGCAAATTCAGCTCCTGAATGATTAAAGCACAGTCGCAAATGGCGGTGAGCGCCTCCTGCACGTGCTGGAACCGGCGGGCCAGCCCCAGCCGCTCCTCCATTTCAAAGAGCTGCTGCTCCGCCCGCTTGACGGCGTCCCGCACGCCCTGCCGGGTGATGTCCCTGTCCAGCGCAATCTCGCCCAGGGACAAATCCTCGTTGTAATAGGCCTCCACCATTTCCCGCTGGGGAGCAGTGAGCATATCGCCGTAAAAATCCAGTAAATATGATATTTTCAGGTCCTTTGCCATAGCCATTCCCCATTTCGGCAAAAGTCTCTTCTGTAAAGCTTTTCTCTTTACAACGGTTTGCATTATACACCACCCGTTTTTGTTTGTCAACATAATCTGTGAAAAAATCGAATCCCGCATTGTGTTTTCCGTCTTTCAATGCTACAATTGATAAAAATTCTTTCTGAAAGAAGCGAACATTATGATTTACTTTAACTGCGACTATAACGAGGGCGGGCATCCCGCCATTTTGGAGAGCCTGCTGAAAACCAATTTGGAGCAAACTCCCGGCTACGGGGAAGACGTTCACTGCGAACACGCCAGAGAGCTGATCCGCAAGGCATGCCGTGCGGACAGTGCAGGCGTGCATTTTCTGGTGGGCGAGGAGGGCAT
>JAFLRP010000134.1 GCA_022511515.1 Acutalibacter sp.
CGGCGATTCTAAAATGCCCCTGTATGTGCTGATCGTCTGCTGTCTGGTAAACATTGTGCTGGATCTGCTGTTTGTGGTGGCCTTTCACTGGGAGGTCTTCGGCGTGGCTCTGGCCACAGTGCTGGCTCAGGCGGTGAGTGCGGTACTGGTCATGCTGCGGCTGATCCGCACCTCGGAAGCCTACAAGGTAGAGCTCAAAAAGGTCCGTTTTCACTGGGCTACATTCCGGCAGGTGGTGCGCATTGGCCTGCCTTCCGGATTTCAGTCGGTGCTGTATTCCGTCTCCAATCTGGTGATCCAGGCGGCCGTCAATTCTTTCGGCACCGACGCTGTGGCCAGTTGGGCCGCAGTGGGAAAGATCGACGGATTCATCTGGATGGTCATGGGCGCGTTCGGCATTTCCGTCACCACTTTTGTGGGGCAGAATTTCGGCGCGGGCAAGTATGACCGTGTGCGCAAGGGTACTCGGGTGTGCCTTGCCATGACCGCCGGAGCCACTCTGGTATTGAGCGCCGTGGAGATCCTTTTTGCCGGGCCGATCTTACGCATCTTCACCGGCGATGAGGCGGTGATCGCCCTGGGCGTCGAATTTGTGCATATCTGGGCGCCGGCCTACATCGCCTACGTGTTTATCGAGATTTTCTCCGGTGCCATCCGCGGCGTGGGAGAAGCGCTGAAGCCCATGATCATCACCATTTTCGGCGTGTGCGTTTTGCGGCTCATTTGGATTTGGTGTGTGCTGCCGTTCTACCGCACCCCCGGCATGGTGGCGGCAAGTTATCCCGTCACCTGGGGCGTTACGGCGGTGATTTTCATCATCTACTACTTACGGATGAACTGGCTGAAGCGAAATATCGGCAGGATTTGATGGAAAAGGAATCTTGCGGAAAAACTGAAAAATCCCCTTGCGTCAGGGGTTGCTTGTGACGCAGCGTCATAAGCTATACTTGGCGCAAAGGAGGTGAAAGCTATGTCAAAATACACGACAGGAGAGCTCGCAAAGCTCTGCGGCGTAACGGTCAGAACGGTGCAGTATTACGATACCCGAGGCATCCTTGTCCCGACAGAACTGTCGGAAGGCGGCAGACGGCTGTACTCGGAAGATGATCTAAAACGTATGAAGATCATCTGCTTCCTCCGGGAGCTGGGGCTCCCCATCGATTCCATTTCCCAACTGCTTTCCGAAGACGATCCGGGCAGCGTGATTTCCCTGCTTTTGGAGCAGCAGGAGCAGGCTCTGCAAGAAGAAATCAGTGAACGTGAGGAAAAACTGCATAAGCTGGAAGATCTGAGAGCCGGGCTGAAGAACGTCAAAGAGTTCTCTGTGGAATCCATTGGTGACATAGCATACACGATGACGAACAAGAAGAAACTGAAAAAAGTCCGCATGACGCTGCTGTTGACCGGACTTCCCATCTCGGTTCTCCAGTGGGTTTCCATTGTCCTGTGGGTCATAAAAGGCTTTTGGTGGCTGTTTGTGATATGGGCGGTCATTGCCATTCCCTATGGGATTTTGATCTCGCGGTATTATTTTAAGCGCGTGGCCTATATCTGCCCCCAATGCCATACGGTTTTCAGACCGACATTTAAGGAAGCGTTTTTTGCAAATCATACGCCCGCCGCCCGGAAACTTACCTGCCCGTCTTGCGGGCATCACGGCTTCTGCGTGGAAGTGGCAAGAGAGGAGGCGGATATCCATGAATAATGCAGTTTTCAACAAAAAGGGAACGATCAAATATCTGCTCTGGACCTTCCTGATTGCATGGGCTATACAGGTCGCCGTATCGGTTTTGTACCGAAACGGACTTGCCGTATTCGGGCAGCTCATTATGGCAGTCATGATGTTTGTGCCGCTGTTGGGCGTGCTTCTCTCCGGCAATACCCTTTCGGGAATGGGATGGAAACCACGTTTCAAGGGGAAGGTCAAATTCCTGCTCGCAGCTTGGTTTCTGCCCGCAATTTTGACCGTCATTGGCGCCGTCATCTATTTTATTGTGTTTCCGGGACATTTTGATATGAGCGGAGGGTATCTGCTTGCAGCCGTCGGGCCGGAAGCGCTGGAACAGATGGAGGCTCAGGGATTCACTTATCCTTTGTATGTGCTGGTAAGCGTTGTGAGCTGTCTGACCTACGCTCCGCTGATCAACATGGTCCTGGCGGTTGGAGAAGAAGCCGGATGGCGGGGATTTCTGTATCCTCAACTGAAAGCAAAATTCGGCAAAAGAAAAGGCTTAATGATCGGCGGCGTCATCTGGGGCATATGGCACTGGCCGGTGATCTGGCTGATCGGCTATGAGTACGGTACGGATTATGTGGGATTTCCAATTGTTGGAATGCTGATTTTCTGTATCTTTACCACAGCAGCGGGAATTCTGTGCGACTGGCTGTATGAGAAAACCGAGTGTATCTGGGTTCCATCGGTTTTTCACGGGGCGATCAACGCCGCAGGCACCATTCCTTTGGCTGTCTGCACAGCAAATACAGGCTCAGCGGTTCTGCTGGGGCCGGCCCCGATCGGGGTGCTTGCGGGATTGCCGCTTATCATATGTGCGGTGATATTGCTTTTAAGATCGACAAAGTGAAATGCGCAACGGCAAAAAGAACAGACCTCCGATTGGAGGTCTGTTCTTGTGTGTGCACTGCAATTCGGTTGTCATTCGCCGTCTCAAAGGCAAAAATGTGCGGTTTTAAACCGTTTTCCAGGCTCGTCACACGGTGCGATACAAAACTGCTCCCACGCCTTTGTTTCCGAAAGGAGTGTTGCATACCAACGTTGCGGATTCAAGCCTGAGTTTGCAATTTGAACGCGATTTCCTGTTCCTCTTCCTCAGCATATGACAGCCACGGATCAGAAAATGTTTAACAGGTCGCTAAAGGACTTCAAGTTATAGTCCTCCAGTCCGCAGTCCTTGGCGTCGCCAAAGAGAGCCAGCGCGGCCATACCGCCTGCCTTGGCCGCCTCGATCCCGGCCTTGGCATCCTCCACCACAGCACAGTCAGAGGGGGCCACGCCCAACTTTGCGGCGGACTTCAAAAACACCTCGGGGTCGGGTTTAGAACGGGAGATGTCGGTGCCGTCTGCAATGGCGTCAAAGAAATCGCTCAGACCGATCCGTTCCAGAATGAACTTGGTGTTCTTGCTGGATGAGCCGATTGACAGCTTGTAGCCCCGATGGCGCAGCTCCACCAAGGTATCTCGAACCTCATCGGTGAGATCGGCAGGACTCATGGTCTTCAGCAACTCCCGGTAGATGTTATTCTTTTCCTCGGCAAAGGCTTCCTTCTGCTCCTGCGTGTAGGTTTCGGCGGAGCGTTCCAGGATAATCTCCAGACTGGCCATGCGGCTCACGCCGCGCAGACGGTCGTTGATCTTCTCGTCAAAGTAAATGCCCAGCCGGTCAGCCAGAGCCTTCCACGCCTGATAGTGGAACTTATCGGTGAAGCAGATAACGCCGTCCAGATCGAAGATGATTGCTTTTTTCTCAAACTTCATAAAATACTTTTCCCCCTTTAAGCTACCGCTGTGCACGCGGTGATCTTTCCTCCTCTTTCCCTCTTGATCCATCACAACATATGTGCAGTGCTTTCGGTTTTCGTTATTCCTCAATGCGA
Source organism: Acutalibacter sp. (assembly GCA_022511515.1). Taxonomy (GTDB): domain Bacteria; phylum Bacillota; class Clostridia; order Oscillospirales; family Acutalibacteraceae; genus Acutalibacter. The sequence goes on from JAFLRP010000134.1 coordinate 3,613, forward strand.
ACTCTGGCGAAAATCTTCTCGAAAAAGAAACTGCAAAGCCAACCTGTGCCGGACACACCGAGCAGAATGTAGACGCCCAATACCATGGGGAACCATAGCGCCAGGTAGATGGGCAGGGCGGTGATCAGCCCCACGAAAATGGCGTAATGGGGCTTCATGCCCCACAGGGACAGAGCATTTCGGATCGTTGCCTTCACCGGATTGATGAAGCGGGACTGCAAAGGAATGGCGTAGAGCACCGTAAAGTAAACAAGAATCCCGGCGGCATACGCCACGATCTGCAGGGCATAACCGATCCCCTCTATGCGAGAGAAAATACGAAAATCCAAATAGATCAGAACGCCCAGTGCCAATGCCAGCAACCAGATGACCGTGGACTGCTTGAAATTGCTCTTGAAATCCCGGAAAAAGTCCTTGACCAAGTAGCTTTCTTCCTTCCGCTTTAGGCGGAACACGCCGCCGTACATGGCGGTCAAAGCAGCCCCCGCAGTGATGACGGGCAAACTGCACAGGATCGTGAGAAAATTCAGGACGATCAAGTCGGCAACTGTCTCAAACACTTGGACGAATTTGCCGTCCCGGCGAAAAAACTTACTTCCCATGGATCACACCATAGGGAATTCGTTTTCGCCCTGCTGCAGCATAACGTCTTTCCCGTTCACGATGGCTGCGAAAGGCTTGCCCGCATTGGTCAGACAAATTTTTTCGCAATTGATGGAGACGGTCACCTTGCTGCCCTGCCAGTAGACGGAATAGCAAAGATGCTTCCACGCCTTGGGCAGATGGGGGTTGATCCGCAGCTTACCGCGGCTGATGCGCATGCCGCCGAAGCCCATGACCACATCCTGCCAGATACCGCCCATATTCGCGCTGTGGATGCCGGCGTCGGAGGACCGCATTTCCGGCCCCAAGTCGGTGGCAGCGGCCTTTTGGAACATGTCATAGGCCTCCTGCTCCAATCCCAGATCGCAGGCGGTCACGCTGTGGATCGCCTTGGAAAGAGAGGAATCGTGGAGTGTTCTTGCCTCATAGTAGAAATAGTTCTCTCGTTTCACTTCCGGGCTGACCAAGTCTTCCAGCTGATACAACAGCTCCACCACGTCCGCCTGCTTGGCGACTTGATAGGACTGCACGTCTTCATTGGAATAGTCTTGGAAAATGGTGCCCACCACGGGAGCGGTTTTGTACTTCGTCAGGTCGAGGGTCTTCAGATCAAAATACCCGTCAAACTGCGGAATAATACCGGTGTCCGGATCGGGCTGGGGCAGGTACAATTGCGGCAGCTTGTCGTCCAATTCCCGTTTCAGCACCTGCAAGTCGCAGAGCTTGGAAAGTTTCCGATACAGTTCCGGTTTCTCTCCCTGCAAATGGCTGATGATATTGGAAGCCAGCTTCATATTGTACTGTACCAAATAGTTGGTGTAAGCGTTGTTGTCCACATGCTCCTTGTACTCGTCCGGGCCGATCACATCCCGGATCTCATACCGCCCGTTTTCTTCGATCCACTCCAGGCGGCTGTTCCAGAACCGGGCGGTGTCGAGGATCATCTCATAGCCGCACCGTTCCATGAACGCCTCGTCCCCGGTGGCGATATAATACTGCCAGAGAGCGTAGATGATATCCGCCGTGATGTGGATTTCAATTTTTCCGGTCAGGCAATAGCTGGGTTTACCGGTGTGAATATCCACGCCTAAAAGCCACGGGGTCACCTCCCCGTCGCTGATCCAGGCGGATTCCCACGGATACATGGCGCCCTCAAAGCCGTTTTCGCTGGCTTTCAGACGCGCGCCGTAAAGACCGTTATAGCGGTACTCCAAGAGCGTTTTAGCGGTTTCGGGACGTGCCATCTGGAAATAGGGGAAAATAAAGGTTTCCGTATCCCAGAAAGAGTGCCCCTTGTAGCCCTCGCCGCTCAAGCCCTTGGCGGCAATACCCACACGGCCGTCGCCCTTGCGGGTCATGATCTCCAAGTGGTACAGGGCGAAGCGGATCGCCAATTGGTCGAAGCCGTCCTCGCTGTCGATCCGGATATCCTGACTGTCCCAGAATTCGCCCCACGCCCTGCAGCTTTCGGCAAAGAGCCCGTCATAGCCCTTGCCTTCTGCCTGCTTCAGCAGGGCAAAGCCGTCCTCTTCGGGATGGCGCTTCGCTTCTTCCGCACTGAGGTCGGCATATTCCAGATCTCTGGAAGAAAACACGGTGGAGATTTTTTCGATCCGCGCCGTCTGCCCCGCCTTTACCGTCAGGTCGAATTCGCTGTGGACACGTCTGCGGTCGTTGGAGGTTCTTACTTTCTCGGGCACGGGGGTCACCCTATGAGTGGTGTGTAAAGACACCAGCACGTGGGATTCCGTGGTCTCCGCCGCGAAGGCAAGATAGCGATCCTCAAACACCCGTTTCGCGGTTTCCACGAAATGCTGGGCGCCGCCGTTGGTGACCTGCCCATCAATACCGCTGGACACATGGATCTCTATGTCGCCGTTCAGCGGGGTGATCTCCATACAGTTGCCGATCAAATGGACATTGTGAGCGGACACAAAGCGGTGAAACTCCAATTTCACCTCCGCGCCGTCCTTGCCCGTCCAAATGAGGGAGCGCACCGTTTCGCCGGTACGGAGGTCTAATACGCGGGAATACTCCTTCGTATTGCCGTCCTTCATGCAGAAACGCTCGCCGTTAATGGTCAACTCCGTGTTGGTGATGTCCGGGGCATTGGGAAGCTCCGTGACCTCCTCTGCACTGGCTTTGTTGAACGTGCCGGTGATAAACAGCCCCCGGGTAGAGCTGAGATACTGCTCTTCCAGCGCGTTGCGCAGCCCTAAATAGCCGTTGCCCTGTACGAAGATGGACTCGCATTTTCCCGTAAACCGTTCGTCGAAAACACGCTCTTCTACCAGCCAGTTTTCCTGCCCTTTATTGTAGTTTAATGCTTCCATGTTACAGTGATGTCCTTTCTCGTTAGCCCTTTACGCCGGAAGCCGCCACCGACTGTTGCACCTGCTCCTGAGCAAAGCAATACATGATGATTGCCGGCAGGACCACAACAGTCAAAGCTGCAAACAGCTTGGTGTAATCGTAGGTGAGAGACTGATTAAAGAACTGCAGCGCCACTGGCAGAGTGCGGCTCTTTTCGGAAGTGATCAGCAGCGCAGCATAGAAATATTCGTTCCAATTGCCCAGGAACATCAGAATGCCGGCAGTGGAAAGTCCCGACTTTGCCAAAGGCAGATCGATGCGGACAAAGGTCTTGAAAAAACCGGCTCCGTCAATGGTGGCTGCTTCGTCCAATTCCTTCGGAATGGACATGAAATTTGACCGCAGAATAAAGATGGACATGGCGATGCCGCTGCCGAGATATACCAGCGTCAGACCGGTCAGGGTATTGTACAGCCCCATGGAGTTGATCATGGAGAAGATGGGCTGAGCCTTTGCGTGACCGGGCACCAGCATGGTGATGGTGAACAGAATAAAGATCAATGATCTGCCGGGGAACTGGAACTTCGCCAGCACATAGGCCGCCATGGAGAAGCAGATCAGGGAGATGGCAGTGGCGACCAGAGCGACCAACAGGGAATTCCTGAAATACAGCAGGAAATCGTACCGCTCAAACAGATAAGCGTAGGTTTCGAGACCCACCTGCACACCGGTGGGCACGGTGAAGGCACCCTCCAGAATCTGGGCGTTGGTCTTGAAGGAGGACAGCACTACCCAGAGGATCGGGAACACACTGAGGACAATGATGAGCAGCTCTACCGCATACATCAGAATGCGGGTCAGTACTTTTTTGAAGATTGCCATAGTTGTCCCCCTCCTCAATAAATGCTGTCGCTCATGCGGAACGACTTGTTGATGACCTGCATGACAACCAGACCGAAGATGAACATGACCACACCGATGGCATTGGCAAAGCCGTACTGATAGTCGGAAATGGCGCGGACCAACAGCACGGAAAGGCTCATGGTGTCGTCGCCCGGACCGCCGCCGGTGGTCAGTGCGATGGCTTCATACATGGAAATACGGGACGTGATAGAACACAGCACGGACGTGCCGATGGAAATTCTGCACAGGGGCAACTGAATGCGGAACAGCAACTGGGCGCCGTTGCAGCCGTCCAGCCGGGCGGCCTCCAGCAGAGAATCCGGGATGGCGCTCAGGTCGTTGAAGACGATCAGCGTCACAATAACTGCGTAGAACAGCCAAGTGAAGGTGACCGCCCAGAACGCGTAGGGCGACTGATAGAACCATTGCACCGAGAAATCCGGGTTCACGGTTCGTATGGTCTCGTTCAGCATACCCACCTGATCGTTGAAGATGAAGCGGTAAATGAGCGCCCACGCCGCGCCGGAGATCACATTGGGGATCATGAACACCGCTCTGGTGAATTTCCACCCGAAGGGCTTATTGAAGATCACGAAGGCGGCGAGAACGCCGAATCCGGTATGCAGGGTCATGGCGATGACGGACCACCACAGCAAGTTCCACAGGGAGGAAGACGCAGCGCTGTTTGTGAAGATACGCTGGTAGTTTCTAAACCCGTTGAACGTCGCTTCGTTGAAGCCGTCCCACTTGGTGAACGAAGTGTACAGCATGACGCAGATGGGCTGCACATAGAACATGACGAAAATGATGATAGTCGGGAGCAGGAATAAGTAGACCCACTTAAAGTTCTTCCGCTCCAGTTTTCCGTACTTGGAAATCTTTTGATCCGATTTCAAAACTCTCCCTCCATTTCTGAAAAACAGCCGGTAGATTAATATGGTAATGAAAAAGGGGATGCTGGGAACAACAGCTTCCCAGTATCCCCCTTCATTTAGAGCACTATGCGATTATGATAAATCGAAATTACTCGTCCATAGCCTCCTGAGACTTGGTGGTCAGATCCTGGCAGAACTCCTCGGGAGTCATGTTGCCGTTGACCAACTGAACCAGATCGTTGGCAAACACGGTATCCGCGACAGAGGAAACCATAATAGAGGAGAAGTTGGGAACCATCTTGGTCTCAGAGTTGACCAGCTCGGTCTGGCGAGCGATCAGCGGATCTTCTGCCAGCTTGCCGAGGAACTCGTCAGTGAATTTCATGTTGGGGATCTGGCAGCCTTCGGTCAGAGCAAAGGTCTCCAGCTCTTCCTGAGAATAGATGAAGGCCAGGAAGGCGTAAGCGCACTCTTTCTCAGCGTCGGAACCGTTGTTGGTCATCATCCAGCGGCCGAAGCCCTTGGTGCCGCTGATGGCCACGTTGCCGGGATAGTAGTCGGCCTTGACATTGGCGCCGTCAAAGTCATTGGACCAGTTGCCGGAGGAATCCGGGCCGAACTCGGAGTTCATCCAAGAGCCGTTGAAGATCACAGCAGCCTGATTGGACATGAAGCCGTTGGCGGCGTCGGGATAAGCAGCGCCCACGGAGTTGCTGGCAGCATACTTGCTCCAGATGTCCTGCAGCTTGGTCACAGCGTTCAGGATGCAAGATCGGAAG
>JAFLRP010000135.1 GCA_022511515.1 Acutalibacter sp.
GGTGTCGGACAGCTTGCCGGTGGGAGCAACTTTTCCTGTGAGCACGTCCGCCGTGCCCAGGCCGCCCTCCTGGCCGCCCTGCCACACGTACAGCACCGCGCCGGGCTGATATTCTTCCACCCAGCCCATGTCCAGAATGCCGCCGGTGTTCAGCACCACGGCCACCCGGGAAAAGGCTTTGCACACCTTTTGCAGAACGTCACGTTCCGCCTGAGCCAGCAGATAGCTGCCCTCGGCGGCGCTGTTGTCCTTGTCCTCGCCGGCGGTGCGGCCCAAAATAATGAGCGCGGCGTCGTTCCGGGCGGCGGCTTCCTCTACAAGGGAAGCGTCCAGCGGCATTTCCTCCTGATACCAGGGCTCTGCCGCCCAGCCCACACCCACGTCAAAGGGGTGGTCCTTAAGCCATTCCTCATAGGCGGCCTTCACCGTACCGTCCAGAATCACCGTGCCGTCGGTCTCCAGCGCTTCGGGAATGCCCGGCACGGGAGCAGTGTTCACCAGTCCCCCGGAGCCGGTACCGCTCTTGTAATAGTTGAACTGACTGCGCCCGAACACCGCCAGTTTCACTCCTTTTCCAAAGGGCAGCGTGCCGTTTTCGTTGCGCAGCAGCACCGCGCCCTCCGCCACGGTCTCTCTGGCCTTGGCGGCGTAAGCCTTCGGGTCAAATTTCTTGTGGTCCATCTTGTCTCCTCCTTGTTGATTTTTTTGCAGAATTTCTAGTTACATGATAACAGATTTCACAAAAATCCACAAGATGGAAAGATATTTTTCTCCCGGGAAGTTGGTTTCAGAAGTACGAAAGTCGAAAACCCGATCGCGATGCCCTGCGAAGCTTTTTTCTTCCGATTTTCCTTTTCTCCCGAGAAAATGTTATTTCCCCAGTCTTTCCTTGGGTTCGCCCCACTGGCCCAGGGTTCTGCCGTCCAGGGTGCAGTAGGTCATTTCCCCGGCGGTGACGACGGGGGCCGCTCTGCGCAGACGCTCTCCAAAGGGAACTTCCCCGTTCCGCAGACCTTCTTCCACGGTGACATTACAGATTTTGCAGAGGAACAAATCGCTGCCTGCGGCGAGGTGCTTCTCCTCCAACACCTTCAATTCAAAGCTCACCGGGCTTTCCGCGATGGTGGGCACATCCAGCACCTGCCCTTTCTCCACGGTGGGCAGATACTTCATCTTATCCGGCGTATCCCTGCCGAAGGTGTTGCCGTAATAGTCTGCCAGCGGCAGCAAATTTTCCGACACGAGATTGGCGGAGAACACGCCGTTTTTGCGGATCAGGTCCTTTGTCAGCTTATCTTCCCCGATACAGGCCATCACGCCCAGGCCGTCGCCGTCCTCATCGCCGATCCAATTGTAGCTGAACCAGCAAAACAGCCCGAAATTGGGCGTGCCGTCCTCTTTCCACGTCCCGTACAAAAACAGAGATTGAGGGCAAAAATCGTTGCCGATCTCCCCTTTGATTTTCATGTCAACTCTTCCTTTCTTTTTTCAAACTTTCTTCCGTCTCCCGCAAATTGCCGAGCACCCGGTCCAGCATGCCGTCCAGCGAAATGATCTCCTCCTCCGAGAAATCCCGGAAAAAGACGCGGTTCATCTGCTGGGAAACCTCCTCGTAGCTTTCCCGGGCATTACGGGCCTTGTCCGTCATGGTGATCACCGCCTGACGGCGGTCTGTCCTGTTCTGCTCCCTTTGAATGAGGCCGCTTTCCTCCATCCGCTTCAACACGGAAGTCAGGGTATTTTTCGCGAGCCCGCTTTTCTGCGAGAGCTCCACGATGGGCACGCCGTCTTGCTGCCACAGCAGATAGAGAAGTCTCCCCTGAGGGCCGTTGAATTCTTCCACCCCGCAGCTTTGGAGCAGCCGTTCAAAAATTCTGTCCTGCACCCGCTTGATTTGCGAGATCAAAAATCCCGTTCGAGTGTCCATACCGTACCTCCTTGGTAAATAGTACCATATAGAACTATTTCTGTCAAGGTTCTATTTGGAACTTTTTTGAGAGACAAAACAAATTGCCGTCATAACCGCTACAATTGACGCTATGATTGCCTAAAACCGTGTTACCGATTTACTCTTTTCCTTCCGAAAACCCGAAGTCCCCCGGCAGCAGCAATTCCAAATCCCGCTCTGCTTCCGGTAGCTGCATATTTCGGCGGGAACAAGCCAAAATGGCCTCCTCCACCTTATTCCGCGCCATGCGGCCGTTGCCGTTTGTTCTGGGGTCGCCCTCCCGCTGCACCGCTTCGTAATGGGCAAGGAGCGGCTGATCGCAGGCTTCCGCCAGCCGGTAGCCCTTCCCTTTCACAATGCTTTTCGTGATCTCCAACAGCTCCTGTGCCGTGTAGTCCGGGAACTCGATGAGGTTGGGGAAACGGGAGCGCAAGCCGGAATTGGCGGTGAGGAATTCCTCCATTTCTTTTGAATAGCCCGCCATAATCACCAGCAGATCGTCCCGGTGGTCCTCCATTTCTTTGACCAGCGTGTCGATGGCCTCTAAGCCAAAACTGTCGTCCTTTCCCCGGAACAGGGAATAGGCTTCGTCGATGAACAGCACGCCGCCCAGTGCCGACTGAATGGCCTTTTGAGTCAGGGGCGCGGTGTGGCCCACATATCGGCCCACCAGATCCGCCCGGGTCACTTCGATGAGCTGCCCGCCCTGCAATACGCCGATGGCCTTGAGATACCGGGAAACGATCCGGGCCACGGTGGTCTTGCCCGTGCCGGGATTGCCGGTGAAAATCATGTGCATGGAGGGGCTTTCCGCTTTCAAGCCCTTTTCTCTGCGCATCTGCTGGATCTGGAAATTGTCCTCCAAGGACAAAATGTATTCTTTGATTTCCTTTAGCCCCACCACTTCGGCAAGCTCCTGTTTGACGCTTTCGATGGCGGCTTCTCTGGCGGCGTCGCCTGTGTCTCCTTCTCTGCGGAGCGCGCGGTCCTCCCCCGCCAGCTTGTAAGTAAAGACCAATCCATTTTCATCGCCCGTCAGCTTGCCGGACAGCGCTTCCGGCTTTTGCCGGAGCTTCATTTCGCTGAGCGTGTCGTAGAACGCCTCTCCGGCCGCCCGGATGGAAACCGCTCCCTGTTCGGAGCGGAAGGCATCGGCCAGCGACTTTTTCGCGGTGTCATCAAATTCTATTGTAAAGTGTAATTGCTTGTCAGATTTATTGCAAAGCTCTTTCAAGGTCTGCTCCGCAATGGCGGAAACGGTTTCTGCGCTCAGGGGCTTTGTCTCGCAGACGTCATCCAAAGCGGACAGGAACGGCATACCGAAAGCGTCCGCCAACTTTGTCTCCGTCTTGTCCGTCACCAGAAACAGATACTTCCCCTCGCCGGACAGGGAGGAGATCACCCCCGGCGCCAAGGCGTTTCCGATATCCACCAGCAGCCCCTTCTGTTCGGCATAGCGGCTGGGCAGGGGAACCTCTCCTTCCCGGAACAGCGCTGACACCAGCGGCAGCACAGAGGGGTGGCAGTCCTCAAAATGCTCAAAGACCAGCCCGCAGGCCCCGCTTTTCAAGGCGGCGTACAGGTCCTGAATGAACAGTTTTTCCGAGCCGGGGTCCCGGTAGTTCGATAGATCGATGGCGGCAAGCTTGGGGCTTTTCAGCACTCCCTGCCGCCCCAAAGAGGCGGCAAGGACGGTCAACGCGCTGTGCTTTCCCGTGCCGGATTTCCCCAGCACGGCCGCTCTGCACAAAGGAGTATGTTCCTCTGTGCCCGCCACAAAGGGACGCTTGAAGGCGATGAGCAGCGAGGAAAGGAATTCCTCCTGCCCCAGCACCTTTTCTTTTGCCTCTTTTTCGGCGGCGGCAAAGGCGGCGTCCAAATCCCTGGGATTGCCCCCGTTCCCCGCGGAAGTATTCTTTATGCCGTCTTGCTGCAAATGCTGTTCCAAATCCTTCAAATCGGCGTCGGCGTCCTTGGCAAGCTGCTCCAGATTTTTCTGCAGCGCCGCCGTGATTTTTTCTTCCGCCTGCTCCACAGTGTTCAGCGCCTCTTTTGCTTGTTCGGCGTTTTCCGCCGGGTCCCATTCCAGCGAAACTTTTTCTCCCGATTTCGCCGCTGTCGGCTTCTTTTCCGAAGATTTATTCAAATTCAGCTTGCCGTTTCGGAACATGGCCTCCAGCAAGGCGTCGATATCGTTTTTCATATCTTTTTCTTGCTTTCGCTTAGCGAAAGCCTCCTTTCTTCGGGAATTGCGACCGGTTTTGCAAGGCAAAATTGCCGCCGTCATATTTGGCGGCAAAGGACGCAAAACCGCGATCAAAAATGTATTTTTGATCTGTATTGCTTTCGCTACAGCGAAAGCCTCCTTTCTACCCGACTGTTATTGTAAGAGGCTCAGGTCTTCCAAAATCGCCCGCAGGTCCTCGGCGTTCAGTTGCCCCGGCGCGGAGGCTTCCTGCCCGGCGGCAAAGGTCACGCAGGAGCCGAACACCTCTCCGCTGACCCGGCTGAGCTTCCCCAAATTCCCCATGGACATGGTAATGACAGGCCCGATTTTTTCACTGGCCCGCAGAGTGGCGTTGAGCAGCGCCAGCACGTCCTGAGGAGTTTTCGGCATGACCGCCATTTTCGGCAGGTCCGCGCCCAATTCTTTCATGCGTTCCAGCGTGCAGATCATTTCATCTTCTTCCGGAGTATGCGCAAAGCAATGGCGGGAAACTACCGCACCCACCCCTTTTTTCCGGCATTTTTCGATGAGCCGCCTGACCCGTTCTTCCCCGCAGGAAAGCTCGACGTCCAGAAGCTGGAATCCGCCCTGATCCAAAAGCCCGGACAAAAAGGCTTCATAAGCTTCGGGGGGCAGATCGGATTTCCCGCCCTCTGTTTTTGTCCGCACGGTAACGAGCAGCGGGGCATGGGACAATCCATCCCGCAGGGCGCGAAGCGCTTCCGAAAAGCTTCCGAAATAGTGGTCAGCCCGCCATTCATACAAATCGGCAGGCAAGGATTTCACATAGGAAATTTCGCTGAGCAGGGCGGGCATTCCACCCCCGGTCAGCGGGACACAGATTTTGGGCAAGTTTTCCCCAAAATGCAGGCCCGAAATTTCTATCGTTTTCACACAATCAACTCCCGTCCTTACTGTTCCCTATACACAGTTAGTATACTGTCGAAGGAAAGAAAAGTCAATTTCTCTCTGATTCTTACCCCTTCCCTACACTGTACAAGGAAAGAAGAATCTGATACAATGATGAAAACCAATAAAAATGGGGAGACTGGTATGCTGAAAAGCCAAGAAATACGGAAAATCGCGCCGGAGATGGATCCTCTGCGCATGGGAATGGGCTGGACGGAGGAAGATCTGGAAAAACCTCAAATTATCATCGAAAGCACCTACGGGCAGAGCCACCCCGGCAGCGCTCATCTCTTGGAGCTGTCTCAGGCCGCCGCTGCCGGAGCGGACAGCCGGGGAGGAAAATCCGCCCTGTACTTTGCCACCGACATCTGCGACGGCATGGCCCAGGGGCACGATGGGATCAACTATTCTCTGGCTTCCCGGAACACCATTGCCGATCTGATCGAAATCCACGTGAACGCCACCACCTTTGACGCCGGGGTGTTTCTCTCAAGCTGCGATAAATCCGTGCCTGCCCAGCTCATGGCCATCGGCAGGGTGGATCTCCCCGCCATCATGGTCACCGGCGGCGTGATGGAAGCCGGCCCCGACCTGCTGACTTTGGAGCAGATCGGCATGTACAGCGCCATGGAGCGCCGGGGAGAGATCACCGAAGAAAAACTCACCTGGTACAAGCGCCATGCCTGTCCCTCCTGCGGAGCCTGCTCTTTCATCGGCACGGCCTCCACCATGCAGATCATGGCGGAAGCGCTGGGGCTGATGCTGCCCGGCACCGCCTTGATGCCCGCCACCTGTCTGGAACTGCGGGAAGCCGCCCGGAAAGCGGGAGAACAGGCGGCGATCCTTGCCCGCTCGGGACTGACTGCCAGAAAGATCGTCACGGAAAAGAGCTTTGAAAACGCCGTCATGGTCCACGCGGCCATTTCCGGCTCCACCAATACCCTGCTCCATCTGCCTGCCATCGCTGCGGAATTCGGGATTTCCCTCACCCCCGACGATTTTGACCGCATCCACCGGAACGCTCACTACCTTTTGGATATCCGCCCCGCCGGGCGCTGGCCCGCTCAGTATTTCTACTATGCCGGCGGCGTGCCGCGAATCATGGAGGAAATCAGCTCCATGCTCCATCTGGACGCTTTGACGGTCACCGGGAAGACGGTGGGAGAAAATCTCAAGGAACTGCGGGAAACCGGGTTTTATGACCATTGCGATACTTATCTGAAACAGACCGGTCTAAACCGCACCGATATCATCCGCTCCTTTGACGAGCCCATCGGCACTGACGGCACGGTGGCGGTTTTGAAGGGCAATCTGGCCCCGGAGGGCGCAGTGGTGAAGCACAGCGCTGTGCCGAAGGAGATGCACCGGGCTGTGGTGCGCGCCCGGCCCTTTGACTGCGAGGAGGACGCCATTGCCGCCGTGCTGCGCCATGATATCCAGCCTGGGGACGGGGTCATCATCCGCTATGAAGGCCCTAAGGGCAGCGGCATGCCGGAAATGTTCTACACCACGGAGGCCATTTCCTCCGACCCGGAGCTCGCCGCTTCCATCGCCCTCATCACCGACGGCCGGTTCTCCGGGGCCAGCAAAGGCCCCGCCGTCGGCCACGTGGCGCCGGAAGCCGCCGAGGGCGGTCCCATCGCCCTGGTGGAGGAAAATGACCTGATCGAGATCGATATCCCCGCTCGTGTCCTGCGCATTTGCGGCATCGGGGGCGAACCCCGCGCCGAGGAAGAAATCGAAAAGATTTTAGCCCGGCGCCGGGAAAATTGGAAGCCCCGCCCGCCCAAATATCCCTCCGGCGTGCTGGGAACTTTTACCAAAAACTATCGCCCGACCTGAAGATCAACGAAAAGGGAAAGCGACAACTCTCCCCGGAGATAATATGGCCGCTTTTCGCCGCATCGGCATAATTGATATCCTCTATGATATCGGTTCGCAAGCGAAAAATTCTATCCGTGCTTGCAAAAATTTGCCTCATAAAACGATACCCCCTTGTAAGCAAACCCATACCGGCTTACAAGGGGGAATTTCTTTTATGATTTTTGGGTCGTGGTTCGTTTCAGAAAACGGACGCCGGAAATCAGGACAAGGCCGATGACAGCGGATAGGGCGGTATGTCCCCATGTCCAAAGGGGGTAGAGGTAATCGGGGGAAAGGTATACGCCCCGCATATAAAAGAAGCTGTCCACTCGGCAGACAAAATGGTGGAGGAACTCCTTTTGGCTCATTCCGTCTCTCTCTTTGAGTAATTGGAGATTGTGCTGCATCGCTCCGCTCTCGTGCAACAGATCCGCTGCCGCTTTTTCCAGGTCCGCCGTTTTGCAGTAATACCAGAGGGCGTCCTCCCGGAATCCTTCCCCCTCCAAGGGAAAGGCTCTCACCCAGCGCCAGCCCCTCTCATAGGTGGGATATCCGTTGAAACCGTATCCCAGCGCATCGTAAACGCTTTGATAGTCCCCGGCGTCGACCGTTGTCCCGGCGGCAATGGTATACACTTCACGCTTCTTCCCGTCGATTTCCTGATAGTAGGAAATGGGGTGGGTCAGTGTGAAGGTCGTTTTCAAAAGCCCCACCCCGCCGAAGGCTTGGCTAAAAACAAAATCGTACTGCGTCAGGTCCATCTCAGGAAGGGGCACTTTTTTCTGATAATCCCTCAGGGACTCGTTCTGGACAAAGCCGGATGGTGTCCACTCAGATGTGAGCAGAGTGTTGTTGCGCTGGACGGTGAGAAAGACGGACACTGCCATTATGACAGTGAGGGCCGCTCCCATACCGAGGAGCAGAAAGCCCGCGACTCTTCTTTTCACTCTTTCGGCCTCTTATTCCTCGTCTCCGTGGTGGCAGCAGCCGCAGCCGCAATCGTCCTCGTCGTCGAAGTCAAATTCCAGCACTTCGCCGCAATCGGGATTGGGGCAAACGATGCTGTCCTCTTCCAGCATTTCATCTGTGAGCTCGATGGTGGTGCCGCAACTGGGGCAGGTCACCTCAAACTCGGCGTCCTCGAAATCGTCATGGTGATGGTGGTGATGCCCGCAGCAGCAGTCATCTTCCTCCTCCAGCCCGTAGAAATCCTCTTCCACAGCGCCCAAGTCCTCGTCGATCTCGTCCACTTGCTGAGAAAGCAGATCGAAGCCGTCCTCCAGCTCCTCCACAGAGAGAGCCAGATCATCCAGCAGCTCCAGCATGGCATTCAGCACCTTGGTCTCCTTGGCGTTGGGGTCAAGCTCCAGCCCTTCCATCAGGCCGCGGAGATAGGAAGCACGTTCAGAATTTGTCATGGGTATTCTCCTTTTCTAGCATCTAGTATCTAGCATCTAGAGTGTTATGCTCTCTCCATGTACTCGCCGGTGCGGGTATCCACGCGGATCTTTTCGCCCTCGTTGATAAAGAGGGGCACGCGGATCTCAGCGCCGGTCTCCACGGTGGCGGGCTTCAGGGTGTTGGTGGCGGTGTCGCCCTTCACGCCGGGCTCGGTCTTGATGATCTCCAGCTCCACGAAGTTGGGGGGCTCTACGCCGAACACATTGCCCTTATAGGACAGCACCTTGCACTCCATGTTCTCCTTGACGAACTTGAAGTTGTCGCTGAGCACATTGCCGTTGATGGGGGTCTGCTCGTAGGTCTCATTGTCCATGAAATAGTACAGGTCGCCGTCGCTGTACAGGTACTGCATGTCCCTGCGCTCGATGTAAGCGGTGGGGAATTTGTCGTTGGGGTTAAAGGTTTTTTCCGTCACGGCCCCGGAGATGACATTGCGGATCTTGGTGCGCACGAAGGCCGCACCCTTACCCGGCTTGACATGCTGGAACTCGATGATGGAATACACTCCGCCGTCCATTTCAAATGTGACGCCGTTTCTAAAA
>JAFLRP010000136.1 GCA_022511515.1 Acutalibacter sp.
TGGACACGCTGCAGAGTGAGCTGGCCGCTGCCAGAAGGAAGTTTTTCACCCGGGGGAAACGAACCGTTCGGGTGGGTAAAAGTGAAATCATCAAGGGCTTTGACGGGAAACTCCACGGCAAGATGACCCGCCACGGGCTGTATTGGAAAAAGGCCGTGGGCAAAATCTCTCTGGAGGAAGCCTTTGACCAGAAAAACGGATATTCCGTGGTCTACCGGGACCTGCGGGGCATCATCACCAGCCGGGTATTTTACGACAGGAATCAGCTTTGGATCAAATCCGAATACTACGAGCCCTGGGACTCGGGTAACGCGCAAATTATCTTTAAGCCCCGGGACGCCTTCGACGTGATCGAGCGCTTCGACAGAGAGGACGACCGCAAGCATTACCGCTCTACAGAGCTCCACCCTCTGCCCTATCTGTCCGGCACGGCGGAGCAGAGCATCGTCAATGCCCGCTTCGGCGACCCCATGCTTATCGTTTCCACGGCAGAGGGAGAATTCTGCTACTGCCCCAAAAAGGAAGCGCAGGCGAGAAAGGTGGCTCTGGAGGAAATCAAGGACGGTACCATCATGCTGATGCCTGCCTGGGAGATTAAGGACGGCTCGCTCGCCAATGAGCCCGGCGAGGAAGAAACCAACCTGACCTTCACCAGCTTAGAGGAATACGCCAAGGTGGAACCGGGACAGGAAGCGCCTGCAGAGGCCGCTTCGACTCCCCTTTCCTCTCTCCCCTCCCCGCCGGAAAACGAGGAGGCCGAGGAATTCCAAGAGGTGGAGCAAGCTCAGGAAGAAGAACTGTCTCAGACCGATCAAGAGGAAGCCGGACAGGAAGAAACGATTCAGGAACAGGAAGCTGCCCCGGAGCAGGAAAGCCCCCGGGAAGAAGAATCGGCGCCGGAAGAAGCTGAGCAGGAAAAATCCGAACCGGAGAAAACGGAAGAAGCCGAAGAAGAACCGGCGGAGACCTCAACCTCCGGGGAAGAAGCGCTTGTTTTGCGGGATGCCTCGGACCAGCCCCATTACGAAATCCAAAACGGTCAGCTTGTGTCTGCTGAAACCGCCGTATACCGCGGCGAATATCTGGACGGGAAGCGGGAGGGTTTCGGCTCTCACTTCTACAAGAGCGGAGCGTTGAGCTATGCGGGCTTCTGGAAAGACGACAAGCGGGACGGCTTAGGCGTTTCTTTCCGGGAAAGCGACCACGCGCTGCACATCGCCAAATGGGAAAACGGCAAGCCCGGCAGCTTTGTCTCCCTGTTCGACAAGGACGGAAATCTCCGTTACGGCGGACATATGGTGGACGGCAAAAAGCAAGGGGCAGGCGTTTCCTTCCGGCAGGACGACGGCACCATCTTTGTGGGGAAATGGGAGGACGGAGAGCCCCTCGGGTTGGGTTCTTCCTTCGACAAAGACGGCAACCTGCTGTATTACGGCCAGTGGAAAGACGGCAAGCGCAACGGCCACGGTACGGAGTTTGACCCCAGCGGCGCCATTATCTTTGACGGCGAATGGAAGGACGACCAATATCACAACGGCATTTTGTATCAAAAACGGAAGGAATCGGAAGAGGAAGCTTTCTTCCCTGAGGAAGAATAAACGCGATCTCATTGGAAGATACTGTTTCTGTAATGCAGGGTATGGAAAAGAGTTCCAGCTGCCGGAGCGGCTGGAACTCTCAAAATCTTTTCCCGGGAAATCCTCACTTCAACATCTTTTCCACGTCGCCGATGAGATTTCCCACAGTGTGAATGGCCTTGCCGGCGTTTTTCTTCATAGATTTCATCTTTTTCTGGGTGCCGTTCATAGCCTTTGAGCTGACGGTCGCCACCGCCGCGCCGGCCAGCAACCCCATGCCGATGCTTTTTGCGATATTCATTGTCTGCTTCACCATGGTATCGAACCTCCATAAGAGTAGGATTATTTTGAGCAGTTTTAAGGCTGTCTCTCTTTCCATTTTTCCCGTCTCCTTCATCGTTTATTCGGAGGGCACGCACCCTCGCTCAAAGAAAGTGGTGTTACTTTTGTCAAATTTAAACATTGTTTTGGTGGAACCGGAAATCCCCCAAAACACCGGAAATATTGCCCGCACCTGTGCTGTCACCGGGGCGGCGCTGCACCTCGTCGGTCCCATGGGCTTTACTCCGGACGACAAGAAATTGCGCCATGCCGGACTGGACTACTGGCAGTATTTGACCCTTTCCTACTACGATAGTCTGTCCGATTTCTTTGCAAAAAACACCGGGGAATTCTACTTTTTCTCCACGAAAGCCCAAAATCGCTACACCGACATTTCCTATCCCGATAACTGCTATCTCTTTTTCGGGCGGGAATCCGCCGGACTGCCGGAACAGCTCTTATTTGAGCACAAGGAGCACTGCGTCCGCATTCCCATGATGGACAGCGCCAGAAGCCTGAATCTGTCCAATTCCGTGGCCATCGGTGTGTTTGAGGCCCTGCGGCAGTGGGATTTCCCCGCTCTTTCCTGTAAGGGCGAGTTGAGAGATTTTGACTGGGCGGCGGCAAAGACAGCAAAACCAAATTCGGAATATTTATAGTATACAGATAGATATAAAAGCGCACCGGACACTCGGCTGCTTCTGCAATTAGGAAGGTGAAAAAATGCCTCACTTTATTGAATTTAACGGCGTATGCAAATACTACCAAATGGGAGAAACCAGGATCGCTGCGGCGGACCACATCGATTTCTTCGTGGACCGGGGCGAATTCTGCGTGATCGTCGGCCCCTCCGGCGCGGGAAAGACCACCGTCCTCAACATGCTGGGCGGCATGGACACCTGCGACGAGGGGGAAATTTTGCTGGATGGAGCAGTCATCAGTTCCTACACGCCGAAACAGCTCACCACCTACCGGCGGCACGACGTGGGCTTTGTGTTCCAGTTCTACAATCTGGTGCAGAACCTGACGGCTCTGGAAAACGTGGAGCTGGCCAGCGAGATCTGCCGCAATCCCCTGGACGCCGCCGAAACCCTGCGGGGCGTGGGATTGGGCGACCGTATGAACAATTTCCCCGCCCAGCTTTCCGGCGGCGAACAGCAGAGAGTTTCCATTGCCCGGGCGCTGGCGAAGAATCCCAAGATTTTGCTCTGCGACGAGCCCACCGGCGCGCTGGATTACAAAACCGGCAAGGCGGTACTGGGTCTTTTGCAGGACACCTGCCGGAGCACCGGGCGGACAGTGCTTGTCATCACCCACAACAGCGCCTTGACCGCCATGGCAGACCGAGTCATCCGCATCAACAGCGGGCAGGTCGTTTTCAATGAGAAGAACCTCCACCCCACCCCGGTGGAAGAAATCGAGTGGTAAGAATTTGCTCCAAAAAGACAAAACTTTCGGAAAGGAGCGAGCAACGTGAATAAATCCTACAGAAAAAATGTATTGCGCACCATCAAAAGCTCCCTTTCCCGCTTTCTGGCCATTTTTGCCATTGTTTCTCTGGGCGTGGGTTTTTTGGCGGGACTGCTGGCCTCGCCCATCGACATGCGCCTTTCCGCTGACCGCTATTATGACGACATCGAGATGTACGACCTGCGGATCGTCTCCATACTGGGCCTGACGGAGGACGATCTCGTTACCGTGCGGCAAACAGCGGGCGTAGAGGCCGTTTTACCCGTACACGACGAGGATTTAGTGCTGCTCACCCCGGACGGGGATTCCCATACCACCCGGGTGCACACCCTGCCTTCGGCCGACGACCCAGCCATGAACAACATCTTTCTGCAATCCGGCAGGATGCCGGAGAAGGCGGGAGAATGTATCGTTATCGAAACGAAGTCCTTTGCTGAGGAGCAGGACTGGATCGGGCAAGTTCTGACCCCGGAGGAGGACGATAGCGAGGAAAACAATAGCGGGCTCACTTCCCCCCTGACGGTAGTGGGTACGGCGAAAACTGCTATGTACCTTTCCATGGAACAGGAACACACTACAGTGGGCACGGGCACGGTGGGACTCATCGTCTACACGGTGGACGAGAGCATGGACCGGGATATTTACACCGGGTTTTATCTGACACTGTCCGGCGCGAAAGAGCTGGATTCGTTCAGTTCCGAGTATAAGGACATGGCCGATTCGGCGGCAGAAGCGCTGGAAGAATTGGGCGAGGAGAGGGCAGATATTCGGTATCACGAAATTGTGGAGGAAGCGGAAGAAGAACTGGCCGACGCCCGGAAAGAATACGAAGATAAAAAGGCCGAAGCCCAGCAGGAACTGGCAGACGCAAAAAAAGAATTGGACGACGGCGAACAGGAGATCAAAGACAGCGAAGAAACGCTGGCTGACGCGAAAAAGGAAATCGATGAGGGCCAACAAAAGCTGGACGACAGCCGGGCAGAATACCGCCGGCAGACAGCCTCCGCCCAGGCCAAAATCGACGATGGCTACGCGCAAATCAGGCGATACCAGGCACAGTTGGATCAGGGAAAGGCCCAGATCGATGCAGTGCGAAAGCCTTTGGAACAAAGCCAAAAGGAACTGATGGAAGGAAAAAGCCAACTGTCGGCGGTGAAACAACAGTTGGACGAGACGGAAGCGAATTTGGACAGTCTGGACAGGGCGAAAGCTGCCTTTTGGCGGGCTGTGAGCGCGCTGGGGCTACCCTCCGAGGACACCTCTGACGGCGGGACTTTGGCGGCGCTGTCGCAGCTTGCGGTGCTGTCCCCTGAGATGGCGGAGCAGTTCGCTCCCCTGAAAGCCGGGCTGGAAGCCCTTGCCGCCCAGAGCACGGACACGGTGCAGGCACGGACCGCACTGGAAGCGGGAAAGGCGGAGTACGCCCAAAAGGAAGAAGAACTGAATTCCGCTCAGGCCCAGCTAGACGCTGCCTTTTCGGAATTGGATGCACAGAGTAAGCCGCTGGAGGAACAGCAGGCACAGCTCGATGAACAGAAAGCCCAACTGGACCGCAGCGCTTCTGAACTGCGGCAGGCCCAAGCCACTGCCCAGGCGGAATTCGCAGACGCGGAGCGGGAGCTTGCCGATGCCCGCGCCCAGTATGAGGACGGGCTGGAGCAGCTTACGGAAGCCCGCCAGAAGTTGGAAGACGGCTGGAAAGAATACGAGGACGGCAAGGCGGAAGCCGATGAAAAATTGACAGATGCTGAAAAGCAGCTTCTGGACGCGGAGAAACAGCTCCGTGATCTGGAAGCGGGACAGTGGTACGTCTTTACCAGAGACGGCAACGCCGCCTATGCCAGCTACGATTCCAACGCGGATAAGATCGGCGCCATTGCCACCGTGTTCCCCGCTTTCTTCTTTCTGGTGGCGGCATTGGTGGCGCTGACCACCATGACCCGCATGGTGGAGGAGGAGCGCCAGCAGATCGGCACCATGAAAGCGTTGGGCTATTCCTCCGGAAAAATCGCCGCAAAATACCTGCTGTACGCCGCTTGCGCCAGCCTTCTCGGCAGCGTGTTCGGTCTTGCGGTGGGGCTGCGGGTCTTCCCCACTATCATCATCAACGCCTACAACATCATGTACGATATCCCCAAGGCCATCACGCCTTTTAACCTCCCCTATGCCCTGTTCTCCGCCACCACGGCCATTCTCTGCACCATGCTGGCAACCTTCAGCGCCTGCCGGGCTGAGCTCAAAACCGCCCCCTCCCAGCTCATGCTGCCGAAAGCGCCGAAAGCCGGCAAACGGGTATTTTTGGAATACATCACGCCCCTGTGGAAACGGCTGAAATTCACCCAAAAGGTGACTGCCAGAAATCTTCTGCGCTACAAAAAGCGGTTCTTCATGACCATCATCGGCATCGCCGGGTGTACCGCCCTGTTGGTGACGGGCTTCGGCATAAACGATTCCGTTTCCCAAATCGTTTCCCTGCAATACGGGGAACTGAATCAATATGAACTGATGGTCGGGTTGAAAGAGGAAAGCGCCTTGGACGGCCGGGAATTACAGAATATTCTTAACGACAGTGATTCGATTGCGGGATATCTGGCGGTCAGCCAGGAGGAGGGACAAATGGTTCCCAAAAAGGGCGACCCGACAGACATCGTCACGATTTTTGTGCCTTCCGATGTGGTTGCCATGAGCGACTACTTCCGTTTCCGTCACCGCACGGACAGCGAGCCGGTGACCTTTGGAGAAGATTCCGTCATCATCACGGAAAAGCTCTCTGAGCGGCAGCATTTAAAGGTCGGCGACGGCATCACTCTGACCAATCAGGACGGCAAAGAGGCCACTCTGACCATCACCGATATCTGCGAAAATTACACGCTGCACTATCTGTATCTGTCCTCTGCCGCGTATGAGAAGGCCTTCGGTCAGACAGTGGAAAACAATCTCCTGCTCTGCAAGCTGCCGGAAGGCGCCACCCACAAGGACGAGGACCTGCTCTCCACCCGGCTCTTAAACTGTCGGGACGTGGCGGCGGTGCGATTTACCACCGAGCTTTCAGAGAGCTTCAACAACAGCCTCCAAGGTATCCATGCCATTATACTGGTGATCATCATCTCCGCCGGGGCGCTGGCCTTTGTGGTGCTTTACAACCTGACAAACATCAATATCAGCGAACGGGTCAAGGAAATCGCCACCATCAAGGTGCTGGGCTTCTACGACACGGAAGTTTCCGCCTATATCTATCGGGAAAACGCCGTATTGACTTTGATCGGCGCGGCGGCGGGACTGGTGCTGGGTGTGTTCCTGCATCAATTTGTGATCCGCACGGCGGAGATCGACATCGTCATGTTTGGGCGGTCGGTTTTCCCCATCAGCTACGTGTGGTCGGCGATCCTCACCGTGTGTTTCAGCGTGCTGGTCAATCTGGTCATGCACCGGCGGCTGAAAAGAATCAGCATGGTGGAAAGCATGAAGGCCCCCGAGTAATTTTTCATTCTCGGTTTTTTTACCCGCGGAGAATCGATTGCCGGAAAAAGTTTTGGAATCGCGGCATTCGCTTTTTGATCCGCAAGATCATTCCATGTAAGAGGAAAACAAAAGAAAAATGAAAAAGCATATCATTATTACCGGCGTGCCTCGGGCGGGCAAGAGCACCGTTTCCTCCCGGGTCGTGGCCCGGCTTCCCTATCAGCATATCAGCATGGATTCCGTCATCGCCGGGTTTGAGCGGTGTTTCCCGGACACTGGCGTCAACACCTACGCCCCCATGTCCAGCATGGATATTCTGAAAAATATCAGCCGCAAAATGGCGCCGTTTTTGCGGGCTATGATGGACAGCGGCGAGTACGATGAGCAGGATTACGGCATGTGCATTGATATGTATCAGTTGCTGCCGGAAGATTATGTAAACTTCATCGACCCGGAAAAGTGCGGAATTTACTATTTCATCACCTCAAATGTGACCCCTGAAGAGCGCTTTGCGATCCAAAAGAAATACGATACCCCAAAGGACTACAGCTATCACCTTTCCGACGAGGAGCGCATGGAGGGCTGTCACTATTTGGTGGAGCAGAGCAAGCTCATGCGGGAGCAATGCGAAAAGTATGGATTGCCCTATTTTGAGACCGCCCATGAGCGGGAAAAAGTGATAGAAGCATTTCTCACCGATCTGGTCGCCGAGAAGATTTGATTCTCCTGTGAAAAGGACTTGAAAAAATACAATATTTGGTATACAATATCTGGTGGAAATTCATTCCTGCGGCTGCGGGAAAATATTTTACAAGAGGAGTGCGTTAGCATGAACTATCTGAACAAGAAGACTGTCGAAGACATCGACGTTGCCGGCAAGCGGGTGCTGGTTCGCTGCGACTTCAACGTCCCTATGGAGAACGGCGTCATCACCGACACCAAGCGGATCGTCGGTGCTCTTCCCACCGTGAAGTATCTCTCCGATCACGGCGCGAAGGTCATCCTTTGCTCCCACATGGGTCGTCCCCACAACATTCTGAACGACACTGTCAAGTTGGACAAGAAAGAGAAGAAAAAGATCGACGAGCTGCCCGAGAGCGAGCAGGCTGCCGCCACTGAGAAGGCTCTGGAAGCTGCCAAGGGCGACGTGAAGAAGTTCTCTCTGGCTCCCGTGGCCGCCGAGCTGGGCAAACTGCTGGGCAAGGAAGTCATCATGGCCGCTGACTGCATCGGTCCCGACGCAAAAGCCAAGGCTGCCGCTCTGAAGGACGGCGACGTGATGATTCTCGAAAACATCCGTTTCCACGCCGAGGAGACCAAAAACGATCCCGAATTCGCCAAGGAGCTCGCCTCCATGGCCGACATCTATGTGAACGACGCGTTCGGCACCGCTCACCGCGCCCACGCTTCCACCGAGGGCGTTTCCCACTATCTGCCTGCTGTGTGCGGCTATCTGATCCAGAAGGAGATCACCGTCATGGGCGGCGCTCTGACCGAGCCCAAGCGTCCCTTCGTTGCCATTCTGGGCGGCGCAAAGGTTTCCGATAAGATCGGCGTCATCGACAACCTGATCAGCAAGGTGGATACCCTGATCATCGGCGGCGGCATGGCCTACACCTTCCTGAAGTCTATGGGTCATCCCATCGGCACCTCCATCTGCGAGGAGGACAAGCTGGAATTGGCCAAGGAGACCATGGAAAATGCCAAGAAGAACGGCGTGAAGTTCCTGCTGCCCGTGGATACCAAGGTCGGCAAGGAATATGCTCCCGACACCGAAAGCAAGATCGTTCCCTCCACTGAGATCCCCGAGGACTGGATGGGTCTGGACATCGGCGACAAGACCATCGAGCTGTTTTCAAGCGCCATCAAGGACGCCGGAACCGTGGTCTGGAACGGACCCATGGGCGTTTCCGAGTGGGATAATTTCGCGGCCGGCACCATCGGCGTGGCCAAGGCTGTGGCCGAGAGCGGCGCGATCTCCATCATCGGCGGCGGCGACTCTGCGGCTGCTGTGGAAAAGCTGGGCTTTGCCGACAAGATGACTCACATC
>JAFLRP010000137.1 GCA_022511515.1 Acutalibacter sp.
CCAAGACCAAGCGCTATGCCCTACAGGCCTCGGGCATCTACACTCAGGCTGATGGACTGCATGATGTAAAACATCATGATGATACCGATGGAGGACAGCAGAAAGGGCACGTAGACCCGCCGGTTGTTTTTCAAGTTTTGTAATGCCAGCTTCCAGTAAAATCCGCGCCTCATGACCGCACCTCCACAGCACTTGCGCTGTTGCCGGCTGCGCTGTTTCCTGCGCCGGTAGCGATGACCGTCAGTGTGTCAGAGATTTTCTGGTACATTTCGTCGTTTGTCATGGTTCCCCGGTAAATTTGGTGGAACACCTGGCCGTCCTTGATAAACAGCACCCGGCCCGCGCAGCTTGCTGCCTGAGTGGAGTGGGTCACCATGAGGATGGTCTGGCCGTCCCGGTTGATGTCTGAGAAAATGTCCATGATTTGCCCGGCGGATCGGGAATCCAGAGAGCCGGTGGGTTCGTCCGCCAAAATGAGCTGGGGCTGGGTGATGATGGCCCGGGCAATGGCGGTGCGCTGCTTCTGCCCGCCGGAAATCTCATAGGGGAACTTTTGGAGAATGTCCCCGATGCCCAGTTTCCCGGCGATGGGCTCTAAGCGGGCGAACATTTCGGGATGGCGTTTTCCCGCTAAGACTAAGGGCAGGAAAATGTTGTCCTGCACCGAAAAAGTGTCCAGCAGGTTAAAGTCCTGAAATACGAAGCCCAGATTGTCTCTGCGGAACGCGGAGATTTCCTTTTCGCCCAAGGTGACGATGTTCCGCATGTTTAGGAACACTTCGCCCCCGGTGGGCTTATCCAGTCCCGCCAGTATGTTTAAAAGGGTGGTCTTGCCCGAGCCGGATTCGCCCATGATGGCCACGAATTCCCCCTGCTCCACGGTGAAATTCACACCGCTGAGCGCCTGGACCTGCGCCCCGCCCAACCGAGTGGAATACACCTTTTTCAGATTGTTGACATGGAGTAATGACATTGCGTTACCTGTTTTCCGGCAGTCGGCCGGAAAGCTTTTCCTTTCGTGAAATTTCGTTTCCAGAATCCAGTATAGGGGGAATTTCTTACAAAATCCATAAGCTGAGCTTACAAAACAGCAATGCAACCTTACATTATTGTAAGGTTGCAAAAGTTCGCCTAGCAGCGGACTTCTGGAAGTTTCCCTTCGGAAAACTTCCCCATAAAGGTAGCACGCTTGAGGCTTTATTAGGGGGGTGCCCAGGGGGGGCGAAGCCCCCCCTGGGCAAAGAAAAGAGAAAATCGCGTACAGTATTACTGGAAAAGGGGCAGAAATCAACCTGCGCGAAAGCAGTTAGTTTGGGGGAAATAGTTTCAGAAATTTAGCTGCTTGTCCCTGTGTAAAAACAGGCGCACCGTTGTGCCTTTGCCCGGCGTTGATGTAATTTCTATGGGCGTATTCAGCTTGTCCAAAATCTGCTTGGTCAGGTACAGCCCCAGGCCGGAGGAGGTCTTGTCCTGCCGGCCGTTGAAGCCGGTAAAGCCCCGCTCGAAAATCCGGGGCAGGTCCTCGGGGGAAATGCCCGCGCCGGTGTCGGCTACGGTCAGTACGTCGCGCTCGTCCATGGAAATGGAAATCGTGCCCGATTTCGTGTATTTCAGGGCGTTGGACAAAATCTGCTCCACGGCGAAGGTGAGCCACTTTTCGTCAGTCAGCACTTGATTTTGGAATTCCGGGAAATTCAGCGCGAGCTTTCGGTAAATGAACTGGGGCGCAAACTTTTTTACTGCCTGAGCGACGATATCGTGAGCGGAACAAGTCTCTAAGCGCAAATCGGCGCTCATGGTTTCCATGCGCAGATATCCCAACACCATTTCCACATAGCGCTCCACTTTGAATAATTCCTGCAAAAGCGCTTCGTCGTCCGCCCCCTGACCGGACTGCAAAATCAGCTTTATTGCGGACAGAGGCGTTTTCACCTGATGCACCCACAGGGTGTAATATTCCAGCATATCCTGCCGGCGGGCCTGAGACAGCTCCCGCTCCTCAGAAAGCTTGTCCCGCTGCTCCCCCAGAGCGCCCAACAGTGCGCTTTCCGGCAGGGAAGCGGGCAGGGGAGGAATGTCCGGCAGGGAGAACAGGTTTTCCCGCAGTTCCAGAAATTTCAGGGCTTTTCTCCGGTACAGGAAGAATCCGGGCACGGCAAAGCAAAGCCCGATCACCAGCAAAACGGAAAAGGTGTAAAACAACGGCTCAAAGGGCAAATCGTATAGATAGAACAGCCCCACGGCAATCCCCGCCAATACGGGAATACAGCACAGTGTAAGCAGATTGTCCCGTAAAAAACCCTTGAAAATCTTCATGGAAACACCTCCTCGCACAGGAATCCATCAGGGGATCAAATATCCCAGCCCCTTTTTCGTCACGATGAAGTCGGGCAGCCCCATTTCCTCCAGCCGCCGCCGAAGCCGGGCCATGTTGACGGTCAGGGTGTTGTCGTCGATAAAATTGTCGCTTTCCCACATCCGGGCGATGAGATCATTTCTGCTCACCACGTGCCCGGCATTTTCCATGAGCACCTGCACCATGCGGAACTCATTTTTCGTCAGCTCCAATTTCCCGCCGGGACAGGAGAGGGTGCAGGCAGATAGATCTAAAAGCGCCCCGCCGTGCTCGATCACGTTGACGCTGCCGCGGAGAGAGTAGCTTCTTCTGAGCACCGCTTGAATTTTCGCGGTCAGCACCGGCAGGTCAAAAGGCTTTCCGATAAAATCGTCTGCGCCCAAATCGATGGCGGTGATGATGTTCATGTTGTCGGAGGCGGAGGAGAGGAAGATGATGGGGATTTTTGACCGTTTTCTGATTTCCTCGCACCAGAAGTACCCGTTCCGGTGGGGCAGACCGATGTCCAGCAGGACGAGATGGGGGTCGAATTCCGTGAATTCCTCCAGCACCCGCTGGAAATCCTGAACGGTCCTGGTCTCATACCCCCACATGGTCAAATGATTTTCCACCGCCCCGGCGATCACCGGGTCATCTTCCACGATATAGATTTTGTTCATGGCGTTCACCTCGCAAAGGCGGAGCTATTTATTCCGCGCCGTGTAAAATCTTTTCAATCTCCTCATAGCTCCCGGCACGGTAGGTATAAGGAAGATCGGTGGCGGGGATATCCCCGTGTATGGTGCCGGTGTACCAGATGCTGTCCACACCGGCGTTTGCCGCCCCCTGAATGTCGGAGGAGAGGGAATCGCCGATGACAATGGCCTGCTCCCGCTGAAAGCCGGGGATATTCTCAAAGACGTACTGAAAATACCGGGGATCCGGCTTGCCAACTCCCACCGCGTCGGAGACGAAATAAGCCTTGACATAGGGCAGCAGACCGGAGCTTTCCAACCGCGTTTTCTGAGAGGCGGCGTTGCCGTTTGTCACGATGTACAGGGAAAAATGGTTGGAAAGCTTTTTTACCAGTTCCACCGCCCCAGGGTACACCGCCCCGCCCTGTCCGAGAAATTCAAAATACCGGCGGTTCATCTCCTCCGCATCGCCGAAAAGGCCGGTCTCCTCAAGAAAATCCACAAAGCGGTTCACAAACAGTTCCGGCTTGGTGCATTCCTTTCTCTCAAATTTTTCCCACCAGCGGTTGTTGCATTTTTCGTAGGTTTGCAGCATAATCGGAGAGTAGGGGACAGAAAACTTGCAGACCTCATAGAGTTTTTGAAAGGCATACACCATGTCCGTGTCGAAATCCAGCAGGGTGAGGTCAGCGTCGAACAGCAAAAACCGATATTTCATAAAACCTGTCCTTTCCGGTATGGAAGATTTTTTCACTGCATAAAATTTATCCTATGGTACTTCAAAATCAAGTCAGTGTCAAGGTAAGGCAA
This sequence comes from Acutalibacter sp., assembly GCA_022511515.1. GTDB lineage: Bacteria > Bacillota > Clostridia > Oscillospirales > Acutalibacteraceae > Acutalibacter. The sequence goes on from JAFLRP010000137.1 coordinate 3,841, forward strand.
AGCAACGGGAGCCAATCCCCGTTGTCCGAATAGAAAGGGGACAACTTATGAAACGAACCGGATGGAAAAAATATTGCGCCCTGTTCCTGATCCTTTGCGGGACGGTGGGGATTTTGTGGCTTTTGGGCGGGGATGGGCAAGCCGGCGAAATCCCACAAGAAACGGGAAGCAGCGCGCCCACGGAAACGGCGTCTCCCGCCCCCACAATCACGCCCTCCGCCGCTCCCGCAGCAACACCCGTCCCGGCGGAGGATACTTTGCTTTTACCCCAATCTGAAAAGGAACCGGAGGAGAATACCATGCTGACCGGCGTGTGGGTGCCCTATATGTCCCTGACCACGGAGGAGCACACCCAAGCGGCATTTGAGGAAAATTTCAGGCGTATCGCGGATTCCGCCAGAGAAAAAGGGATCCGGGCGCTGTTTGTCCATGTCCGCCCCTTCTGCGACGCGCTGTATCCCTCGAAGCTCTACCCCTGGTCCCACATTCTCACCGGCGTGCAAGGGAAAGACCCGGGCTTTGACCCCCTGCAATTCATGGTGGAGTACGCCCATGACGCGGGAATGGAATTCCACGCCTGGATTAACCCTCTGCGGGTCAAAACAACGGAAAATCCCGGAGAATTGGCGGCGGAAAATCCCTATGCCGTGCTGGGGGAGGAAAGCTCCTTCTACTTCATGGAAACGGAAAGCGTGGTGTGTCTTGACCCGGCCTACCCCTATGTGCGCTCGCTGGTGGCCGACGGCGCCGCCGAAATCGTTGAAAAGTACGACGTGGACGGCATCCATTTTGACGACTATTTCTACCCCTCCCAAGACGAGGACTTAGACAGTGAAGCATATGCCCTTTACACTCAGGGCGTGGATGACCCCCTGCCCCTGTTGGAATGGCGGAAAGCCAATATCAACGCCATGGTGCAGGAGGTCTATGAAAAGGTGAAGAAGGCAAATCCCAAGGCGGTTTTTGGCATTTCTCCCCAGGGCAACATCGAAAATGACGAGAACATGGGCGCGGACGTACGCTCATGGTGCAACCTGCCGGGCTATCTGGACTACATCTGCCCCCAGCTCTATTACAGCTTTGAGAATCCGGCGCTGGGCTACGGGGAAGCGCTCGCCCAGTGGGTCTCTTTGCCGAAGCACGAAAACTTGCAGCTCTATGCCGGGTTGGCACTGTACAAGGCGGGAACAGACGCGGACAGCGGCACGTGGCTGCTTTCCGACGACATCATCCGGAGGCAGATCGAAGCGGCCCAGACAGCGGAGTGCGCAGGGGTGCTGCTCTATTCCTCCGCCTATCTGGACGCGGAGCAGACTGCCGGGGAAATGCAAAACGCGCTGGAGGTGCTCTCTCCTGAGATAGCGTCCCCCGCGAAAAATGCAGGACAAGAATAACATTCTGTCAAAATCCTGTTCTGTATCGGGTGAATATTTGAAAAATCGACCTATTTTTGCAGGACTGCCAACCAAACATTGACGAATTGCAGAAAAGTATGATATACTTTTTCAATTATCGGATATAGATCATTTCCCTAAAAGAAAGGAAAGAAAAAATGAGCGAAATCAATGAAATCGGGGCCCGCCTGCGGGAGCTCAGAGAAGTCAGCGACTGCACGGTAGAGGAGGTCGCCGCTGATTTGCAGATCGATCCGGAGCTGTACCGCTCCTACGAGCAGGACAGCAAGGATATCCCCATCAGCGTGATTTTTGCCGTGGCCAATAAATTCGGCGTGGATTTTACGGAAATCGTCACGGGCTCTCCCGCCCGACTGAACACGTATCACCTTGTCCGGCGGGGAGAGGGTAAAGTGGTCAACCGCAACCCGGAATATCATTTTGAGGATTTGGCCTACCGCTATGCGGACAAGGTCATGCAGCCTCTGCTGGTGACGCTGGAACCCACCGACACCCCGGCCAAGCTCATCACTCATACCGGGCAGGAATTCAACATGGTGCTGGAGGGGAAAGTCATTATCACGTTGGGCGATAAGGAGTTCACCCTCACCGCCGGGGATTCCATCTACTTCAATCCCCAAATTCCCCACGGGCAGCGCTGCGCAAGCGACAAAAAGGCCAGATTTTTGACGATGATCGCCGAATGAGCAGGAATGCGGGACAGGAAAGGATAAAAACCCATGGACTACTTGCTGAAAAAATATCTTCCCAGAATCGAATTCGATTCCTACGAGGATTTTAAGGAAAACTTCAAAATCAACGCCCCCGAGGACTTCAATTTCGGCTACGATGTGGTGGACGCCTGGGCGGGGGCCGAGCCGGAAAAGAAAGCCCTTGTCTGGGTGAACGAAGCGAATGAGGAAAAAATCTTCACCTTTACGGATATCAAGCGCTTGTCGGGTCAGGCGGCCAATTTCTTTCAGAGTTTGGGGATCAAAAAAGGCTCTGTGGTCATGCTGATCCTCCGCCGCCGGTGGGAATACTGGATCTGCGCCACGGCATTGCACAAGCTGGGTGCGGTGCTGATCCCCGGCACTTTGCAACTGACGAAAAAGGACGTGGTCTACCGGGGCAATTCCGCCGAAGTCAGCGCCGTGGTGTGCGTCAACGATCCCTTTGTGGTCTCTCAGGTGGAGGCAGCGCAGGAAGAGATCCCCTCGCTGAAACACAAGATCATGGTGCAGGACCGCCGGGAGGGCTGGCTCACGTTTAACGATGAAATTCAGAAATTCCCGGACACCTTCTCCCGCCCCACGGGGGAAAACGCCACCCGCTGGAACGATGTGATGCTGGTGTATTTCACCTCCGGCACCACGGGAATGCCCAAAATGGTACAGCATAATTTTCTGTATCCGCTGGGACATATCATCACTGCCAAATACTGGCAGCGGGTGGAGGAAAATCACCTGCACATGAGCGTGTCCGATTCCGGCTGGGCCAAGTTCGGCTGGGGAAAAATTTACGGCCAATGGCTCAGCGGCGCGGTGATTTTCTGCTACGACATGGAGGGCAGGTTTGAGCCCAGGAACCTGTTGGAAAAGGTGCAGAAATACCAAGTGACCACTTTCTGCGTGCCGCCTACCATGTACCGCTTTATGTTACAAGAGGATCTGACACAGTACGACCTTTCCTGCATCCATCACTGCGCCACCGCCGGAGAGCCCCTGAACCCGGAGGTCACCAAGCGCTGGAAAGAGCTGACCGGACACCAAATTTACGAGGGCTTCGGCCAGTCGGAAGGCCCGGTACTGCTGGCGAATTTTTATCCCTGGGTCGTGCCTCACCCCGGCTCCACGGGGAAGCCTTCTCCGCTCTATGACATTCATCTGGTGGATAAAGAAGGCAACCTCTGCGAGGACGGCGACGAGGGGTCTCTCACCATTTTAGACGTGAAAAATCATCCCCCGGTGGGGCTGTTCACCGGCTATTTCCGCAACCCGGAAATGACGGAGGAGCATTTGGGCGGCATAGGCTACAACACCGGCGACATGCTCTGGCGGGACAGCGACGGGTATTTCTGGTTCGTGGGGCGCAATGACGACGTGATCAAATGCTCCGGCTACCGGATCGGACCCTTCGAGGTGGAATCCGCCCTGATCGAGCACCCCGCCGTGGTGGAATGCGCCATCACCGGCGCGCCGGACCCCATCCGGGGGCAGGTGGTCAAGGCCACTATCGTGCTGGCCAAGGGCTACGAGGGCACGCCGGAGCTCACCAAAGAGCTGCAAAACTACGTGAAGAAGGTCACCGCCCCCTACAAATACCCCCGTGTGGTGGAGTATGTGGACGAGCTCCCCAAAACTCTGGGCGGCAAGATCAAACGGGCGGAGATCCGCAAGGCGGACGAGGAAAATTCTTAAGCGCCAAAGAGGCGTGGGAGGTTCCGTTTCCCTTGCGCAAAGAAACATTTGCCTCTTTGGCAGAGCCTTTCCGGTTTCATAAAAGTATGAATTACAAAAAAGAGGAGATGCAAGTTGCATCTCCTTTTTGCTGTGTGTATAGACTTATGATGTGGGATTCTCTCAGGTGTGACAAGCCTCGCACGGGGGGATTTCGCCCACAATAGGTGTAGGGTCAATTCCCTGCCGGCGATAATAATCCGCCACGGCGGACTTAATGGCCTGCTCCGCCAGCACGGAGCAGTGAATCTTCACTGCCGGCAGACCGTCCAGAGCCTCCATCACCGCTTTATTGGTGAGCTTCAAGGCTTCCTCGATGGGCTTGCCCTTGATCATTTCCGTGGCCATGCTGCTGGTGGCGATGGCCGCCCCGCAGCCGAAGGTCATAAAGGAAACGTCCGTGATCACGTCGTTTTCCACCTTGATGTACATTCTCATGATGTCGCCGCACTGGGGATTGCCCACCTCGCCGACGCCGCTGAAATCCTTCATTTCGCCCACGTTTCTGGGATTCGCGAAATGCTCCATAACCTTAGCACTATACGCCATTTTTCTTTCCTTAGCTCCTTTCAAGTGAATGCAGTATTTTGCGTGTTAGACCCTTCGACAGTTTTTATCTGCCGGATAGTTCTTTTGGGTGTGATGGCTTTCGGCAGTTTTTTGCTGCCGGTTCGTTTTTGGGGGATTCTTCTCAGAGATGATAATCGATATTTTCCCTCACGATGGTTTCCCACAGGGGGGACATGGAGCGCAGCCGCTCCACGATCTGGGGCAGGACTTCCAGAATGTAGTCCACATCTTCTTCCGTATTCTCCTCGCTGAGAGAAAGCCGCACCGAGCCGTGGGCCACTTCGTGGGGCAGACCGATGGACAGCAGCACGTGGCTGGGGTCCAGCGAACCGCTGGTGCAGGCCGAGCCGGAGGAAGCGGAAATGCCCTTCATGTCCAGCATCAGCAGGAGGGATTCTCCCTCCACGCCCTCAAAGCAGAAGCTCACATTGCCCGGCAGCCTTTTTTCAGCGTCGCCGTTTAGGTGGCTTCGCTCGATCTTGGAAAGTCCGGCGATCAGTTTATCCCGCAGAGGGGTGAGTTTCCGGGCCTTTTCCTCGATGGTAGAGCAGGCCCGTTCCATGGCCACGGCAAGCCCCACAATGCCCGCCACGTTTTCCGTGCCGGCCCGTTTGC
>JAFLRP010000154.1 GCA_022511515.1 Acutalibacter sp.
GTGCAGACCGCCGACGAATGTCTGCTGCCGAAAAGCACCGGGTACATCACCGATGTGGGCATGACCGGGCCGATTCATTCCGTACTGGGTGTAAAGCCGGAGCTGATCATCCGCAAGCTCACCACAAAAATGCCCACCCGCTTTGAAACCGCCGACGCTCCGTGCCATATGGACTGCGTGTTGTTCACCATAGACGAGCGAACGGGACTCTGTACCGACGCGGAGCGGATTTCTCTCACATAAATTCTCTGTGAAACTGTAGGAAAAACATTGTATTTTCCAAATGTGTGTGATAAAATAGAAAATAATATGCTCAAATAGAAGCTTCAGAAGCGAACCCGCAGGTAAGGAGTGTTTCCCGTGATTTCAGGCAGCCAGCTCAAAAAAGCGATCCTTTCCGGCTCGAATAACCTTGCGAAATATAAAAGGCAGGTCAACGAGCTGAACATTTTCCCTGTGCCGGACGGCGATACCGGCTCGAATATGTCCATGACCATCGGCGCTGCCGCCGATGCAATGAATAAGCTGGAGGATTCCGCCCCCGTGGGCGAAGCGGCAAAGAAAGCTGCTTCTTCCATGCTGCGGGGCGCAAGAGGAAACTCCGGCGTCATCCTGTCCCTCCTGTTCCGGGGCATTTCTAAGGGACTGGACGGGAAAGAGGAAATTTCCTCTGAAGATATGGTCCACTCTTTGGAGCTGGGCGTAGAGGCTGCCTATCAGGCGGTGATGAAGCCCACCGAAGGCACTATGCTCACCGTGGCCCGCGTGGCTGCCGAGCAGGCTAGAGCGCTGCTGGATTCTGCCGAAGAAGGAGAATCCCCCGACCCCGTGGAAGTTTGGGAGGCCATCTGCGACGGGGCGGAAGAAGCACTGGAAAACACCCCCAACCTGCTGCCTGTACTGAAAAAGGCGGGCGTGGTAGATGCCGGCGGACAGGGGCTATGTCTGATTTTTGAAGGCATGCTCAGCGTTTTCCGGGACGATGTGATGATCGAATCCGGTCTGACCCCGGAGGAACGGGAGCAGGAAACGGCGGAATTCTTCCGCAATGTGGCTGCCGAATTCGACCAGGAAATCAACTTTACTTACTGCACGGAATTCATTGTGGGCAGGGACCCCGAAGTTCAGAAGGACCCGCTGGAATTGCGTTTGTTCTTGGAGACCATCGGCGACTGTGTGGTGGTGGTGGACGATGAGGAGATCATCAAGGTCCACGTTCACACGGAAAATCCCGGTGACGCGCTGCAGAAGGCTCTGCAATTCGGCGCGCTGCTGACCGTGAAGATTGAAAATATGAAGGAGCAGCACCGCAAGGCTGCTGAGGAAAATGAAGCGGCCAAAGCCGCCGCTGCTGAAACTCAGTCTGAGGAAAAGAAACTGGCCCCCCAAGCGCCCGTGGAGGAATTGGGCTTTATTTCCGTAGCGGCCGGCGACGGACTGAAAGACCTGTTCCGGGAGCTGGGCTGCGCTGTGGTCGTCAGCGGCGGGCAGACTATGAACCCCAGCACCGAGGACATTTTAGAAGCCGCCCTTGCCACTCCGGCCAAGAAAGTCATCGTGCTGCCCAACAACAAGAATATCATTCTGGCGGCGGAACAGGCCATCTCTATGGCCACCGACCGGGAGATCATCGTGGTCCCCACCAAGACCATCCCTCAGGGGCTTTCCGCCATGCTGGCCTTTGACCCCGACGCCGACGCCGAAACAAATCGGGAGACCATGCTTGCTGCCATTGAAAACGTGGACACCGGCCTTGTGACCTTTGCCGCCAGAGATTCCGAATTCGGCGGCCACGCCATTCGCCGGGGGGACATTCTGGGCCTCGTGAACGGCAAGCTGGACTACATCGAGAAAGACCCCGTCGCCGCCTGTGTCAAGGTCGCCCGCTCCTTTGTGACAAAGCGCACCTCCTTTATTACCCTGGTGTACGGCGAGGGCATTACGGAAGCTCAGGCAGAGGAAGCCCGCCGGATCCTGCTTTCAAAGCTCCATTCCGACGTGGAAATCACTTTAGTCAACGGCGGCCAGCCGGTATACTATTTCATCATTTCTGTGGAATGATCCTACCGTAGGGAACAGAAGCCTTTCAACGCACTGCGGAGAAAGGCTTCTTTTTTTGAAAAAACTTGAAAAAGGGGGGTGAGCGCAAATGGAAGAAAGACAGGCAAAAAGAACGACCCTGTTTCAAAAGGATATCAATACGTTAAAGGGTGTGGGCGAAAAGCGGGCCGTGCTGTTTCGGAAGCTGGGCGCGCCCACGGTGGGGGATTTGCTGCGTCTGTACCCCCGTGCCTACGAGGACTGGAGCCACCCCCTTGCCATTGACAGCACCGCTCTGAATGAAATCGCCGTGGTGCGGGCGACCGTCACCAGAACGCCCACCGAGCACCGCATCAAGGGCGGCAGGCTGCTGTACCGGGTCATTGTCACCGACGGGGTGTCCGATATGACCCTGACCTTCTTCAACAACCGCTACATCCCCAACCTGCTGAAAGCCGGGGAGGAATACCTGTTTCGGGGAAAGGTGACCGGCACGCTGCTGCGCAGAGAAATGACCGCCCCGGAATTTTTGCCGGAAGCGAAAAATTTGCAGATCGTCCCCATCTACCCCGCCACACAGGGGCTGACCTCCCGTGTTATCTCTAACGCAGTGCAGGAGGCGTTGAAATTGCTGCCGGAATCGGTGAACGACCCCCTCCCCTTGGAATTGCGGGAAAAATATGAGCTGTGCCATTTAGGCTTTGCGCTGGAACACGTCCACTTTCCCCAATCCGAGGAGGAGCTGGCTACCGCACGATATCGACTGATTTTTGAGGAATTTCTCGTCTTACAGCTAGGACTGATGCGCATCAAGCAGGGCAGAAAAACGGGAAATCCCCACCCTGTTCCCAATGCCTTCCCGGAAGAATTTGCCCGACTGCTGCCCTTTTCCCTGACCAACGCCCAGCGGAGGACCATCACAGAAGCCGTGCAGGACATGGCGGGAGAGTCTCCCATGAACCGGCTGGTCCAGGGAGATGTGGGCAGCGGCAAGACCGCCGTGGCCGCCGCCCTTTGCTGGACGGTGATCCGGTCCGGCATGCAGGCAGCGCTGATGGCGCCAACGGAAATTCTGGCGGCTCAGCATTTTGCTTCCCTCTCCGACCTGCTCGCCCCGGCGGGGGTGCGCTGCGCTTTATTGACAGGTTCCGTAAAAGGAACAGAGCGGAAAAAGCTCTTTGCCGCTTTGGAAAACGGAGAAATCGACTTGATTATCGGCACCCATGCGTTGTTGGGCGATAAAGTGCAGTTCCGCGACCTGGGGCTTGTGGTCACCGACGAACAGCATCGATTTGGGGTCAATCAGCGCTCCGCTCTGGCGAAAAAGGGAGCCTCCCCCCACCTGCTGGTCATGAGCGCCACGCCCATTCCCCGCACGTTAGCCCTGATGGTCTACGGCGATTTGGATATTTCGGTCTTAGACGAGCTGCCTCCCGGGCGGCAGAAAATCAACACCTATCTCATCGATCCGCCCAAGCGGGAGCGGGCTTTCGGCTTTGTGAAAAAACATTTGGACGAAGGCCGGCAGGGATATCTGATTTGCCCCCTCATCGACGAAGACGAAAGCGGCATGATGAGCGTGACCCAATACGCCGAAGTGGTACAGCGCTCCTTCCCCGGCTGCACCGTGGGGGTTCTCCACGGCAAAATGAAGGCAGTGGAAAAAGAGCAGGTCATGGATGCCTTTTCCAAGGGGGAAACCCAGCTTTTAGTTTCCACCACCGTGGTGGAGGTGGGCGTGGACGTGCCCAATGCCGTCATCATGCTCATCGAAAACGCCGAACGGTACGGCCTTTCTCAGCTCCACCAGCTCCGGGGACGCATCGGCAGAGGACAATATCAGTCCTCCTGCATTTTGATCACCGACATCCGAAATGAGGAATCCCTCAAGCGGCTCCTGATGTTCCGGGATACCTCCGACGGATTCAAGATCGCCGAGGCGGACTTAAGGCTCCGAGGGCCCGGCGACTTCTTCGGCCAGCGGCAGCACGGCCTGCCTCTTCTAAAAATTGCCGATCTGTCCACAGATATGCGGGTGCTGCATCAGGCACAGCAATGTGCACGAGAACTCTTCTCGCAAGATATTTTCCGCGGCGGGACGCTGGAAACCAATGAGTATCGCGGCCTGCGCAGCGAGATCGCCAGGTTGTTCGCCCGCTCCGGCAGCGACGGAGTGGTGCTGTAATACAGTTTAAAGATGGTGAAGCCCCTTGTTTCACCATCCCCCAAAAGAACCGGTTGGGAAATTCCCAGCCGGTTTTTGTGATGAAAAATATTTTTTATTTTACCTGTTACGTTTGTTACGGGTTGTGTGTCTATTATACTGGACGGGCAGATAAAAATCTTCCCGCAGCGTTGCGGCCGCCCGTTCAGGTCTTAGGAAAGGAAGGGTTCGCTATGAAAAAAAGAATGCTGTCGTTCGCCCTTTGCGGAATTTTTCTGCTTTCCGCCATGCTGTTTGCCGCTTGCAGCGGAGATAACGGTTCGCCGAACAGCGACGCAGGCACGGAAATCCGGGACGAAAGCTTAACTGACGGCGAGGTAAAGGTCATTCACCTCCTGACTGACTTGGGGCACAATGCCATGAGAGACCATGCTTCTTATGACCAGCCTAATGCTCAATATGTGATGGATCAATTCTTAGCCGATATGGGCAAGCTTCCCGAGGGGTACAGGCTGGAAGTGGAGGTCATGCCCGTAGAAGAGGCGGACTTCCAGTCCCGCCTAACTCGTCTGCGGACGGAAATCATGTCCGGACGAGGCCCCGATATCTTCTTTCTTTCCTCCGCCGACTCGGCTCCGTACTACCGTCAGGAGCGGGTGTTCCCCAACACCAAAAAGGCCATGGAAGACGGGTTCTTCCTTCCTCTGGACAACTACATGGAAACTGTCCAATTTATGGAATTTTCCGACATGAACCCTGTCATTATGGACGCAGGATGCACTCGTGACGGACGGTTTGTCCTGCCTGTCCGGTACACCTTCAACACAATAAAAGTTCTGGAGCCCGTCACCGATACCGAAATTGGCTGGTTTGACGTGGTAAACGGAACAGACGAGGTGATGGCCAACAGCTACGCTCTGGCAACCTCCTGGATGTTCTATACGATTTTCGAGGACACGGTGGATACCGAATCCAAAACCCTGACCTTTACCGAGGACGAGCTGTACAATGCCGTGGCGGCCGGCTTGAGCTTTTTTGGTCCCTGGGGAACAGACCGCCCAATGGAGGATATCATTGAGGTCGCACCGGTCGATTTCAGTACCGATATCTATTCGTGCTGGGACCCTGAGTGGAAAGATATTGCCACCTATCTCCCCATGCGGAACAGAGAAGGCGGGGTGACCGCCACTGTGACCAGTTACATTGCTATCAACAAAAACACCTCTTATCCAGACGAGGCTTTTTATGTGGCGGATCTCATGATGAGCAAAAAATTCCAAAGCGGCCAGAAATCCTGGGAATCGGGATATCATGCATCCACTTCCTCCTCAGCGGTGTTCAGCTATTCCAGAGGCGTTTCCGTGTACGATGATTTCCTGCAGGAAATCCGGCCCATGAATTACGTGAATTATATTGATGACGAAATGTGGCCTAAATACTGCGAGCTGCGGGATAAAATCACTAACGCCCGGATCATGAACAACATAGATCAGGCCCTGTATGACCTGTACGACTACGCACGGACAAAGAGCATGACCCCCGGAGACGAGCTGAAAAAATATGTGAAACAGGAATACAGCAAACTGGTGCTGATGGCGGGAGAGCTGTAAAAAACAAAAAGAAAGCCCTGCTCTGACTTTTGTCAGAGCAGGGCTTTTTGCGTTTCCCGCGTTTTTCTGTATTACATTTCCAGCAGGGGAATTTCCCGGCGGCAGGTTTCGATTTCCTCCCGGTCCGGCATGGCGGGGATGGCCCCGGTTTTGGTAGCGCAGACAGCGCCGGCGGCGTTGGCAAAATCCACGAATTCAGCCAGCTCCTGCTCGTTCAAATCCTCCGGGCGCTTTCCGGACTGGATGATCTTGGCGAGAAATGCGCCGAAAAAGCTGTCCCCGGAGCCGGTGGTGTCCTTTACTTTCGTATCATAGGTATGCTTCCTCAAAGAAAACTCCTTGGCAAATACAGCACACCCCGCCGGGCCTAAGGTCACCGCCACAAGACTGACTCCCTGCTCCAGCAGGGCCTTTGCCCCGTCTTCCGGCCGCGCTTTTCCGGTGAGCAGCTCCAGCTCCTCCTCGGATACTTTCATGATATCGGCCTTGGGGATCAGGCTTTTCATTCGAGTGACGCCCTCCTGATGGTCCTTCCACAGGGGCGGACGCCAATTGGGGTCGTATGCCGTCAGCTTTCCCCGGCGCTTGGCATAGTCCACAAGCTGCTCCACCGCCGAGCGGGAGGGCTCTGCCGTCAGCAGCAACGAGCCGAAGCACAGCAGCTTACAGTTGTCAATGAGGGAAAGGTCCGTTTCTTCAAAGGAAAGCCGGGTGTCCGCACCGGGATTCCGGTAAAAGCTGAAATCTCTGTCTCCCCGGTCATTGAGCTGAACAAAGGCCAGCGTAGTGGCATACTCTTGATCCTGCAGCAGGCCCGCAGTCTCCACCCCACATTCTTCCAGCGTTTTTACAAGAAAATCCCCAAACATATCCTTGCCGACTTTTCCCAAAAAGCCGGCGCTGACCCCTGCCCGCATCGCCTGTACCGCCACATTGGCCGGGGCGCCGCCGGGATTTCGCGAAAACAGCAGCCTGCCGTCCTCCGTCTGCCCCGTGGGGGTAAAATCGATTAAAAGCTCGCCCATGGATAAAAGCTCCGCCATACCTGTTTTCAACCTTTCTCCTTCTGTTGTTTCTTTCCGTTCTATCATACTTCATTTGGGCCGACTTGACAATACAAAAATGGTGAGGCGGTTGCCTCACCATTTTCCGTTCTTTCGTACGGGAGATCAAATTATCTGCGGTCTTTGCCGCAGCCGCAGTTTCCTGCGTCGCCCAAGTCGGACGCTCTGGGCGGGAAAAATTCCTCGGTGGGAAAATCGATCCGGCGGAACAGCTCGCAGGGATTGTCGCTGGACGTGACGCATTCCTTCTCCGGAATGCAGAAGTCGTAGGCGGGAATCAGCATCTGCACGTTGCGCACGATCTGCACGATGGTGAACAGACCGATGGTGGCGTACACATAGTTCCGCCCGCAATCGCTTTCAAATTCACCGCCGTACCTGTGGCAAATGCAGTCGGGAATGCGGCAGCAAGGCTCACAGCAATTCTTCAAAGGTCTGTCACAGAGCCTTGCAGACAGCGCCACCGGCTCCGCCACTTGGACGGTCGCTCTGGGAAGGACCGTGGTGTCCTGGAGATCTTCAAGGTCTCCGCACTGATCGGTGGAGGCGAACATCTTTACGTTGCCCTCGCTGCCGTACAGCACCACCTTCTTGTTGAACACGGATACACCGCTGACGGGCACAGGGCAGGACGTGGCTCCGCTGAACAGCTCCAGGGACACATCGAAGAAAAAGGTCATGTCCACGGAATAAAAACCCTTGTTAAAAGGAATGGGCTGCAAGTCCAGATAGACCGTGATGACACTTACTTCTTTGAGCCGTACGTTTGTGGCATTGTCCACCATAGCCTGGCGCTCCGGGGTGAACAGGACCCTTATGTCCTCCAAACAATCTTTATCGCTGCAGGAATCGTAGATCCTCATGGCGTCGATGCAGACTGCTTCTTTGAAATAATCCCGACCATCGAATTCGGCCATGCCTTCGTTTTCGGGCATGAAATCTCCTCCTTTACATCGTGGCGGCGTTACGCAAACGTAACGCTGCTTTGCTCCTATTGTATGATGCAAAACAAAAGTTGGTGAGACTTTTTGTCTCACCAACTTCGCAAAATTGGTGAGGCTGTTCGCCCCACCAATTTCTGAACATCAGCGCAATGCTTTATTCTTTTTTATTCCTCTGGCATACGTTCCGGTTCGCTCACGAATCCCCCGCCGATTTCCACGGTTTCCGGTTCCGCGGTTTCCATTTCCTCTGTCGTAAGCGCCGGCAGCTCGTAGAGGGTCTCAGCAGTGAGCTCTTCTCCTTTTTTTGTGATCACTACGGCGGAGAGTCTCTTTCCCTCGTCGGGTCGGTAATAAAAGCGCCTTATGTCCTGCGAGTCTTCCTGTCCGTCGGCCTGGTAGTAATAAACCCTCATATCCTGCGAGTCTTCCTGTTCGGGCACGATGGTCCAAATAATCGTTCCGTCCTCACCGTCTTTTGCCGACGGATTTTGCGATATTTCCGCTTCCGGCATGACCGAAGCCGCTATTTCCCCGTCTTCCTGTACAGGGTCTTCCTCGGCCTTGGCGGACGTGGCAAAGGAAGCTGCTATGCCGATGACCAAGGCCACGGCAACGATCAGCGAGAACAGCGATGTCTTTCTTGTTTTCATAATTGCAATGATCCTTTCTTCCATAGCGTTTTTACTGAAATGATTGCAGAGAGGGAGCAGACCGCTGCGGGTCTCCTCCATGCGGATCAGAGCCATGGCATAGGCAGATTTTGTGCGATTTCCAAGCTTGCAAAGCACCGCCTCATCGCAGGAAAGCTCCAAGTCCCGGTTCAAGAGGACATACATGATCCACACCGCCGGATTGAACCAATGAAGACAAAGTGCGATGATCAGCGCCAGCTTTGTCACGGCGTCAAAGCGGCGGATATGCACATACTCATGGGTCAGTACGTATTGCAAGATATCCCGATCGTTTTGATCCGCCGTTTTCGGCATCAGAATGACCGGGCGGAACACGCCGTAGGTCAGAGGGGCAGAAATCCTGTCAGACTGCCGGATCGCCACAGTGCGTCGAATACGGTGTTCCCTGAGCCATTGCCTGGCGTACTCGTCGTCAATGGGCAGAGAGGCCCGAAATTCCCGGCGGCATTTCAGGTAGGCCACGGCAAAGAAAACCGCATATGCTAGCGCGCCCGCCGCCCAGACCAGCGTCCACGGGTCAACGGAGACGGCCGCCGCATGGTCAGGGGTAATGCCGGACAGGGGCATTCCGCTTCGCGCCGTGGTCACAGGCAGGAACCGAACCATAGGACTGCCGGTCTTTCCCGTCTTCGCAGAGGCCGTAAGCCTGCCCAGCAGCGAATAAACGCTGAACACGGAAGGCAGCGAAAAGGGGATCAGCAGCCGCACCGCCGCAACACCCCACAGCATCAAAAAGGTTCTTTTCGGGAGCTTGTGGATGGCCAGGGCACGAAGAACAACGATGACCAAAATCATCACCGCTCCGGAAAAGCTCATTTGCAGCAGACTCATTGTTCCACCTCGTCCAGTTCACCTACGATCTGCTTCAACCTTGCGATCTGCTGGGCGGACAGCTTCTTTCTGCCAAGCAGGGCGGCAAAGAGCTTATCCGCAGAGCCGTCAAAGAGCTTGCCGATCAGCTCATCGGTTTCCGCCTCCTGCACCGCTTCCTTTGGAATCAGCGCATGACACAGGAAATTGGGCTCCCTGCGTTCTATCGCGCCCTTTGCGATGCATTTTTTGATCACCGTGTAGGTGGTGTTCATGTTCCAGCCGATCTCCGCCTTGAGAAGGTCGGAAATCTGCTTGGCGGTCCTGTCGCCCTCTTTCCACAAAACGTCCATGACCTTCAGCTCGGAATCAAACAATTTGATTGCCATATGATCAGATCCTTTCTTTCAAACTATTGCAATAGTTTACTATATACTATCACAGTAGTGTGGGATTGTCAACACTATTCCAATAGTTTGGTAAATTTTTTTTGCAGCACAAAATTCCCCGCATTTTTCTGCAAAAAAGCCCGGCTTTTCGTTGAACACGAAAAGCCGGGGGATGCTTGTTCTAAATATAAGTGAATGCTGCTGTGAAAATCCGGCAGAGCTGATCTGTCATTGCTGACCGCAGTTCGGGCAAGAGCCGTCCGGATTCAGTTTTGCGCCGCACTTTGTGCAGAACTGGGCGCCGGGAACAGCGGCCTGCTCCGGTTTAAAAGCTGCTTTAATTTCACCTACGGTGGGGGTTGCAAAAACATCGCTTGCCGCGTCACCGCCGTTTTGATTTTTCAGCTTGTCATTGATAGAAATCACATTCTTGATCAGCAGAACAACCATCATGGCAAACTCAAAGACGACACGCACAGCGATCGGGCCGAGAATCATGATCAAAAGACCGTAACCGCCAAGCCATGTTCCACGACCGTAGTAGGACGGAACCACCATAAACAGCATAAAGACACCGGTCAAAATCAAAAAAGCGGTCTCAAAAATATAAAGGGCCTGCAAAATTTTCTCAATGATCAGGAACTTAAAGTTCAAGGCTTTATGAAGAAATTTGCCAAAGCCGTTCAATCTTTCGCGCTTGCTTTCCGGCACGATAAAAATAAATGCCAAAACTGTCGCCGCAATCGCCAAAACCACTACGGCAACGGCGGCACCGCCAAGATAATCCAAAAAACCCAACATAAAAAGACCTCCAAAAAATAAAAAATTTTACCAAAAAATTATACCTGTCTTAGGACCCTATGTCAACAAAAGAATCCATATTTCTTCCGCTTTTCGCGATAAAAACCGGTGAGGCGCATCGCTTCACCGGTTTCCATTTGGTTTTTTAGGTCTATTACGCTTCTTTCTTGTTGCTGATGATCTTGCTCAGCTCCTCCATGAAGCTGTTGATGTCCTTAAACTGCCGATACACGGAGGCAAAACGCACATAGGCCACCTCGTCCACCGATTTCAGCTTTTCCATGGCGTAAGTGCCGATGCGCTGAGAGGAAACCTCTCTGTCCAGAGAATTCTGGAGGAGATTCTCGATCTCGTCCACGATTTTCTCCAGCGTATCCACGGAAACCGGGCGCTTTTCACAAGCACGGAGCAGACCGTTTAACAGCTTGTTGCGGTCAAAGGTCTCCCGGGACTTATCCTTCTTGATGACGACGATGGGCACGCTCTCGATGATCTCATAGGTGGTAAAGCGCTTGCCGCACTTCAAGCATTCCCGGCGGCGGCGAATCCGCTCTCCCTCGTCGGTGGGGCGGGAATCGATCACTCGGCTTTCCGTATAGCCGCAAAACGGACATTTCACAGTCTGGCACCTCCTAAAATTCGTATCGTATCTATTTCTTATTTGATTATTATACAATATATTGTGGTGGAAAAGCAAGACATTTCTACGAAGAAACCGACAAAGAAGCACGGGACTTGGAACTTCACTTGCTTTCCCATAGGTTTTCCCGTATAATGTAAATTGAGTTAATATGCAAGTTTCAAGTTAGGATGAACGATATGGCTATTTTGACCGTGAACAATATCACCCATAGTTTTGGGGATACCGTGATTTTGGAAAATATCACCTTTGAAATGCAAAAGGGTGAGCGCATCGGACTGGTGGGAGTCAACGGCAGCGGCAAGACCACCCTCTTTAAGGTCCTCACCGGGGAATATATCCCGGACAGCGGCATGGCGGTATTCTCCAAGGAAACAACCCTGGGCTATATGGAGCAGCACGTCTGCCGGGATTTTCACAAGACCGCCTTAGAGGAAGTGCTCACCGTCTTTTCCCCCCTCTTGCAAATGGAGCGGGAGCTGGAGGATCTAAACCGTCTGCTGTCCCAAAATCCCCCGGAAGAGGAGCTTTCCCGGCTGATTTTGCGGCAGACAGAGCTCAATGACCGCTTTGTGGACGGCGGCGGGCTGACCTGCCGGGCCAGAGCCAGAAGCGCCCTGATGGGGCTGGGCTTCACCGAGGAACAGCTCCACAACCGGGTAGGGGTGCTCAGCGGCGGGCAGAAAGCGAAATTGCAGCTTGCCAAAATGCTGCTGGGCGGCGCCAATCTCCTGCTGCTGGACGAGCCCACCAACCACTTGGATATCAATGCCGTGGAATGGCTGGAAGATTTCTTGAAGAACTACACCGGCTCTTTCATTGTCATTTCCCACGACCGATATTTTCTGGACAAGGCGACCTCCCGCACGCTGGAGCTGCAGGGCACCCATTTGGAGTCCTACAAAGGCAACTATACCCGCTATTTGGCGCTGAAAGAGGAAAAGCGTCTGGCCATGGAGCGGGTCTATGAGAGCACCCAGCGGGAAATCAAGCGTTTAGAGGGGATCATCGAGCAACAGCGGAGATGGAATCAGGAGCGCAACTATGTGACCATCGCCAGCAAGCAAAAGTCCATCGACCGGCTGGAAGCCACGCTGGAAAAGCCGGAACAGGATCCGGACTCTATCCGCTTTCAATTTCACGCCAGCCGCCGCAGCGGCGACGAAGTGCTGAACGCCGAGAATATTTCCCTTTCCTTTGACGGAAATTCCCCGCTCTTTCAGAATGTAAAGCTGGAAATCAGGCGGGGCGAAAAAATCTTTTTGATCGGTCCAAACGGCTGCGGTAAGACCTCTCTGTTCAAGATCCTCTTAGGGCAGTACCAGCAGGACACCGGCACGGTGCGGCTGGGCACGGGCGTAGATATCGGGTATTACGAGCAGTCCCAGTTGAGCCTTCACGACGAAAAAACGGTAATCGACGAAATTTGGGATCTGCACCCCCACATGACCCAGACCGAGGTGCGCAGCGCGCTGGCGATCTTCCTCTTTCAGGGGGAAGACGTGTTCAAGCCCATCGGCGGGCTGTCCGGCGGAGAGCGGGCAAGGGTGCTGCTCTTAAAGCTCATGCTGTCGAAAGCCAATTTCCTGCTGCTGGACGAACCCACCAACCATCTGGACATCGGCTCCTGCGAAGCGCTGGAGGACGCGCTGTCCGGCTACGACGGTACGCTGTTCATCGTGACCCATGACCGCTATCTCATCAACAAGTTGGCGGATAAAGTCTACGTCCTCGACCAAAACGGTGCGACCCTCTACCACGGCAATTACGACTATTACTTGGAAAAGCGGGACGCTCAGCAGGCACAGGAAGTACAGAAAGCAGAGCCGAAGGTGAACCTGTACAAGCTCCGCAAGGAGCGGGAGTCCGAGGTGCGCAAAAAGAAAAGCGCTCTTGCCCGGCTGGAGAAGGAAATCGAGGAAAACGATTCTGCCCTTCGAGACTTGGAGCAGCAACTGGAAGACCCGGAAGTCGCGGCGGACTATCAGGCCGTCACCGAAACGTCCGAGCAGCTTGCCGGGCTAAAGGAGCAGGCGGAACGGCTGCTGGCGGATTGGTCCAGCCTTTCCGAGGAGCTGGAAGCATTACAGGAACAAAGCGAGGAAAATCCATGAATGTGACCTTTCACACCTTGGGCTGCAAGGTGAATCAATACGAATCGGAAGCCATGCTGGAAGCCATGGTGCAGGGGGGCTTTCGGGAAACGGCAGACCATGAACCCGCCGACGTGGTGGTGGTGAATTCCTGCGCCGTCACGGCCACCGGCGCGCAAAAGGCCCGACAGGCACTGCGCAGGGCAAAGCGGCAGAACCCCGGGGCCGTCATGGTGCTGACCGGTTGCTGGCCCCAGGCGTTCCCCTTGGAGGCGGAAGAATTTGCCGACGCAGATATCGTGCTGGGCACGAAAAACCGGGGAGCACTGCTGTCCCACGTACTGGACTACCTATCGTCCAAACAGCGCATCGTGGACATTGCCCCTCATGAAACAGGCGATGCCTTTGAGAAAATGCAGGTTTCCGCCTTTCACGGGCGGACCAGAGCCTTTTTGAAAATTGAGGACGGCTGTAACCGCTTTTGCTCCTACTGCATCATCCCCTATGCCAGAGGGCGGGTGCGCTCCAAGCCCCTCTCCGATATCCAGGCGGAAGTGAAAGAGCTGGCTTCCCACGGCTACAAAGAAATCGTGCTGGCGGGGATCAACCTCCCTGCTTACGGGCAGGATTTAGGTCTTCACCTCTGCGACGCGGTGGAAGCCGTTTGCGAAGAGCCGGGCATTCAGCGGGTGCGGCTGAGCTCCTTGGAGCCGGAACAGCTTACGGAAGATGTGATTGCCCGGCTGCAAAAGCAGGAAAAGCTCTGCCCTCAGTTCCACCTGTCCTTGCAAAGCGGCTGCGACGCCACGCTCCGCCGGATGAACCGCCACTACAGCGCTGACGAGTACCGCCAGATCGTCAAAAATCTGCGGAACGCCTTTCCGGGCTGTGCCATCACCACGGACATCATGGTGGGCTTTGCCGGAGAGACCGAGGAAGAATTTCGGGAATCTCTGGCCTTCGCCGAGGAGATCGGCTTTGCCAAGGTCCACGTGTTCGCCTATTCCCGCCGGCCCGGCACCAAGGCATATGACGCGCCTGATCAGGTGTCGGAGAAGGTCAAGGAGGAGCGCAGCAGAAGAATGATTGCCTGCACCCTCCGCACGCAGTCCGAATTTCTCAAAGCCCAAGTGGGCAGGACAGAGGAAGTGCTGTTCGAGCAGGCCGCAGAGGAAAACGTGTACGAAGGCTACACCCGGAACTACACCCCCGTACGGGTCTTTTCCGCTTGCCCCATTTCCGGGCAGGTTTTGCAGGTGAAATTGACCGAAGCGAAAGAGCAATTCTGTTTCGGCGAAATGAGCGTGCCAAAAAAATCTTTTTGACACGCTCGGAAGTTTTCCAAACTTTAGATAAAGTTTGAAAAACTTGTTGATTGAAACGCGAAAGACAACCCTGACGGTTTTCTTTCACACGATCTTTCCCCCTGAACCATCAAGTTTGCTGATTTTTAACACCTGATTTATGCTTTTTCCCTAAATTTTTTCCTGAATTTGCAAATTTCTCTTGTAAATTTCATAAAATTGTGAGATGATAGAAAAGGGTGAAGCTCCGCTTCCCCTTTTTTTCGATTCCAGCGGACGCTGACACGTCTGCAGAAGAAGGGAGCTGGGTCTATGGCGAAAGCTAAGACTGCGGAACAAGTAAACGGGAAAAAATTTACCAAAACGGAAAAAAGCTGGATCATGTACGACTGGGCCAATTCCGTCTACGCCACCAACATGCTGGCGGCCATCTTCCCCCTGTATTTCGGGGAAGTCTGCAGGGCTGCGAGTGCGGCCTCAGGAACGAACATAAACAATCTGACGCTGTGGTCCTACGGCACATCCATTTCCACCTTTGTAGTGGCGGTGCTGGCCCCCATTTTAGGGGCGCTTGCCGACCACAAGGGAAATAAGAAAAAACTGTTTACCGTCTTTTTGGTGCTAGGTGTGGTATTTACCCTTTCCAGCGCCTTCACCGCCGATTACCGCTTCATGCTGGTAGGTTATGTGATCTCCCACATCGGGTTCTCCGGCTCCTGCCTGTTCTATGATTCCTTCCTCACCGACGTTACCACGCCGGAGCGCATGGACCGGGTGTCCTCCTGGGGCTACGCCATGGGGTATATCGGTGGCAGCACCATTCCGTTTTTGATCTCCATCGTCATTCTGGTGAAGATGGGCATGACCAATCCGCTGGCTCATCAGATCGTCATCATTCTGACCAGCGTCTGGTGGCTGATATTCAGCATTCCCATGCTCAAAAACGTCCATCAGGTCCATTACGTGGAATCTGAGAAAAATCTGGTCCGCTCGTCCCTTACCAACCTGTGGAAAACGGCCAAGGAAATTGTGAAGAAAAAGCATATTTTCCTCTTTGTGGTGGCCTATTTCTTCTACATTGACGGCGTGGGTACCATCATTTCCATCTCCACTTCTTATGGCTCAAAATTGGGCCTGGATACCACCGGCATGATTTTGGCGCTGCTGGTCACCCAGATCGTGGCTGTGCCCTTCTCCATTCTGTTCGGTAAGCTGGCGGAGAAGATCGGTTCCATCCGCATTCTGCTGGCCGCTATCGCCATCTATTTCTGCATTTGCGTGGTGGGCTTCTTTATGGGCTTCAACATCGAGCAGAGCGGCGGCAGCCAGGAAGCGCTGGCCCTTTCGCAGATCCTGTTCTGGGCCATGGCGTTTTTGGTTGGCACGGTGCAGGGCGGCATTCAGGCCATTTCCCGCTCCTATTTTGGCAAGCTGATCCCCGCCGAGCGGTCCAATGAATACTTTGGATTCTTCGACATTTTCGGCAAGTTCGCCGCCGTCATCGGCCCCATGCTGGTGGGTATCTTCTCCCAGTTGACCGGCCGGGACTCCATCGGCATCATCAGCCTGTGTATTCTCTTCCTGCTGGGCTTCTTCATTCTGTTATGCGGCAGAAAGACGCTGGCCCAGGGCGCGGCGGCCGCCGCGAAAGAGGAATAAGCCGTGAGGTTTCGGAAAGAGGGCTCGGTGATGTCCGTGGACCTGCACGGAGTCTATCTGGAGGACGCCAAGGATATCCTCTTAAACTGGCTGGATCACCCTCACCCCGGCATTACAGAGCTGCGGGTGATCCACGGCTCCAACCGGGGGACCGTCCTGCGGGACATGGTGCGGGAGGAGCTTTCCCACCCCAAGATCAAGTCAAAGCTCCCCACCCTCAACCCCGGGGAGACAAGATTACTTCTGAAATAAGCAAGGACGGTGAAGCGCCTGCTTTACCGTCTTTTTTTGCGTTTGTTTTACGCTATTTAAATAAAATTTATTGTAATGCGATAAATAATACTTGACATACGAAAAATCGAATGGTATAGTAAGAAAAAATCAAAAGCAAAGAGAGGTTCTGCTTATGAAACAGAGTACGCTTTCCAAATGGCTCAAGCTGATCCTTGCCGGATTGGGTGTTTGCGGCATCATCATTTATGCCCTTGTCATTCCCATGCTGGCAGAAACCATGGTGGACAAATATCCGGAATTCAACGGCTGGAAATGGCCATGGCTGATTTTAATTTGGGTCACCGCCCTCCCCTGCTATTCCGCCCTTGTCCTCGGCTGGAAAATTGCGGCGAACATCGGCGCGGACCATTCTTTTTCCCTGTCCAACGCATCGCTGCTGAAATGGATCGCAATTTTGGCGGCCGTGGATTCCGCCGTTTTCTTTGTCGGAAATCTCGTGTATCTGCTGCTCAGCATGAATCATCCCAGCGTCGTTTTGTTCTCGCTGCTGATCGTGTTTTTAGGCGTGGCCATCTCTGTAGCGTCCGCAGCGTTGTCCCACCTGGTCAGGAAAGCCGCCGAGCTTCAGACCCAGAGCGATTTGACAATATAACGGGAAAGTGGAGGCAAAAGATTGAAAACAAATTTTCAATCTTCACGGTTTTGCGGCTTTTGCCGCATAAATAACGCGGCAAAGGCCGCAATTCCCGAAGAAAGGAGGCTTTCGCCAAAGCGAAAGCAACAATTATAATATGGAAGGCGAAATTTTATTCAACATCGATGTGATGCTGGCAAAGCGCAAGATGAGCGTGACCGAGCTGGCAGAAAAGGTAGGCATCACCATCACCAATATTTCAATTTTGAAAAACGGCAAGGCCAAGGCGCTGAAAATCTCCACCCTTGCAAAGCTTTGCGCCGCCTTGGACTGCCAGCCGGGGGATATTTTAGAGTACAAAAAGACAGAGAATGGAGCCTTGCGCTGATTTTCCTGACACGCTAAAAAGGGAATGAAAACAGAGCGAAAAAATCTGTTCCGATACCGGGGAGATTTGTGATGTATATCAAGCTGATTCAACCGAAAATGAAAAAGAGACCGATGGACACCGACATCAAGATCCACATGGCCCCGCCCCTCGGTCTTTTAACCATTGTCAATATGCTCCGTGCGAAACATCATGTCACGCTGGAAAATGAGAATATTCAGAAGATCAACTACGACGATCACCCTGATCTTGTGGGTATTTCTGTTACGGTTGACACCTTTCCCCGTGCGGTGGAAATTGCCGAACGGTTCAGAAAGCAGGGCGTAACCGTCATAGCCGGAGGGATCCACATCACCACTGCTTTTGACACGATCCCGGAACATTGCTTTGACGCCCTATGTATCGGCGCGGCGGAAGGAACATGGTATAATATCGTCGATGACTTCAAAAATGGGAGACTGAAAAAGGTCTACCGCTGCAGCGGCAAGCTGCAGGGCAGGGATATCGTCTCCCCGGCATACGATTTTGTTGACAAGGACAAATATCTTTACTGCAATGTGGTGCACACAAGCCGGGGCTGCCCGTTCCGCTGCGATTTCTGCTATAACAGCGCTGCCGAGCGCAGCTATGTGAACCGCAGCATGGACGCTGTGATCGATGATATCAGAGCGATCCGTTCCAAACACATCCTGTTCATTGACGATAATTTCGCCGGAAATCCCGGGTGGACAAAAGAATTTTTGAGTAAAATAAAGCCTATGAACCTCAAATGGAACGCCGCAGTGTCCATCAACGTGGCCGACGATCCGGAGCTTCTGGATCTGATGCGGGACAGCGGCTGTCAAAGTCTGTTTATCGGCTTTGAAAGCATCCAACCGGAATCGATCAGCGGGGTACATAAGGTGCAAAACAGCGCCGCCGATTATGAACGGGCCGTAAAAGCTGTTCACGACAGAGGCATTATGATCAACGGCAGCTTTGTGTTCGGCCTGGACGGAGATACTCCCGAGACCTTTGACGCCACGCTGGAGTGGATCGTCCAAAATAAAATAGAGACGGTTACCTCCCACATTTTAACGCCGTATCCGGGCACGGTACTCTATGAGCAGATGAAATCCCAAGGGCGTATCACCACCGACGATCTGTCCCTTTACAATACGGCAAATGTGGTATTTAAACCGCTTCATATGACGCCGGAAGAATTGTATCGCGGATATATCCGCATCTATAAGCAGGTTTACAGCTTGAAAAATATCCTCAGACGCATGCCGGAAGCGAAGCACCAGCGGGCGCCGTATCTGCTGTTTAACCTGCTGTACAGAAAGTTTGGAAAAGCGACGGATCTGCTTTGCAAAATGATCACCTACCGGCGGATCGGCGTCATTGCCCAATTCGCGTCGCACTATTTGAAGCGGGAAAGAACGCGGCAATAAAAATATTTTGCAAAACAAAACAGGATGCCCCACTGTGAGGCATCCTGTTTTTGCTGTTATCTTTTACAATACCGTTTCCTTTACGCAGTGGCAGGCGCAGAGTCTACCGGGGGAAATTCCCCGCAGGACGGGCTTTTCCGTTTTGCAGATTTCCATGCACTCCGGGCAGCGGGTGTGGAACGGGCAGCCCGCAGGTGGATTTGCCGGGCTGGGCAAGTCGCCGGTCAATAAAATGGGGGCTTTCTCCCCTTCCGCCGCCAAAGCGGCGGAAAACAGTGCCTTAGTGTAGGGGTGCAGGGGTGCCCGGGAAATTTCCTCACTGTTTCCCAGCTCTACCAAATTGCCCAAATACATGACGCCGATGCGGTCGGACAGGTAGGAAATGACATTCAAATCGTGGGAGATGAAAAGGTAGGTCAAACCGAAAGTCTCCCGCAGTTCGGAAAGCAGGTTCAGCACTTGAGCCTGCACGGAAACGTCCAGCGCCGACACCGGCTCGTCGCACACCACGAATTCCGGCTCCAAAATCAGCGCCAGGGCGATGGCCACCCGCTGCCGCTGCCCGCCGGAAAGCTCCTCCGGCCAGCGGTCGTAGCAGCCCTCATCCAGCCCCACAGCGGCCAGCATCTGGAGCGCTTTTTTCTTTCGCTCCTCTTTGCCGGTACACAATTTGTGAACAATTAAGGGCTCCTCCAGCAGCCACCCCACTTTTTTGACCGTGTCGATGGAGGCGTAAGGGTCCTGAAAAATGATCTGCGCTCGACCACAAAGTTTTTGGAATTCCTTCCGCTTGGGGGCAGTCACGTCCTGCCCGTCCAGCAGAATTTTCCCCGCCGTGGGTTCGATGAGATGCACCAGCATCTGCCCCAGCGTGGATTTCCCGCAGCCGGATTCTCCCACCAGCCCGAAAATTTCTCCTTTGTTTATCGTAAAGGAAAAGTCGGAGACTGCCAAAATCCTGTCTTTTCCCTGCCGGAATTCCTTTGTCAGGTGTTCTGTTTGCAGCAAAGGTATGCGGTGTTCTCTCATCCGTCCACCTCCCTGTTCCCGTCAAAGCACCGTGCGGCATGATCTCCCTGCCGAATTTCCGGGGGATTTTTCGTTTTGCAAACATCCTGTTTTCTTTCACAGCGGTCGTAAAAGGGACAGCCCTCTCCCCGCCGCTCCGACAGGGACGACACCGTGCCCGGAATGGGGCGCAGCCGGCTTCCCCGCTTTTCCGGGGAAGGGATGGACGCCACCAGTCCCTTGGTGTAGGGGTGGATGGGACGGGACAGCACGCCCTTTACCGGTCCGCTTTCCACCACTTGTCCGGCATATAAGATATGTACCCGGCTGCACATGCGGCGGATCACACCTAAGTCGTGGGAGATCAGCAACACAGCCGTGCCCAGCTCCCGATTCATGCGGCGGATCAGCTCCATAATCTGGGCTTGGATGGTCACGTCCAAAGCCGTTGTGGGCTCGTCGGCAATGAGCAGCGACGGGCGGTTGATCAGCGCCAGGGCAATCATCACCCTTTGTCTCATTCCGCCGGAAAGCCGGTGGGGATATTCGTGATACAGCCGCTTTGCGTCCGGCAATCCCACCCATTCCATCATGGACAGGGTCTCCTTTTTCGCTTCCTGCCGGGACATTCCGTGGGTAATTGCGGCTTCAAAAATCTGCTTTCCCACCTTCATCAGGGGATTCAGAGCCGTCATGGGCTCTTGAAAAATCATAGACATCTTTTTGCCCCGGTACTGCTCCCACTGGTCCTCATTTAGGCCCAACAGCTCTTTTCCCTGGAAATAAATCTGCCCGCTTGTGATTTTGGCTGTCTCCGGCTGCAAGCCCATGGCGGTCAGGGCTGTGGCGGTCTTACCGCAGCCGGATTCCCCCACTAACGCCACCATTTCGCCGGGCTCCACTTTCAAATTGAGCCCTTTGACAGCGGGAAAATATTGCCTGCCCACAGGGAATTCCACCGTCAGGTTTTCCACGGCCAGCACGGGAGGTTGTTTCTCACTCACGACCGATCACCTCCTGCAGGCCGTCGCCCATCAGGTTAAAGCCCATCACCAAAAGGGTGATGGCAGCGGCGGGAACCAGTACATACCAGCCCGCCTGCAAAATGCAGGCCTGGGCTTCGCTCAGCATTTTTCCGAAGCTGGGGGTGGGGGGCTGAATACCCAGCCCCAAATAGCTGAGTCCCGCTTCGCTCATCACCGCCCCGGCAAAGCCCAGAGAGCAGGTGACGATCAGATCCGGCGCCACGTGGGGCAGAATGTGCAGGAAGATGATCCTGCCGTCCCCCGCGCCCCGGACCTTGGCGGCTTTCACAAATTCCGCTTCTCGGTATTTCAAAAACCCGCTTCGGGTGATTCTGGCAAACCGCGGCACGGACATGATGCCTAGGGCCAGTACCATGTTGCCCAGGCCCACGCCGAACACGGCAATGAGCATCAGCGCCAACAGCACGCCGGGGAATGCCATCTGCACGTCGATGAACTTCATAACGATCTCGTCCAGCTTGCCCCCGTAGAACCCTGCCACGATGCCGATGATCCCGCCCAGCAGCAGCCCGGAAATGACCGCAGCCGCGCCGATCAAAAAGGAATATCTTGCCCCCTCCATCATGCGGCTCAAAATATCCCGCCCGAATTGGTCCGTCCCCAGCGGGTGAGCGGGGGAGAAAAATTTCAACTTATTCGTGAGCTCCATGGCTTCCGGATCGTAGGGCATCCAGAAAAAGCCCACCGCCGTCACAAGGAGCATCAGGCACACCATGGAAGCGCCGATCACAAAATTCTTTTTGCGCCGGCACTCTTTCCAGATTTCAGAAAATCTCATACGCCCAACCTCCTTTTCACTTCAGTCTGATCCGGGGATCGATGACCGAATAGAGCAGGTCCACCCCAAAATTGCACACCACCACAATGCCCGCCAGATACAGCACCAACCCCTGAATCAGCGGCAGGTCTCTGGTGGAAATGGCGGTGGCAATGAGCTTGCCGATACCCGGCAAGGAAAAGACGTTTTCAATAATGATGCTGCCGCCCAGCACATCGGTGACGATCATGCCAAAAATAGTCAGCACGGGAATCAGGGAATTGCGGAGCACGTGTCCCCACAGAACCCGATGGGAATTCACGCCCTTGCTGCGGGCAGTGCGGACATAGTCCTCCCCTGTCTGCCGCACCACGCTGGAACGCACATAGCGGATCAGCACCGCCGAGGAGCTGAAGGCGATAGCAACAGCGGGCAGCAGCAGGCTTCGCAGACACTCCAGCGGACTGACAGACCAGGAGGTATAGCCCAAAGAGGGCAGCCATTTCAGATGGACGGAAAAAATCTCAATGAGCACAATGCTCATGCAAAAGACAGGAACAGAAAGACCTAGCTGGGAGAGAAAGGTCACCGGCGCGGCATAGAGTTTTTTCCCGTGGCGCGCCAACCAAAGTCCCACAGGGATGCCGATCAGCGCCGTGAGGATCAGAGAAAAAATCGCCAGTGAAACAGTGACGGAAAGCCCGCCGAAAATGAGGGACGCCACCGGCTGCCGGTACTGGTACGAAATCCCCAAATCCCCTTGAAGCGCGCCCAGTACCCAGTTCAAAAACCGCTCGGGAATGGGCTTGTCCGCGCCGATGGCAACGCGAAGCTGCTCCACCTGCAGCGGGTCGGCGTCCACGCCGAGAATGACGGTGGCGGGGTCGCCGGGCAGAATTTGAAACACGGCAAAGGTCACAAGGGATATCAAAAGCAGCGTGACAAGAAAGCCCGCTGTTTTTCTCAGGTAATATGCCATGTTTCTCACCGTCCTTTTTCACAAATGCCGGATATCCCTGTTTACGCAGAGATACCCGGTATTTTCAGTCAATGTTGTTAAAAGATTATTCGTAGTACAGCGTGCTGAAATCGTAGAACGTGACGGGATAGAATGTAAAGCCTTTTAAGTCCTTCCGGCAGGCCACGATCAGGTTGGGGTCGGTCAAATAGACGGCAGCCGCCTGCTCCGTGAGGATCTCCTGACAGCGCCGGTAGTCCTCCGCCCGCTTTGCATCGTCCAACTCCACTCTGGCGGCGGCGATGAGTTCGTCGTATTCCCCGTCTGCAAAGTGGAAGAAATTGCTGCGGTAAGTGCTCTCATATCGGCCCAAGACGGAATCGGGATCCAGCTTGCCGCTCAATCCCACCACGGTGGACTGATACTTGGCGTTCTGGTACACGTCCTCCAGCCAAGTGGCCCACTCAATCAGTTTGATTTCCGCATCAATGCCCACGGCATTAAGCTGCTGGGCAAGAACCTGAGCCGTGTCGATATGGGCCTGATAATTGGCGGGCACGGTGATGGTCATGGAGAAGCCGTCTTCGTATCCGGCCTCTTTCAAAAGCTCTTTCGCTTTGTCCACATCGTGGGGGTATGTACCCTCTAAATCGCTGTTATAGAACGCGCCCATCATGGGGCTGAAATTGCTGGGCAGCGGGGTGGCGTAGCCGTCAAACACGCCGTTCACGATTTCATCTTGGTCGATGGCATAGCACACCGCCTGCCGCACCCGCACATCGTCAAAGGGCTCGCTCTCAAGATTCAAAAACAGGCTCTGCACCATGTTCTGGGGGGAATTGTAAATGTCGAAATCATTCTCCAGCACCGGAGCGTCCTCCGCATTGAGCATGGCGGCAATGTCCAACTGCCCGGAGCGCAGAGCGGCCACCACGGCGGCCAAGTCGTCCATAATGTAGACCTCCACCCGATCCACCTGAGGCATGCGGCTGGGGCTTTCATTCTTGCCGTAGTAATCTTCATACTTTTCCAGCACCACCCGCTGAGAGGGGGTGTATTCCGCAAAACGGAACGGTCCTGCGCCCACGGGACTTGTCTCCTGCTCCTCGTAACCCTCCGGCAGCACCGCCACAATAGCCAGAGAAAGGAAGGACGCGGAAAGCTCGCTGAGGTGAACTACAAAGGTGTAATCGTCAGGGGCTTCCATGCTTTCGATCATGTAGAATTTGGAGGTCAGCGGTTCTCCCCCGCCCAGTCCGGTCAGCTTGTTGTAGCTGTACAGCACGTCGCTTGATGTCATCTTCTGGCCGTTGTGGAACACCACGTCCTGCCGAAGGTGGAAGGTATAAGTCAGGCCGTCGCCGCTGATGTCCCAGCTTTCCGCCAGACCGGGAACAATCTTGCCGTCGGTATCGTAGAGGCAAAGCCCCTCGAACACATTGTGAAAAATGGCCTCCGTGTCGGTGGCGGAGGACAGCCACGGGTCAAGGCTGTCCGGGTCGGCGCTGATATTGATGCGCACGGTTTTCTGGTCTCCCTGACCGTTCTGGCCCTCGCAGCCCGCCAGAGAAATCCCCAGCGAAAGCGAAAGTGCAAGCACAAGAAGAATACAAAGAAGTCTTTGGAAGTAAGTGCGTTTTTTCATGTTCTACAGTTCCTTTCTTTGGGCAGCCCCTCCTGTGCCCGTGTGTTCAATTTTTTCACCAAGCCCTATTATATCTAAAATACCGGAAAAAGGAAAGTCCTTTTTCATTCGTGGGCCAGAGTGTTCAAACCCTCAGTGAATGCGTCCAGCAATGCGTGAACATCTTCCTCCGTGGAAAACCGGGAAAAGCTGACACGAATGGAGGAAGAAATGCGCTCCCGCGGCAGTCCCATGGCTTCCAGCACATGGCTGGGACGAGCCTTGCCGCAAGCAGAGCCGGCGGACACAAAAATACCCCGCTCCGACAAAAAGTGGAGCATGGTCTCTGCCCGGACCGCACCGGCGGAAAAATTCAAAATGTAGGGGGAAGCGTCCCCGGGAGAATTGAGCTCCACTCCCGGCAGAGAGGACAGCCCCTGCCGAAGCAAAGAATTCAACTTTTCGACGTGCGGCAAAGTTTCCGATCCTTTTGGCAGCTCTTTGACCGCCTCTGCAAAGGCGCAAATCAGGGGAACACTTTCCGTGCCGGAGCGCAGATTTTTTTCCTGTCCGCCGCCGAAGGTTCGGGGCAGAATTCGCACGCCTTTTCTCACATACAGCGCCCCTGCCCCTTTCGGTCCGTGGAGCTTGTGGGCACTGATTGTCACCAAATCCGCCCCCAGCTTTTGGGGGGTGAAGTCCAGCTTGCCGAAGGCCTGAACGCAGTCTGTGTGAAGCAGTGCCGGGGATTCCTTCCGGCGGATGGTATTTGCCGCCGCCTGTACCGGAAAAACTACCCCGGTTTCGTTATTCACCAGCATCACACTGACCAATACCGTCTTTTCGTCGATGGCTTCCATGAGCTGCCGCTCCGGGATAGTGCCGGTGCTGTCGGGCTTCAGATAGATCACCTCGAAGCCCTGCTTCTCCAGCTCTTTCATGGGGTTCAGAACGGAATCGTGCTCCATGGCCGTGGTGACGATGCGGTTCCCCCGGCGCTTCTTGGCTTCCGCCCCGCCGAAGATGGCCAAATTGTTGGCTTCCGTGCCGCCGGAGGTAAAGAGGATTTCCTCTGCCTTTGTCCCAAGGCGGGCGGCGATGACAGCCCGGGCGGCTTCCAGTTCCTGCCGTGCCCGGAAACCTCGAGTGTGGAGGGAGGACGGATTGCCGTATTCCTCCGTCATAATGGAAAGCGCCTTCTGCGCCGCCGATGGCAGCACCGGGGTGGTGGCGCTGTTGTCCAGATAATGATCCTTCATACCCCGTCCTCCTCAAAATTTGTCAATTCAACTTCCGATACCCGGCAGAAAGATCAATTTGATTGTGCAGGGGCTCTTCTGCCAGAAAGCGCTTCAAATTCTCCGCAAAAAGCGTGAAAATACGCTCGTGAGTCTCTTTCAAATGGTAGTACCCGGACACATGGGGCGTGATGACCGCCGTGGGAATGCTCCACAGCCGATGGTCCGGCGGCAAGGGCTCCGGGTCGGTCACGTCAAGTCCCGCACCCCAAAGCTTACCGCTTTCCAGCGCGTCGCACAGAGCTTCCGTGTCCACGATGCTGCCCCGTCCTACGTTCAGCAGCACAGCACCGTCTTTCATGCGCTCCATGCGCTCCCGGTGGAACAAATTCTTGGTAGCTTCCGTCCCCGGCAATGTAATCGCCACCACGTCCGCCTGAGGAAGCAAGTCGTCCAATTTCTCAAGAGTGGCCACTTCGTCGGCGAAATCCGGCTTTGCCCGGTCCGTCCTGCGGATGCCGATGACCTTCGCTCCCAGCGCCTTACAGCGCTTGCCGAATTCGCTGCCGATATCTCCCATACCCAGTACCAGCACGGTGGAATTCCAGATGGATTTTACTCTCCCCTGAGAATTCCAGCTCCCCGTTTTCTGAGCGTCCCGATACAGCTCCAGCTTTTTCAGGATTTCCAACAACGTGCCCAGCATATGCTCGGAAATGGCAAGGCCGTACGCCCCGGTGGAATTGGTCAAAATCGTGCCGCGTTTCCAGATGGGAAGCTTCAAATATCCCTCCACCCCGGCGCTGCCGGTCTGCATCCATTGAAGTCGGGAAAATTTTTCCAGCATAGCGGGAGATACATTTCCCAAAAGAATGTCAGCCCACTCCATGTCCTCCTCCGTCAAAGCCGGGCTTTCCGTCAAATCGGTAAAGCCCAGAGAGCTGTCCGGTCCATCGCCGGAGAGACTTCTCACCCGCACTTCACAGCCGGAGGCAGTCTCTTCCAGCAGCTTCTTTTGACGCTGTTCCAAGGGAATGACAATGAGAATGTGATACGATTTCACGGAAAAACCTCTCCTTGTGAAAAAGGCTGCACAGAGCAGCCTTTTTTTGCTTTTCGATTTGTTTTTTACAGCCGTTCCAGCTCGTCCTTCCACACCGACCAGCCGGCGTCGCTGGGCATCCGGAAATCCCCTCTGGGAGAGAGGGTCACAGAACCCACTTTCGGGCCGTCCGGCAAACAGGAACGCTTGAACTGCTGGCTGAAGAACCGGCGGTAGAAGGTGGTGAGCCAGTGCTTGATCGTTTCCGGCGTGTACTCCTCCCGGAAGGTCCTGCAGGCCATGCGGTAGATTTTCCCCGGCCGGAAACCGAACCGGAGCATATAGTAGAGGAAAAAGTCGTGGAGCTCGTAGGGGCCCACCAAATCCTCGGTCTTTTGGGAGATCTCGCCGTCCTTGGGAGGTAAAAGCTCCGGGCTGACCGGGGTATCCAGCACGTCCTCCAGCGCCTGCCGCAGCCTGTCACCGCTGTGCTCCGCCTCATACCGCACCAAGTGCCGCACCAGCGTCTTGGGAATGGAGGCATTCACGCCGTACATGGACATGTGGTCGCCGTTGTAGGTGGCCCAGCCCAGGGCAAGCTCAGACAAATCTCCCGTGCCCAGCACGATGCCGCCCACCTTGTTTGCCATATCCATGGCCACCTGGGTGCGTTCTCTGGCCTGAGCGTTTTCAAAGGTCACGTCTAAATCGTCCTCGCTCTGGCCGATATCTTCAAAGTGCTGCCGCACCGCTTTTTCAATGGAAATTTCCTGAAAGCTGACCCCCAGCTCCTCCGCGATTTTTTGGGCGTTGCTTTTCGTCCGCCCGGTGGTGCCGAAGCAAGGCAGGGACAAGGTGTGAATGCCCGTGCGGGGCAGATCTAACCGGTCAAAGGCCCGCACTGCCGCCAGCAGCGCTAAAGTGGAATCCAATCCGCCGGAAAGATTCAGCACCAAAGTCTTACAGCCGATACGGGACATCCGGGTGGCAAGTCCCACGGACTGCATGGTCAAAATCAGCTCACAGCGGCTGGATAGCCCCTCTCTGTCCTGAGGCACAAAGGGGTATTTTTCAAATTCCCGACGGGGCGTGAACGCATCTATTGTGGCTTGCTCATAACGGAAAGAAATGCGGGGCAGCTCCCGGCGCTCCTGCCAGGTGTTCATCCGGCGTCGCTCCTGAGTGAGCCGCTCCAAATCGACTTCGGCGGTGGTAAGTCCCGTGGTGAAAAGCCGGCTTTCCCCCAGCAGCGTGCCGTTTTCCGCGATCATATCATGCCCGGCGAAAACCATGTCGGTGGTGGACTCTCCAATTCCGCTGTCCGCGTAGACATAGGACGCTAACAGATGGGCGGACCAGGACTTCACAAGCTCCCGGCGGTACTCTGCCTTGCCGATGGTCTCGTCGCTGCAGGAGGAATTCAGCAACACGGTAGCGCCGTTCTGAGCCAGCTCCGCGCTGGGGGGCTCCGCGCCCCAAAGATCCTCGCAAATCTCCACGCCGAAGCACAGTCCCTCCACGTTCTCGCAGGGGAATACCATGGACCCCAAAATCGTCTCCTGCTCCGCAAATTGCAGAGAAAGATTTTCCTTGGGGGCGGGGGTAAAGTGCCTCAGCTCATAAAATTCTGAATAATTGGGAATGTGCTTTTTGGCGGGCAGGCCCAAAAGCTTTCCCCGATGGAACACGGCGCAGCAGTTGTAAAGCCCACCGTTATAGGGGACCGGCACGCCTACGGCACAGAGAATATCCAGATCCTCCGTGTCCTTTAAGAGCCAAACCAGGCTTTCTTCCGCCGTGTCCAGCAACGCTTTCTCCCGGAACAAGTCCCCGCAGGTATAGCCGGTCAGCGCCAGCTCCGGGAAGCATACCGCTCCGCAGCCTTCCTCTGCCGCTCGGCGGATCAGCACCGCAATGCGGCGGGCATTTTCCCGGGGATCCGCCACCTGCACCTCAGGCGTGGCGGCGGCAAGTCTCAAAAATCCGTCTTTCAAACAAGGACAACCCCTTCCTCGTGATATGTTCTGGGCGACGGGAGCCGACCCCCGTTGCCCTTACGGGTCAGGCTGCCAGAACCTGTCATCGTCGTCATCCGACGGGGGAGGCGTAGGCTCCGGTGTGGGCTCGGGCGGGGGCTCAGGAGTAGGCTCGATAACGGGGGGAGGCGTGGGATCATCTACAGGGGGCGCCGTGGGTTCAGAGGTCGGCCCGTTGGAGGGATCGGGCGAGGGGGTGGGTGTGGCGTCAGCCTCTATCGTGCCGGACTCCTTGCCGGTGTCCACCTTGCCGGTCTCCGTTCCCGGTCCAACAGCGTAGATTACGCCGCCGGGCGTGTAGTGGGAGGAAAGCAGCTCCTCAGTCTTCACGGTTGCATCGCCCTTATAGTACGTTCTCCAGGCTCTGGCGGTATAGCCGGAGTGGCCGGAGGAACGGCGGACGTACTGCCCCTTGGCAAGCTGGCTGTCCTCCCGGAAGCTGACGCCGGAGGGAATGGGCTCATAACCGGTCTGCTCACTGCCCACAGTGATCTTATCCCATTCTTTGGGGAAGCAGCCGTAAAATTCCACATACAAGGTCACGCCGTCCATCCAAGAGGCGATATAGACGGGAGTCTCCAGAGGATTGCTGAATTTGAAATCGATATTGCCGTAGTCCACAGTGGCGTCCAGCCCGATGGGGCAATAGGTGGAGGGCTCGCTGTGGCACTCCCGCTCCACGATCTCCATGCCCGCCATCAGCGCCGCGTTGTACAGGGTGGTAGAGCCCTGACAGATGCCGCCGCCGTACACCTGCACATGCAGGCCGCCCACAAGGCCATTGGCGCCCTTCCAGCCGGCGTTGGGGTCGGTGCTGTCGCCGGTGGCGCCGTTATAGGAGAAGGTCTGCCCCGGCTGCAGGATGGTGCCGTTCACTTTGGAAAGCGCCAGCGCCATATTGCTGTTGCCGTTGGCCGTGTTGGTGGACACGGTAGAATAGGAGGACATGAGCTTGAAGTTTTCGGTGAGATACTTTTTGGTTAGCTCCGGCTTTGTCTCCAGGAAGGAAGTCTGTACCGCGCCTCCCGTTTTCAGGGACAGCAACTGCTGGATGCTCTTCAGGGTGGTGACCATATCCACCCGGCTGCCGTTCTGTTCGTCGGTAAATTTGAATGTCCCCGTGCTGCTGTCATAGCTCTCGACGGTGGCGTTTTTTCCCTGCACCGAGCAGTCCTTCGCCGCGTCCTGCAGTTTCTTCCTGCCGGATTCCGACAGGTCGGTCACATAGGACAGAGGAAGCTCGCCGGTTTTTCCGCTTTCCAGGAACTTCGGCAAGGTCAGTTCCAAAATTTCCTTGACCTGAAAATCATCCTTGCGGAGGGAAACCGTATCGTCCCGGAATTTTACGGTGATCTCCATCGCGTTGATTTTTTCTTCGATGGCCGCTCTGGCGATCCCCAAAGCCTCTGCCGCAGTTTTTCCGGAAATATCTTTGCCGCCGATGGTCGTCCCCTTGGAAAACACGGTGGGAGTCTCCGTGATCTCCGAAGAAACAGAGGAGGATTCCTCCTGCTTTTGCTCGGCGGAGCAGGCGGACGCGCTCAGCAGACAGAGGAGCAGCACCGCCATCAGCAAAATTCCTTTTCTCCAAACCTTCATAAAGATATCCCCTTTCTAAAACTTCTATGAAATCATTGCGCCGAAGGCGCACAAAAAACCAAAATTTCTCTTTTATAAGTATACCCTGCAATTTCGCAAATGTAAAGTTTCAAATTGGTTACGAAAGGGGTTTTTTGCTTTCAAAATCTTACGGTTTTATAAAGGGTTGGCGTTTGGGGTGGAGTTTTGTGAAAAATTATGCTACAATAACCGCAAAGCGGTTATTGTAATTAAAATTGCCCGCCCAGTTTGCCGCTTTGCGGCAACGGGCGATGGCACATTGTACCATTGCGCTCCGCGCTTATGGTACAAAGATCGCATAGCAATCATCGTGGAGTTTTGAGGAGAATACTTATGAAAATCATGTTGCTGTCTGCCGCCACGGGAGGCGGCCATCTGCGGGCGGCCCACGCGGTAGAGCAGTATATTCGGGAACATACCGACCATGAAGTGGTCTCGGTGGACACGCTGAAGGCCATCGGAAAGCCTCTGGACAAAACTGTGTGCGGCAGTTATCTGTTCATGGCAAAGAAAACACCGAAACTGTTCGGCAGGCTGTATAAGGACACCAACAAGCAAAATCATTTTTCCGATCTGGTGCCGAGGCTCTGCAAACTGTTCAGCGGTAAGCTGATGAAAAGCGTAGAGGAAGAAAAACCGGACGCCATCATCACCACGCATCCCTTTGCTGCGGAGATGGTAGGCGCTTTGAAAAAAGACGGACACATCACTTGCCCTCTCATCTGCGTGGTCACCGATTACGGCCCCCATCGGGCGTATATTGTGGATCAAGTAGACGCGTACATCACGGCCAGCGACCACATGCTGCCGGGGATGACCGCTTTCGGCGCGCCGCAGTCAAAAGTGCACCCCTTCGGCATTCCCGTCCACGAAGTGTTTTTTGCTCCCGGCGACCGGGAGGGCTTTTTGCGGGAGCAGGAGCTGGACCCCGGTTTGCCCACGCTGCTGTTCATGGCGGGAAGCTTCGGCGTGTCCAACATCATTTCGCTGTACAGAGAGCTGGAAGCCACCGATGTGAAGATGCAAATCATCGTCATTACCGGGCGGAACAAAAAGCTTTACGAAGCCTTTGAAACCGAGCTGGCAGCGGGATCGAAACTCCCCACCCGGCTGGTCTATTTCACCAATGAGGTGGAAAAATACATGCATGCTTCCGACCTGCTGGTCACCAAGCCCGGCGGGCTCACGGTGTCGGAGGCTTTGGCCTGCAATCTGCCCATGGCGGTGTTCGACGCCATCCCCGGGCAAGAGGAGGACAACGCCGATTTCCTCGCTTCCCACGGTATGGGGATCCGATTGAAAAAGGACGGCGACTTTGCCGCCGAAATTTCCGGACTGATCAAGGACAAAGACCAACTGCTGACCATGCGCAAAAGCTGTGAGAAATTCGACAAGTCCCAGTCCATCCCCCAAATGCTGGAGCTGATACAAGAGCTGACGGGTGATGCGGAAAGGCAGGATTCTTTATAGTTCCTCACCTACGCCTCAAAAATCATGTAAAAACTTACTATCATATTTTTACGAAACGGTAGCTGTCTGCTATAATGGATTCAAATCCATTTCAGATGCGGTTGAAAGGAGTACCGAAAAATGCAAAACAAAAGAACACAATTTTTTTCTCTGACGATCGAGCGGATTCTTCCGGTCATTCTCTGCCTTTGTCTTTGCCTTTCCGCTTGCTCTTCACAAAATAGCAATCTCTTTTCCTATGCCATCGATATCAGCGACGGCGTATTCTCTCCGAAGAACGTGGAATTCAATATGACGGTAGATGAGGTACTGCGGGCGATGAAGCTTTCAGAGGACGACGTCAACAGGGAGGAATCCTATCCCCGGATCATCCACACCATTGCCATTCCCGGACTGTCCGACAATATTCAGGAAATCTTCAATTTTGACAAACTCAATTCGGACGAGGACAAATTGGTTTCCGTGGAGTATTTTATTTCCGTTTCGGAAGAGAATCTTGAGAAAACCGCCCAGACTTTGGGGAAACAGGCGGATGCCGTGATGCCGCCGGAGTTTCTCATGAATGAAGAAAATGGGATTGCGAGAGGGTTCAAAACCTCATGGGAAGACGAACAAAAAAATTACGTTTTCGTCAGCTTCACCTATTCGGAAAATCCTGCGATCACTTTACAGTTGACCATGACGCGGGGCGATCGGAAAACACTGATAGACTGATAGAAAATTGACGCAAAAAGGCCCGGCAAGAAAGAAAGTTTTCCTGCGAAAACCTTCACAGAATTCTTGCTGGGCCTTTTTCTTCTGCTGTGAAAATTTTTAGCCGTAGAATGAGCTGGAATTTGACCTGCCGGTGTTTTCCGACAAGGTAAGTTCAATCGTCCCAGTCCCGCCGCCGGTCAGGCTGCGGTCCACGGTCAGGGTCACCACGTCGCCGGGTTTTTTATTGGCGATATAAGCCGTGATAGTAGCGTTAGAAGTGATCTGCGTGTCGTCGATGGCGGTGATCATATCGCCCCGGCGCAGGCTGGACGCCGCCGCAGTATCGGTGGTGAGCTGGGTCACGTAGTACCCGGCGTTCATGCCGTAAAAACTGGCGGTCAGGCGGTCTACATACTGTCCGTAGAAGCCCGGCATGGCCCGGTCTTTCACATAGCCGTACTCGATCAGATCGGAGACGATAGGCTGCACCGTGTCAGCGGGAATGGCAAAACCCAGTCCCTCATAGCCGGTGGCAACGATCTTGGAAGAGTTGATGCCCACCACATGGCCGTTCATGTCCACCAATGCGCCGCCGGAGTTGCCGGGATTGATGGCGGCGTCGGTCTGAATGCACTTCATGCTGTAGCCGGTGTCGCCGTTGGTGACCTCCCGGTTCAGGGCGGAGATATGCCCGAAGGTCACGCTGGAATTTAATTGCAGACCGCCGGGATTGCCGATGGCCATCACTTCGTCCGCCACCTGCAGGTCTTCGGAGGAGCCGAAGTCTGCCGGGGTCAGCTCGTCGTCAGTGGTGACTTTGATCACGGCCAGGTCGGTCTGAGTGTCCTCGCCGATCAGCTCCGCCTCGTAGGTCAAGCCGTCGGAGGTGACCACTTTCAGACTGGTGGCGCCGTCCACCACATGCTGATTGGTGACGATGTAGCCGTCCTCGGAGATGATGATGCCCGAGCCTTCCCCGGCAGGGGACAGGCTGGCTTCTTCGTCATTCCAGCCGTACTCGCCGAAGCCGAAGAAGAAAAATCCGCCCTTCTGGGTGATCTGATAATTCTGCACGCAAACTACAGACGGAATGAGCTTCTGCGCCACCTGCTGAGAGGTCAGCACGTCCTCCGTGACAACGGCGGAAGCGTTGCCGTTTGCCTGCTTGTAAATCGTAAAGGCCGCAGTTTTGCCCTCGTCACCCACGGATTTGATGTCCACGATACCGTTTTGGATCATCATGGCGAACACGCCCACAGAGCCGAAGGAAACGACGGCACAGGCGAGCACCACTGCCAGAGCTTTCAAGAAAAATTTTCCGGCCTTTCTTTGCTTTTTCTTTTGGGGCTGTACGGGAGTATAGTAAGGAGAACTCTGGGCGTTCCAGATGTAGGCCGGTCTGGGCTGCTGGGGCGCGCCGTAGGCCGGGGTCGTGCCCTGAGGGTACACCGTGTGGTAGTTGGGGTTTTCCCTTGTGGGCGCGCTTTGGTACGTGCTGCTTTGGGGAGCAGGACTGCTTTGCGGGGTAGCGCCGCTCTGCGGATATCCCGTCTGTGCGCCGGTCTGAGCCGTATAAGGGCTCGTTCCCGTGCCGTAGCCGGGTGCTGCCGGGCGCTGCGGCTCGGAAGTTGTCTGAGAATTCTCCTGAGAATTCTGTTCTGTAGAATATTTTTTGTCGTCGTAAGGGTTATACATAAAAAACCGTCTCCCTTTCACATTTGTTTTCGGGTTTTGTTACTCTGCCAAATAGTATGCCCCGGCTATGTGAAAAAGGTGTGACGGTTTTTGTATTCTTCCATGAAAGTTTTTTGTTGCGAAGTAAAAGTAACTTTATGAGAGCTTTTCGATCATACCGCTTTTCTTCAATGCCAAACGAACGGCGGCATACAGCGGCACGGCCACCGCCACGGCAATGGCGGCATTGGTGACGGAAGTCACGGCCTTTGTCCCCAGTGCGATCAGGGCAGCCTCTAAAGCGTTGCCCAACATCATGCTCTGGATAAAGCTCTTGCCCAAATACAACACCATGTAGGTGACGCTGCCGCAAACGGAACCGATCAGATTCCACCGGTGGTTCGCGCCTTTCCGTCCGCCGGCGTAGGCGACCCACCCGCAAATCGCCGCCATGGCAAATTTGAACAGGAAGGTAAAGGGTGCGGAAGCGATATAGGCGGGATTGGTCAGGTCGTACAGGGCGGAGCCCACGCCCGCCGCCAATCCGCCGCCGATGGGTCCTAAAATCAGGCCGGACAGCAGGCAGAAGATATTGCCCAAGTGAATGCGGCTCACATTGCCCACCGCCACAGGGATGGGAATGCTGATCATATTCGACACGAAGACCAATGCCGCGAACACGGCGGTCAGGACCACCTTATATACGGTAGATTTCGACTTTTCCATTTTTCTCACCTTTTCTTAAATTCTGCTTTTGCCAGTTATTTCCCTATTGGATCGGTATGATTATAATTCTCCTATTATGCCCTGTCAAATATTATGAAATTCTTGCCGCGCCGGTTTTCCGGGCGGCCTCCGCCACGGCCTTTGCCACGGCTTTCGCCACTTTTTCGTCCAGCGCGGAGGGAATGATATTGTCCTCGCGCAGCTCGCTTTCCGGGATCAGCCCGGCAATGGCATAGGCGGCGGCAACCTTCATTTCGTCGTTGATCTCCTTGGCCCGCACGTCCAGCGCGCCCCGGAAAATGCCGGGGAAAGCCAGCACATTGTTGATTTGATTGGGATAGTCGGAACGCCCGGTGCCCACCACCTTTGCCCCGGCTGCCAGCGCTTCCTCCGGGAAAATCTCCGGTGTGGGGTTGGCGCAGGCGAACACCAAGGGGTCCTTTGCCATGGTACGCACCATGTCCCCGGTGAGACACCCGGGCGCGGAGAAGCCCATGAACACGTCGGCGCCCCGGATCACGTCGGCAAGGGTGCCCGTTTTCCGCTGGGGATTGGTCGCTTCCGCCAATTCCGCCTGAGCGTCAGTCATGCCCGGCAGACCGGGCACAAGGGCTCCGATCTTGTCGCAGACCACCACGTCTTTCAGTCCCAGCGCCATCAGCAGCCGG
Organism: Acutalibacter sp.; assembly: GCA_022511515.1. GTDB lineage: Bacteria > Bacillota > Clostridia > Oscillospirales > Acutalibacteraceae > Acutalibacter. The sequence goes on from JAFLRP010000154.1 coordinate 35,463, forward strand.
GTGCAGGCCGTGCCCGCAGCTCCCGCGCCGTTGACCACGGCGGAAATATTTTCCAGCTTTTTGCCCGTCAGCTTGAGAGCGTTGATCATGGAGGCCACCGTCACCACGGCGGTGCCGTGCTGGTCATCGTGAAAGACCGGGATATCCAGCCTTTCTTTCAGTTTTCTTTCCACCTCAAAGCAGCGGGGCGCGGCGATATCCTCCAAATTGATGCCGCCGAAGGAGCCGGCAATCAGCTCTACCGTGCGGACGATCTCGTCCACGTCCTTGCTTCGCACGCAGATGGGGAACGCGTCCACCCCGGCAAAGGCCTTAAACAGGGCGCATTTGCCCTCCATCACGGGCATTCCGGCTTCCGGGCCGATGTCCCCCAGTCCCAGTACGGCGGTGCCGTCTGTCACCACCGCCACCAGATTTCCCCGGCGGGTGTATTCATAGGATTTTTCCACGTCTTTCGCGATTTCCAAACAGGGCGCGGCCACACCGGGGGTGTAGGCCACCGCCAAATCTTTTTTGCTCGTCAAGGGACAGGGCGTTTCCACGCGAATTTTCCCCTGCCATTCCCGGTGCATTTCCAGCGCCTTTTCCTGATAATCCACAAAAACACTTCCTTACTTTTCGCCGCCTGATTTACTGGCTCATAGTATAGCAATTTTCTCCCTGAAAATCAATCTTCTTTTCCCGTTTCCATCACAAGGAAAAGCACCCTCGGTACTCCGTACCGAGGGTGCTTTTCTTTTTGTCTACGAAATCAGTTCTGGTTTACCTCCAAGGTGATCTCCTGGTCGAGGACCAGCTCTCTTGCGGAATCATAAACCTTTACGGTCAGGGGGTGGGTCAGATCCAGCCCCGCGTAACCGTTTAGCAGGATCATCATATAGACCGTGTGCTCCGTGCCGGGAACCCTGTCGAGGATACTCCCGTCATCCTCGTACTCGAAATAGAGGAAGTTGTCGGACCAGCCGTTGTCATTCCAGTGAATCTGTCGGCTGTCCACCAGCGTGCCGTCCTGCCAGACTTCTACCCACAGGTCCTCCCGCTTTCCGCTGCCGCTGGCCAGATACAGCATGGGTTTCTCCTGCTCAGCGCGGTATTTCTCCACAAGATAGCCGTCCTGCAGGTTTTGAATGGCCTCCACGCCGCAGGCGTAGTCCGCAGAGGGCGCGCGTTTGAGATCTTCTTCACTGCCGATACGGGCGGTGCCATTTACGAAATCGACGACAAAAACAGCCTCATGTTTGTGAGAACCGTTTTTATCAAACAGAGACCACACGACACTCCGGGTCTCGGATTCCGACAAGCCCGCCATGACGTTCATGTCCCGTACGATCCCATTCATCGGCAGAGATTCTTCCCCTCCGAAAAAGCCGATAGCGATGCCGTCGTCAAAGCCGGCCCCGGAGGCGGGATTGTTGTAGGTCTCCGGGTATTCGAGCTCCAGATAGGTCACCACTGGGTTGGAGGTGGCGGAAAGCAACCGGATACCGTTTATTTCCATGCCCTCGCAGTCAATTTCTTTTGTGGGGATTTCCCTTTTTTGCACGGTAAAGGGCAAGGTAAATCCGGAAGAATTGACGGGGATTCCGTTGCCGGAAAACCCATCGAAACTCAGCTCGACTTCCAGAGAATCCGCGCCCTGCAGGTGGTCTGGTACGCGGAAGCCCTTCAACATCCCATAGGTGCCGTCACCGAGCTTCGTCAGAAAGTAGTCGCTCAAATCGCAAAAACCGTTTCCGGTGCCGTGGGGATATTCCACTTGTCCTTTTTCGTTGTGGCGTATTTGAGGCTCGCCGTTGATGATGACGTCATACTTCGATTGGAAAATCTCCGTGATCCAATCATCGTCCACGTTCAGTTGGAACTCCAGACCGGCAAGGACAAAGCTCCCGTCATAGTAGACTTCCCTGAGCTGGGCCGTAATGGCCCTTTCAAAGACGCTCCCTGCAGGTACGACAACGGTGGAGCCCTCCTCTTCTGAGACGTCCACGGCGTATTCCGAAATGCGGCTGCTGGCGAGCTTCATATTTACAGTGGGGCTGTAGCCCCTGTTGACGAATTGAAAGATACTGCCCACCAAGGGCAGATTTTCCGCCAGCGCCGGATTCAGTCCGTTCAATCCCAACAGCAGCAAAAAGGCGGCGGCCAGTGAGGAAACCGTTGCCGCGGCGGTCTTCCACACTCTCCCCATCTGAGAGTGTTTCTTCACAGGCACTTCTTCCGGCAGTTCGGCGTAGACCTGCCGCAGCTTTTTGTCGATGATGTCCGGCACAGCGGAAAGCTCCAAACTTTCCCGGATTTTGTTGGCTTCGTATTCGTTATCCACTGCAAACTTCATGCTGCGATTCCTCCCTTTCTTCATAGACTTTGCGAAAACGGTTCCTGCTTCTGTTTAAGCGCGTCTTTACGGCGTTCTCCCGGATGTGCAGAAGCTGGGCAATCTCTTTCACCGACAAATCTTCCATGTAGAACAGCGTCAAAATCAGCCGGTCGTTTTCCGCAAGCTCCCGAAAGCTTGCCTGAATGTCGATGACGTTGTCATAGTCCCCCATGCGGTCAGCTTTCCACGCGGTTTCGGGAAGCTCCTCCAGCGGGATCGTTCTCTTTTGCTGCTGTAATATGCCGTAACAGTTATAGATCAAAATTCTGGTGAGCCAGGTCTTAAAATACTGGGGATTGCGCAGGCCGCAGAGCTTTGTGAAGGCGGTGAGCACCGTTTCCGCGATGGCGTCCGCCGCGTCCTCTTCCCTGTGCAGAATGGCCAGCGCCGTGCGGCTCATGGACAGCTTGCTTTCTTCCATCAGTTGGACGAACGCGTCCTTATTGCCCTGTTGGGCTTTTCGCACCAGCTTTTCCGTCTTGCCCAAAGTTTTCCCTCCTTTTCCGTTTCTTTTCCGCAAAAGCTTTTACATCTATTAGAGGAATTACATCGCCAAAAGGTTACACACAAAATGAAAAAATCTTCTTCGACGAAAAAATCCGAGAGCAAAAGTTGGTGAAACTTTTCGTTTCACCAACTTCCAAAAAAATTCCGGAGTAAACCCCGGAATTTTTTCTGACTATAGGCTTATTTTAAAACTAAAACGGCTTGAAGCAGATATTCACGTCCACGCCGCTGTCGATGCCGGGGACCTCCCCCTCGCTGGTGTACTGCCACATGCGGTAGCTGTAATACATACTGGGAATCCGGGCGTATTCGGCATACCACATATCGTAATCCTTCCACTGATCCAGATCGAAGAAATGGTAGGCCTGATGCTTGTTGAAATAGACGCAGGGCGTGTACCCCGCTTCCTTGACCTTCTCACAGAACGCCGTGCCGATTTTCGTCACCGCTTCCCCGGACATGCCGTAGGCCCGCAGGTCCTCCGCCGACAGCCGTTCGCTGGGGGTGGGAGATTCCCAGTCAAACACCACGGGATAGGTAAGCTCCCGCTGATCCAAAAGATTCAAAGCAAAATCCGCTTCGGCCCGAGCCTCCGCTTCCGTCACCGCCTGGGAGAAAAAGTACACTCCCACGTCCAGCCCGGCGGCCGTTGCGCCGTCGTAATTCTGCTGGAAGGTGCTGTCCTCATTTAAGAGTCCCTGAGTCATGCCCCGATAGCCCACCCGAAGGATGGCGAAATCGATCCCGGCGTTTTTCACCTGCGCCCAGTCGATGTTCCCCTGATACTCAGACACATCCACGCCCATGCAGGCCTTGGCGTCATCATACCGGGTCAATCCGTCCCGAATGATAAACTTTTTCATGTCATACGGGTTTTTGGGCAGGTCGAATTTGGGAATGAGAGTTTCCCCGTCGTACATATCCTCTACCAAAATTTCCCCCTCCGGGACGGAAACGCCGCTGATGGGCTCCCCCACCGAGCCGGGGGACTCCCCGCTATTCAGGGAAGCGACGACGGCAGCAAGGACCAGCAGGATCACCAGCAGCCCGCCGGCAACGATGTAAAACAGCTTTTTCTTTTGTACATCATCGAGCCGCATGCCGTTTCCCCCCTTCCGCGAAATTTTCTGCCCGAAAAGGCAGCATTATTTGCCATACTTCTTCAAAGAGAGATTGATGGGCACTTCTCCCTCAATGCCCGGTACTGTGCCGGACTTTGTATATTGCCACATGGTGAAATCGTAATAGAAGCTGGGAGCGCTGCGGAATTCCGCGTACCACATATCGTACCCGGAGAGAGTAGACAAGTTCAGCTTCGTATAGCCCATGGACTTATCGCAATAGTAGGCGGCGGTGTGCCCGGCAGCCTTGACCTTCTTGCAGAAGGTGTCGATAAAGCCCGTGACCTGGTCGCCGTTGCAACGAACGGTCCGCTTGGTTTCATCTAAAGTGCCGTCGTCCTTCGTGCCGTACTCCCAGTAGATCGCCACCGGGTAGGTCACATTGTAGACCCGGATCTGCTCCAGCACGAAGGCGGCTTCCTCGTCGGCCTCCGCGTCGGTAACCGCCTTGGAATAGAAATACACGCCCACCGGCAATCCCACTGCCGTTGCGCCCTTGATATTGTCCTCAAATTTCTCGTCGAGAGCGATCACGCCGTTGTCGTCGCCTCTCCAGCCTACCCGGATCATGGCGTAGTCCACGCCGCTGTCCTTGACCTGCTGCCAGTTGATATCCCCTTTTTTGGAATTGACGTTGATCCCCACGAAGGAGTTGCCTTCCTCGTAGGTGATCACGCCCTTATTCTCCAAAAACTTGTCCGGTTTATAGGAATTGGTGGGGATATTGAAGTAGGGAATGGTCATCTTCCCCTCGTACATGTCGTTGACGGTCAGCTCTGTGGAACCGATTTTGGAGACCAGCTCCACGCTGCTTTCTCTCGGCCCCTGCAACACGATCACCACGGAAACGATGACCAGCACCGCTACCAGCAGCACGGTGAGCGCCAGGAAAATATATCGTCTTTTTATTGAATCCATATAAGTGCATTCCTTTCACGGTAAAAAACAAAATGACCAGAACGTTCGTCAGAGCGTAAAGTTATATTTATTATACAAGGATTTTGCCGAAAACGCAACGTTTTTCCTGTTTTTTTAGAAAACCGTAAGGGTTTTTCCTTGCTGGGAAAATCATTTTTTGCTACAATAAGAAAAAATCCGGCTTTTTCTCCCGGAAAGAAAGCGTGACAGAGGAAGACTTATGAAATTGGAATCTCTCAGCGAAAAGGAATTGAAGGCTCTGTATCATGAAAGACTGCGGGAGGATTTTCCTCCCGACGAGCTGCGCCCCTTTTCCAGTATGCAGTATCTGCTGAAACAAAATGCCTACCGCTGCTACGCCTATCGGGAAAACGGGAAGATCACCGCCTACGCCATGCTGATTTTGTCTCAGGGCGCCGCGCTGCTGGACTATTTCGCCGTAGCGCCAAACCGCCGGGGGCAGGGCGTGGGAAGCGAATTTCTACGGGAACTGAAAAACATTTCCCGGAAATTTCAAGTGCCCTATGTGCTCATCGAAGCGGAAAGCGAGGACAGCGCCGAGACCCCGGAACAGTTGACGGAGCGCCGGCGCAGACTGCGGTTTTACAAAAACTGCGGCTGCTTTCCCACCCCGGTTTTTTCGTTCCTGTTCGGCGTAGAATATCAGATTTTGCTGCTGCCGTTAAGCGATACTCTGCCTGACAGCGAAACAGTCAGAGATCATCTGGAAAATCTGTACCGGGTCATCATTTCCCATTTCACCGGGGACGATGAAGCTGCCTTTCAAAGAGTGTGCAAATGCTATGTAAAGCCGGATAAAGCGGAAAACGAAACATGAGAGGAACAAAATTGTGGACAATCCCATACTTACCTTGGAATTGCTGAACCCGGAAAACGAGGTTCAGGTGAAACAAATACAGCGAGACGATGTGCCCGACGAGTTTGCAGAGGAGGTAGCCGATACCATCGAGCTGGCGAAATACGGCAACGAAAATCACCTGCGGGGGCACTGCTATTGCATGAAGTACGGAGAAAACTATATCGGCATTCTTTTGATCGGAGAAGCCATTGAAGACGAAGCAGACCCAGCCGAGCTGAAAGGAACAGGATATTTCCGCATCATGGGGTTTGTTCTGGACCGGAATTACCGGGGGCAGGGACTGGGCTCAAAGGCGCTGGAATTGGCCTTGCGGGAAATTTATGAGGAGTACGGCAAAGTACCCATTTTACTGGAATGCCACAAGGACAATGTGAGAGCCGCCGATTTCTACACCAGGCTGGGCTTTCGGAACACGAAGATTTTGAACCATGAGGACTATTTCTTTATCAAGGACTAAAAAGCCGACTAAAGGCCCCCTCCAAATTGGAGGGGGCCTTCTTGTTTTGAAAAACTCTTATTCGGCGAGAGCACGGGTCAACCATGCTTCCGCAATGTCCAGCGCCAGATACAGACCGTTCTTTTCGCTAGTCTTGACGATCTGCTTTCTCGTCCGGATCTCCGGGTCAGTGTACATCAACTGTACCGTCACCTTGTCGGCTACGTCCAGATCGCCCACCTTTTTCTTGGTTTTGATGTCGATCTTGATGACATATTTGTCCTTCATGCTGCCATAGTAAATGGTATCGCCGGAGCGCACCAGCGGCTTGCCCTTATAGGTGGGGAAACCCTCCTCAGCGGGCTTTTCCGCTTTTTCGGCCTTAGCGGTTTTGGTCTTCGACGGTTTTTTTGCCGGCTCCTTTTCCGCCTTTTCCGTGGCGGATTTATCCGCCTTGGCCGCCTTTGCCTTGACCGTCTTTTCTTTCGTTTCTTCCTTCGGCGCTTTTGTCTTCTTCTCTTCGCTCAAAAAATCACCGCGCTTTCCGCATTAAAATCAAATCATTCGCCCAAATAAGAGCGCACCATGGCCTTGAGCAATTCGTCCCGGTCGATGCGCCGCACCAGACTGCGGGCGTTGTTGTGGGTAGTGATATAGGTGGGGTCCTCGCTCAGCAGATATCCTACGATCTGGCTGATGGGGTTGTAGCCTTTTTCCTTGAGGGCATCGTACACGGTCAGCAGGATACGCTTCATATCTTGCTCCCGTACCTCCTCCAGAGAAAAGGTGATCGTATTCTTTTTGGAAAAATCCTCCGCCATGTGAGACGCCTGCCTTTCCATATGGGCGCTGTGCGCCCCTTCTTGTTATCATACAGGATATTCCCCGGAATTGCAAGTTTTTTTCCGGGAGAAATTTCACTGAAAAACCGATTTCACACAGGCTTTCAGTCGAAGATTACGAACGCAGAGCGGCTCCCGCCTTGCTCAGCTTTTCCACGATATCGTCCACCACGGGCTGCACCTCTTCCTTCGCTAAAGTCTTTTCCTGAGAGGAGAAGGCAAACCGCAAGGTCAGGCTCTTTTGCCCGTTCTGGGCAAAGGAATCGATGAGGCTCACGTTTGTCAGCAAAGATTTGTCCACCTCTGCCCAGGCGTGGGACAGATCCTCGTATTTCAGCCCGTCCGGCACCAGTAGGGAAAGATCAAAATCGATGCCGGGGAACCGGGAGGGCTCCCGGTATGCCAGTTCTCCCGGGCTCAGCGCGGCAAAACTGTCCATATCGATCTGCACGCAGACCACCGCCGCCTTTTTGTCCAGCTTGGAGAGCACCGAGGGATGCAGTGTGCAAAGCCAGCCCAGTTTTTCAGTTCCGCAGGAGATTTCCGCCGTGTTTCTGGGGTGCTGCCAAGCGTGAGCGGGCTGGCAGTTTTGCAGGGTAAGCTCTGTCCGCTTGATATCCCTGCCAAGAACTTTGACAATTTCCAGCGCCTTGAAGTACAGCTCCTTTTCGCCCTGAGTCCTGCTGTACAGGACGATTCCCAACGCCTTGCGCTCGTTGCATTCGCCGTTTTGGAGCTTTCCCTCGCACACCCTGGCAATTTCAAAAATGCCGAATTCCGGGGCAAAGGAACGGTTCTCCTGTACAAAGGCAAGAAGCGTGGGCCCCAAATTGGTGCGCAAGGTCTCCTGATCGGGAGACTGAGGGCTCAAAAGCTTCACATTGTCTTCCACTTCAATGCCCAGTTCCCGGCATTTTTTGGCGTCAAACCAGATATAGGAATGCGCCTCGTGCAACCCGTAGCGCTTTACCAGAATATCCTTTGCAAAATTGTCGGATTTATTTGCGTCGCTCTTTTTCCGGGGATAAAGGGGGCTCAGCGTGGTGGAAATTTTGAAGTTGTCGTAGCCGTAAATCCGGGTGATCTCCTCGATGATATCCGCCTTGATGGTCACGTCTTTCGTCGCTCTCCAAGAGGGCACGCCCACACGGAACTCATCGTTTTCACATTCCGCCGTGAAACCCAGCGCTTTCAGCGTGGAAAGAATCTGCTCGTTGGAGATTTCGATACCGGTGTACCGGTCCACATAGCGTTTGTCAAAGCTCAGGGAAATTTCGGGGTAATGCTTCACATATACGTCCGTCAGCCTGGAAAAGACCTGCGCCTGGGGGTCTACGTCTAGGAGCAGTTTCAAAAATCTGGCGATGGCGGTTTTGGTCATCTCCGGGTCCAGCACCTTTTCGTAGCGCATGGAGGAATCCGTCCGCAAGCCCAGCCGCACGGAGGACCTGCGCACACTGACCGCGTCAAAGTTGGCGGATTCCAGCAACAGGCTGTCGGTGTCATCCTCGATTTCCGAAGCCAGGCCGCCCATAATGCCCGCCACGGCCACCGGCTCGCCCTTGGAACAGATCATCAGGGTGTTTTCGTCGATGGTGCGCTCCATACCGTCCAGCGTCTGGAAGGTAAAGGGCTTGTCGAAGCGCTTCACCTGAATGCTGTCCACCTTGTCGCAGTCGAAGGCGTGCATGGGCTGGCCCATTTCCAGCATCAGATAGTTGGTCAAATCGGCCAGCAGATTGATGGCCCGGCTGCCGCAGTAGAACAGCCGGATGCGCATATCCACGGGGCTGATTTTCTTCGTGATGTTCCGCACCTTTAAGCCGGAATAGCGGTAGCAAAGCTCCTTGTCCTCGATTTCGATGGAGATGGGGTCCAGCCCGTCAAATTGAGACAGCTCCACGGTTTCCAGAGGCTTCAATTCCCGGCCGGTCAGAGCGGCGATCTCTCTGGCGATGCCGTAATGTCCCCACAAGTCGGGACGGTTGGTCAAGGACTTGTTGTCCACCTCGAATACGATGTCTTTGATGGCGTACAGCTCGGTGATGTCTTTGCCCACCGGGGTATCCGGGGGCAGGACCCACAGGCCGGAATGGTCGGCGGACACGCCGATCTCCCGTTCGGAGCAGCACATACCATGGGACTCGCACCCGGCGATCTTCGCGCAGCCGATCTCCTCGCCGCTTACCATGCCGCCCTCCTTCACGAAAGGAACGATGATCCCTTCCTTCACATTGGGCGCGCCGCAGACCACCTGGTACAGCTTATCGCCGCCGTCCACCATGAGCAGGTGAAGCTTTTCGGAATTGGGGTGGTCCGCCACGGTCAAAATTTTTCCGGCCACCACGTCTCTGAGGTTTTCCCCCATGTGGAAGACTTCCTCCACCTCGGCGGTGGAAAGGGTAAAACGGCGGATCAGATTTTCCAAGTCCAGCCCGGAAAGATCTACAAAGTCGCCGATCCAGTTC
>JAFLRP010000138.1 GCA_022511515.1 Acutalibacter sp.
GGGGAACTCTGCTCTTTGCCTGCCAAATGAAGCGCAGTTGCTTGCGGTTTTTACCGGGTCCTTTAGGGGGCGAAGCCCCCTAAAGGACTTTTTGCGCAATATGGCGGTTGGGATAGGCAGTGATTAGCCTGCGCAACAGGTGGAAACCATGGTAAAGAAATTACTTTCACGACTCTGCTTTTCGAAAATCGGCGGGGCTTACCGCCCCCGCCGATTTTTTCACAATTTTTCTTCCCGGAAATCCGCTTTACTTTGTTTTCTGTGTAGTGTATAATCGCAGTGTAACGGTCGAGCAGGGACCGTGTGGGAGGAGAAAAAGAGTTAAAATGAATTTTAACTCTCGGTTTTGTCGGCGCAGGAGATTGACCTGCGGTCAATCTCCGCGAAGTTTCCCACAGGGAAACTTTTAAAACAAATATGCAATTCCCGAAGAAAGGAGGCTTTCGCTAACGCGAAAGCAATAATCTTAAATATGGCAGTCTGGACAAGGGACAAGTCTTTTTACAAGAGCCTGATCACATTGGCCATCCCGATTTCGCTGCAAAACGCCATCACCTTTGCGGTGAATTTCGCGGACAACCTGATGATCGGCAAACTGGGAGACAACGCCATCTCCGGCGTGTATGTGGGCAATCAAATGCAGACCGTGCTGCAAATGTTTGTGGCCGGCATCGAGGGTGCGATTTTGATTCTGGCGGCCCAATACTGGGGCAAAAAGGACACCGGAAGCATTCGCAAGGTGGTGTCCATCGGTATGAAATTTGCCGCCGCTGTGGGATTTTTGACGACGCTCACGGCGGTGCTTTTCCCCGGTCCGCTGATCCGTATGTTTACGTCGGAGGCAGGCGTCATTTCCGAGGGCGCGGTCTACCTGCAGATCGTGGGCTTTTCCTATGTCTTTTTCTGCATTTCCCAGGTGATGATCGCCTCCATGCGCAGCGTGGAAACGGCGAAAATCGGCCTGTATATCTCCATCATGACGCTGGTCACGAATATCTCTTTGAACTATATCCTGATTTTCGGCAAGCTGGGTCTCCCGGCACTGGGGGTACAGGGTGCGGCTATCGCCACGCTGGTCTCCCGCATTCTGGAAATGCTGGTCAGCGTCATCTACGTGTTTTCTGTGGACAAGAAGCTGAAATTCGGTCTCCGCGATTTATTGCGCACGAACAAGCAGCTTTTGAAAGATTTTGTCCGTTACGGCCTGCCCATCATTGCCGGGCAGTTGGTGTGGTCTGTCAATATGCTGGCAAACACGAAAATTTTGGGCGCGTACAGCGCCGGGGTCATTGCAGCCACCAGCATTACGGGCATGCTCCACAATCTGATTTACGTCTGGGTCAACGGTCTGGCCTCGGCGGTGGGCGTCATCACCGGCAAGACGGTGGGCGCGGGAAAGTACGATCTGATGAAGGAATACTCCAAGACCGTGCAGATGCTTTTCCTGCTGGTGGGCTTTGTTTCCGGCGGACTGGTGCTCCTGTTCCGGGACGGCTTTATCGGCCTGTACAGTGCCAGCGGGGAAGCGCAGATGTATTCCCGTCAGTTTATCAATGTGATCGCGGTCACCGTCTTTGGGACCTGTTATCAAATGCCCTGTCTGTTCGGGCTGGTCAAATCCGGCGGCGACATCTCCTTTGTGTTCAAGATGGACACCGTGTTCGTGTTTTTCGTGGTGCTGCCCTCGGCCATTCTCTGCCAGTATCTGGGCGCGGCCCCCTGGGTGGTCTTTGCCGCTCTGAAATGTGACCAGATTTTGAAGTGCTTCGTGGCGCTGGTGAAGATCAACCGCTACAACTGGATGAAGAACCTGACCAGAGAAAACACGGACGGGGAAGAACCGGAGGCGGAGGGACTGTCAGGCTGAAAAAGCGTAAGGTTTGGGAAATATATAACTAAATGGGGAGGAAACAAAATGAGAATCTTAGAAGCGGAAAGCTACGAAAAAATGAGCGCCATCGCGGCGGGTATCATCGGGGGACAAGTCCTCTTAAAGCCCGACTGCGTGCTGGGGCTTGCCACCGGCTCTTCTCCCATCGGGACTTATGAGGAGCTGGTAAAGTCCTGCAAGGCGGGAGTGTTGGACTTTTCCCAAGTCCGCACTGTGAACTTGGACGAGTATTGCGGGCTGTTCCCGGAAAGTCCCCAGAGCTATCGCTGGTTCATGGACCACCATCTGTTCGACCACGTGAACATCCGAAAGGAAAATACTTTCCTGCCCAACGGCACTGCCCCCGATATCGGGGCGGAGGCCAAGCGGTACGAAAAGCTCATCGACAGTCTGGGCGGCATCGACTTGCAGCTTCTGGGCATCGGCCACAACGGGCATATCGGCTTTAATGAACCCACAGACAGCTTCCCCCGGTACGTCCATCAGGTGGATTTGACCGAAAGCACCATCCGTGCCAATTCCCGGCTGTTTGACCGCATCGAGGATGTACCGAAGAAGGCCATCACCATGGGCATCGGGACAATTATGAAAGCTGCCCGCATCCTGCTCATTGCCGGGGAGGACAAGAAAGACATCATCCAGCGCGCCATGTACGGGGAGATCACCCCGGCTGTTCCGGCCTCTGTTCTTCAGCTCCACCGGGACGTGACAGTGATCACCTGCAAGAAATAAGATTTTTTACAAATCTTCCCCTTGACAGGTTTCGCGGTCACTCGCTATAATAAAGGGGCAGACTGTGCTCCGGCCCGATTGTCTGCCGCCAAGCGGCAGCGATCCTGTACAGGGACCTTTCCTCCGTAGGGGAAGGGGAAAGGGCGGAAAGCACTGCGTAAGTCATACCATAACTGTTGCATAGAAGCCACGAAGGCGGAATTTTCCTCAAGGGAAACTCCTTTCGTGGCTTTGTTTTTGCAAAAAAATCAGGAGGAAAAAACATGACAAAAACGAAAAAGTATATCTGGGAAATGGTGATCTCCGCCCTCTGTGTGGCGTTGGGGATCGTGCTGCCCATCACCATGCACAGCATTCCCAACGCGGGAAGCGTCATGCTGCCCATGCACATTCCGGTCCTGCTGTGCGGTCTGCTTTGCGGTCCGGCTTACGGTCTGGCCTGCGGCATTCTGACGCCTCTGCTGTCCAGCCTGATCACGTCCATGCCCCCGGCGGCCTATCTGCCCAGCATGCTCTGTGAGTTGGCGGTCTATGGCTTTATCGCCGGACTGCTGATCGTTCTGGTCCGCACCGGCTCTCAGATCGCCAACGTGTACATCTCTCTGGTAGGCGCAATGCTCCTCGGCAGAGTGGTGTACGGCATTGTGAACGCCCTGATTTTCCGGGCCGGGAACTATAGCATGGAAATGTGGCTCACCGCTTCTTTTGTCACTGCCCTGCCGGGCATCATCATTCAGTTGGTGGTGTTGCCCTTGGTGGTGCTGGCCCTGCGGAAAGCCAAGCTGGCGTTCCAGCCGTAAAGGTTCTTTATTTCATTCTCAAAAAAGCGGGGAAGCGGTCTTCTTGCGGCCGACTCCCCGCCCTTTTTTGGTAAAACATACGAAAGTCAAAAAGATCCTGCAAAATTTGTCGGCAAAATTTCACTCACCCACTTGAATCCGGCGGCGTTTCCGATTATAATGAAAACAGATTGGTATTTCGGGCGGCATTTCGCCCCGAAATCATTAAGAAAACGAAAGGAGTACCAATATGAACTATTCCCATGAAGTGGAAAATATGTGCACGGTGAAGAAAGGACCTCACCACGGTCCTGCCCCCATTCCCGAAGAGGGACGGTGGGTCAAGTCCTACGAAATCAAGGACATTTCCGGTCTCTCTCACGGTATCGGCTGGTGCGCTCCCCAGCAGGGCGCCTGCAAGCTGACGCTGAACGTGAAGGGGGGCATCGTGCAGGAAGCTCTGGTGGAGACCATCGGCTGTTCCGGCATGACTCATTCCGCAGCTATGGCGGCGGAAATTCTCCCCGGCAAGACCCTTTTGGAGTGCCTGAACACCGACCTGGTCTGCGACGCCATCAACGTGGCCATGCGTGAAATCTTCAAGCAGTTGGCCTACGGCCGCACTCAGACCGCTTTCTCCGAGGACGGTCTGCCCATTGGCGCCGGACTGGAGGACTTGGGTAAGGGTCTCCGTTCTCAGGTGGGCACCATGTATTCCACCGGGCTCAAGGGCGTTCGCTATATGGAAATGGCCGAGGGCTATGTCATCAAGATGGCTCTGGATGCTGAGGGCGAGGTCATCGGCTACCAGTTCGTCAAGGTCGGCAAGATGCTGGAGGATATCCGCCACGGCGTTTCTCCCGACGAGGCCTACAAGAACAACATCGGACAGTACGGCCGGTTCGACGGCGCTGCCAAGTACATCGACCCCCGGGACGAGTAATTTGCAAACCATACTACATAGATTAGGAGGACAACACAATGGCTAATGACGTCATGTTTGAAGGCAAGGAAAGAAGAATGCCCAAAATCGAAAAGTGTCTCGCTGAGTATGGTTTGGGTAGTTTGGAAGAAGCAAGAGAGCTTTGCAATTCCAAGGGATTTGATCCCTACGATATCGTAAAGGGCGTACAGCCCATCGCTTTTGAGAACGCCGGCTGGGCCTATACTCTGGGCTGCGCCGTGGCGATCAAGAAGGGTGTCAAGACTGCCGCCGACGCCGCCGAGGCTATCGGCATCGGTCTGGAAGCGTTCTGCATTCCCGGCTCCGTCGCTGAACAGCGCAGTGTGGGCCGCGGACACGGCAATCTGGGCGCCATGCTGCTCCGGGACGAGACCAAGTGCTTCGCGTTCCTGGCAGGACACGAGTCTTTCGCCGCCGCAGAAGGTGCTATCGGCATTGCCAAAACCGCCAACCGCGCCCGGAAAGAGCCCCTGCGCATCATCTTGAACGGTCTGGGCAAGGACGCCGCTTATATCATTTCCAGAATCAACGGCTTCACTTATGTGAAGACTGACTACGATTTCTTCACCGGCGAGCTGAAGATTGAGGAAGTCAAACCCTTCTCCGACGGCGAGCGCGCTGCGGTCAAGTGCTACGGCGCCAACGACGTGCTGGAGGGCGTGGCCATCATGAAGCATGAGGGCGTGGACGTGTCCATCACCGGCAACTCCACCAACCCCACCCGCTTCCAGCATCTGGTGGCCGGCACCTATAAGAAGTGGGCGCTGGAGAACGGCAAGAAGTATTTCTCCGTGGCTTCCGGCGGCGGCACCGGCCGTACCCTGCATCCCGACAACATGGCAGCGGGCCCCGCTTCCTACGGCTTGACCGACTCCATGGGCCGTATGCACGGCGACGCTCAGTTTGCCGGTTCTTCTTCCGTGCCCGCGCACGTGGAGATGATGGGCCTCATGGGCATGGGCAATAACCCCATGGTGGGCGCTACCGTGGCCTGCGCCGTGGCAGTTTACGAGGGAACGAAGTAAGTTTTCCCGCAGATCCATTTGTACAAAAAATCCCCGGCGTTGCCGGGGATTTTTCTGTTTGCGCTTTCTTCCTTTTCATGGTATTCTTACAGGAGAAGAGAGGTGAGAAGGAGTTTGACCTGCGGTCAACCTCCCGAAAGTTTCCCCGCGGGAAACTTTTGAATGAAATACGCAATTCCCAAAGAAAGGTGGCTTTCGCCAATGCGAAAGCAATGGTCATAAGCATGAAGCTGATACGGGAAAAATCCTGCTGCTTTACCGGACATCGGATCATCGCCGGGGACGAGCTGCCGGCATTGCGGGAACGGCTGCGGGAGGAGATCATCCGGCTGGCAGAGCAGGGAATCGACACCTTTCTGGCCGGCGGCGCCTTGGGCTTTGACACCCTGGCGGCCCAGGAGGTGCTCTCGCTCCGGGAAACAGAGCTGCCGGAAATCCACTTGGTGCTGGTGCTGCCCTGTCTGGGCCAGGAAAGCCGCTGGGACAGCGAGTCCATCGAGCTTTACCACGACCTGATCCGGCAGGCGGATGAAGTCATCTACACCGGCGACATCTACACCGAGGGCTGCATGCACACCCGCAACCGTTATCTCGTGAACCACAGCAGCCGCTGCCTTTGCTATTTGAAAGACACCGCTCAGGGCGGCACCGCCTACACCGTGCGGTATGCCAAAAGGCAGGGCCTGCAGATTACCAATCTGGCAGGCGAATCGGAGACCTACCAGCTTTCTTTTTGATTGCATTGAAAACTCCCTACCTCTACGGGCGGGGAGTTTTTGCGTGCCCGGTTTTGGCTCGCTCTCTCCAAGTCCTTTCTCAGCCGGTTTATCATGGTACCCCCGCCGGTCGGGCGGGGGTACCATTAACTCACTTTTTCTAAATCTTTCCTCAACCGCGTGATGATTCGTTTCTCTAACCGGGATATGTAGGATTGCGAAATGCCCAGTTCGTCGGCCACTTCTTTTTGGGTGTGCTCCTTGGTGGAAGAAAGCCCGAATCGGAGGGTCATGATCTTCTTTTCTCTGGGGGAAAGGCGGTCCACTGCTTCCAGCAGCATGGTCCGCTCCGCTTCCTGCTCCAGATTCCGATTGATCGCGTCCGGATCGCTGCCCAAGAGGTCTGACAACAGCAGCTCGTTGCCGTCCCAGTCCACGTTTAGGGGGTCGTCGATAAAGACTTCATTCCGGAGCTGGGCGCTTTTCCGCAGGTACATGAGGATTTCATTTTCGATGCACCGGGAGGCGTAGGTGGCCAGCTTGATATTCCGCTCGATGCGGAAGGTGTTCACCGCCTTGATGAGCCCGATGGTGCCGATGGAGATCAGGTCCTCCACATTGGCTCCGGGGCTTTCAAATTTCTTGGCGATGTACACCACCAGCCGGAGATTGTGGGTGATCAGCGGCTCTCTAGCGTTGGGCACGCCGTTTCTGATGTTTTCTAGTACCTGCTGTTCCTCCTCCTTGGTCAGGGGAGGCGGCAGGGTTTCGGAACCGTTGATATAGTGGCAGGGCTCGGAAAACCAGCAATAAAAAAGACGGCGGAGACGGAGCTTTATGATGGACAAGAATTTCATGGTATCACCTCAAAAGATTATTCGTTGTTCCGAAGTTCAGGGAACTGATCGGGATTAAAAAAACCGTCTGTCTGCTCTCCGGCAGGAAGCTTTCGGGGAAACAGAGCTATGTAGCAGGGCAGGAGCTGCCCTGTTTTTTCCACGGTGACTTTTTGGGGGCGAAAGGCCGGCAGCACTCCTGCGCCTCCCACGCTTTCAAAGGGAATCAGGCGCAAGCCCTGCAAATTGGGGGAATCCCCGATCTTGCCGGATTTTGCGAATTCCGCTGCCTCCTCCGGGGCGGTATCCCCAAGGCTCTCCGCTGTGCACACCACCACCGGCAGCCCTGAAAAGGGCTCCCGCAATGCATTTCCCGTGTCGGCCTTTAAGTACAGGCGGGCGATGGCTCCCCGGTTTTCCACGGTGACCCATTGGCAGCGCAGTCCGGCGGTCCTGCCGGAAAACAGTTTTTGCCACAATGAAAAAACGCCGTAAGCCCCCACTGTAAATGCGAACAACAGCAAAGGGGACAGGTCGAAGTAGACGACACTTCCCAGCACCGCCACATTTTTCGGGGCGAAAAAGCGAAGTAAAAACAGAAAAAATCCTGCCAGCAGCAGGGTGAAGCCCCAAAAGCACACAGCCGCCCGGAGAAATTCTCTGGGGCGCAGGGGTGCAAATGCCGCGGCAGTGACCGCCAGCGACGTGATGATGCCGATCAGCAAGTGCACTGGGGACGGAAGTCCGGGCAGCAGGACGGAGAGCGCCAAGACCGCTCCCGTCAGCGCTCCCAGCGCCAGCCGAAAGCCCTTTCCCCGCAGATGGAGAAATTTTTCTACGCACCAAAGCAGAAAAAAGTCGATGTACAGATTTACGACCACAAGTATATCCGCATAGATCGTCAACGGCATCCCCCCATTCCGACAGGTGACCCTGTAAGTCCCAGTATAGTCCAAAAGAATTTTTGATTCTGTCGTATTTTCTTGACAGCTTGATTTTTTCTCCTGTGAATAAGGTCAAGTGATTTTCCAATACTGAAAGTAAAAGGTTTCTTGCTATGAGGGAGAAAAATATGAATCTGAACAAACGAAAGGTAGTCGTGGTAGGCACAGGCATGGTGGGCATGAGCTTTGCCTACTCCGCCTTAAATCAGGCTGTCTGCGATGAGCTGGTGCTCATCGACATCGACAAAAAGCGGGCGGAGGGAGAGGCCATGGACTTGAACCACGGCGTTGCCTTTGCCGGGGGCAGCATGAGGATTTTCGCCGGGGAATACAGTGATTGCGCTGACGCGGACATCGTGGTGCTCTGTGCCGGAGTGGGGCAGAAGCCGGGAGAATCCCGGTTAGATCTGCTGAAACGCAACGAGGAAGTTTTCCGCTCCATTGTAGAGCCCGTTGTCCGCTCCGGCTTCGGCGGAATCTTTTTGGTGGCCACCAACCCGGTGGACATCATGGCAAGAGTGACCTACGAGCTGTCGGGTTTCAATTCCAACCGGGTGTTCGGCAGCGGTACCACCTTGGACACAGCCCGGCTTCGCTATCTGCTGGGGGACTATTTCTCCGTAGATCCCAGAAATATTCACGCCTATGTCATCGGCGAGCACGGGGACAGCGAATTTGTCCCCTGGAGCCAAGCCATGGTGGCCACAAAGTGGGTGAACGACATCTGCCTGCAGTCAAACGGGAAATTCCGATTGGAGGAAATGCAGCAACTGAGCCATGAAGTGCGGGATGCGGCGCAAAAAATCATCGAAGCGAAACGGGCCACCTATTACGGCATCGGCATGGCGCTGGTGCGGATTGTCCGGGCGGTGCTGTCCGGCGAAAACAGCGTGCTGACTGTTTCCGCCCGGCTGTGGGGAGAGTACGGAGAGCGGGACGTTTACGCCGGTATCCCCT
>JAFLRP010000139.1 GCA_022511515.1 Acutalibacter sp.
CCAGTCATAAAACGCCGGATATACCGCATAGTACCGGGAAAATACTTCTCGGGAATCCCAGATGTTGTTGGGACTGATCAGAGTATCGATCTTCTTCTGGATGTATTTGATATCCACCCCGTTTACAGCCACGATCTCCTGCATAAGATAAGGCTCAAACCGGTCATAGCCCTCCAGATAAGCAGCCAGATAAAGTTTATCTCCAACATAGAAAACGGCCACAGGAAAGAACGCTTCAAAAACAGATTCCGGCAAATTAACGCGCGTATGAATATCGCCCATCCCGGCCAGGATCGCCGCGATCTCAAAGGCAATCTCATTGTCACTGAGCCGGCCCACCTTCGCAGCGAGCTGATCGATCTTGAAATCAAATTCCTCCTCAGGACAATAATAAAAGGGGTCTTGGTGATACAGCTTATAGTGCTTGCGCAGATAATTGAGATCGTTAACCCAATCCTGCTCACGTTGGGACAACTCCGGCACGGGTGATGTTTCAGGAGACGGAGACACAGACACGGATTCTTCACGCGTAACCTCTGGCGCAGATCCTTCCAGAGCAGTCTCCGGCGCGGACGCTTCCGCATCAGAAGACGGCTCCGCGCTTCTGCAGCCAAAAGCGGTCATCAGTGCGCAAAAAATCAGCAAAATGGCGCAGCATTTCTTCAGCATGAAACCATACCCCCGTATTTCAAAATCATGACCGGGCCCTGCGGCAAACCGGAACAAGATATCTCTCTATTCAATTAAAAATTATAGCACAAATGCCACGTCCATACAATAAATAGCTGGTGCAAACAGCATTGAAGATTGCCTCTGACGCGGCAAATGAAATTATGTTTTTGCTGCAATATAGTGTTTCACACAATGATGTGTTGCTTCGCAACAGTACCCGTCTCGCCGCTCTGCCCTAAAAAAGTCCCACCGGGACATTTTCTTGACGAGCAGACCTCTCGGGTTCAAGTCCCTTCTCCCAAGAAATACAAAAACTCCACCCTCTGGGTGAAGCTTTTGTATTTGGTGGACTATCACCTGATAAATCCGAACCCTCTATTTCATTAAGGGTAATCGCTTCCATGCCGTCCTTATAGTTGAATGTCACGACGATTTTATCATCAAACACATATACCGAGTTGACAAAGCTGTCGATCAGTCTCTGCCGCTGGTCTTCCTTTGTAATGTCAATGGTACGGAAATGGTGAAGCCAGAATAGAATCTGCTCTCTTGTCAGTTTCGGCTTCTGCATTTCTTCTTGCAAAATCCCGGCTTTCAGTTGTTCCTTAGTCGCTTCCAATTCGTCAAGCCGCTGTTTGGTAGACGGGGTGATGATACCCTGCTGGATTGCGTTTAGAAGATTTTCAATCCCCTTTTCCGTTTCAGCTAACTGCTTTTGCAAGACAGGTAGAGAAGTGCTTTCCTGTTTTTGAAATTCCAGCACGATGTCAGCAATAGCGGCGAGGGTGGAATCGTCCATTATCATTTGGACTGTGTAGTTGACAACAAGGTCTTCAATCCAATCTTTCTTTACGGTTTTCTTTTTACAGCCTGTCCCCCGCTTCGCTCCTTGGCATTTATAATAATGATATTTTTTCCCGGTGTGGCTTGTCCCACTCTCGCCGTCCATCATTCGCCCACAATTCCCGCAGAATAGCTTTGTCGTAAGCAAATACTTTTCTTTTGCCTTTGCTCTCGCCGGGGAATGCCTGTTTTTTGCCATTCGCGCTTGCACCCGTTCAAAGATTTCTTCTGAAACAAGAGCGGGAACGCCGCCGGGGATCACAGTATCTTGATACCTGTATTCCCCTATGTATTTGCGGTTTTTCAAAAGGGTTTGAAAACTATTTGTGTTGAAAGGCTTCTGTTTGTGGGTGGTAAGCCCCCTGCTGTTCAGAGATTCTATTATCTCCCGGATCGTCTCGCCGTCTGCGTATCGGGTGAAAACTTCGACCACAATGGGGGCAGTATGAGGGTCAATCTCTAAATGCTTGTCCTTTAGAATGTATCCGAAAGGAGTTGTCCCACCGTTGTTCACGCCCTTTAGGGCGTTTTCTTTATGCCCACGGCGGACTTTCTCGGACAGTTCAGCAGAATAAAATTCGGCATATCCCTCTATCAGACTTTCCAGCAAAATCCCCGTGCTGTCCTCGGCTATGGCTTCCTTTGCCGAAACGACCTTGACCCCGTTCTTTTTTAAGATGGCTTTATACCTTGCGGAATCATACCGATTTCTGGCGAATCTGTCCAGCTTCCAGACAAGCACAATGTCAAACAGTCCTTTCTCGCTGTCCTTAATCATGCGTTGAAAATCCGGGCGGTTGTCAGTCTTGGCAGACAGCGCACGGTCAACATAACTGCTGATTACTCGCATTCCGTTTCGCTCTGCATATTCCTTACATTCTCTTAATTGCCCCTCGATGGATTCCTCTTTCTGCCTGTCAGAAGAAAACCTTGCATAAATTACAGCGTCCATAGTAAAACCTCGCTTTCGTTTATTTGCCCTTGCTCTGCTTGGGCGTTGCCCTTGATTCAAAAATCATTCAAAAAATCATGCTGTCAAGACTTGCGAAGCAACAACGCTTGGTCTTGACAGTAGGAAGGATTTTTTGAATACAATCCAAAAAGGGAAACGCCCTTGCCTTCCAAAAAATACTCAATATTCAATAATTCTTGCCATACTCCACACTTTAGAAAGTACTATACTCCTTTTTTGTATTATAGGCTGCATTGTCACTCCCTTTTTCAAAAAAGGCAGCATAGAAAAAGCGGGAGTTACTCCCGCTGAAAGTTTATCACGATGATTTTGCCCCTTTTCGCTCTTTGCTGTTGAGCCGGATAAACGCTTTCCCCTGCTCAATATAAAGTTCTTGTTGGCTTTGGTCTAAGGAGCGGAAAATGCGAAGAAGTTCTGCTTCATTTTACGAGTGAAAATGATCTGCATTGAAAGACAATAAGTAGTCAGTTGAAACATGAAAATAGCGGGCAAACAGTTTCAGCGTTTCAAAATCCGGCTCACGGGTGCCTTGCACATAGCCGCCGAGGGTCGATTGGGAAATGCCCAACTCCAACGCAAGCTGCTTTTGGGTTAAATTCTGTTCCTCTATCAAATTGCGTAAGATTTCGCTAAATGACACGCATAGCACCCCCGCTTCCTGTTATTATCTCCATTTTAGAGGGAGAGCGGACAAATTGCCATAAATAGCCCTATTTGAATTGACAAAAACTCGAATTGGACTATATAATGGAAAACACCCTGCGTAAAGACGGGATATTTTAGGGGGAATGGCATGAAAAAGCGAATTATAGCGATTCTACTCACTCTGAGCATGGTATTTACCATGCTTTCTTTCAGCGGCTGTCAGAGAGAGGAAGAACCGGCTGACAAAGCGGGATATACCACCCATGGCGAGTGGATCACCATGCTTGCAGAGGGTTTCGGTTTCGATACATACTACACAGACGAGCCGTACTATTCTGATGTTTCAAAGGAAAACCCGCTTTTCCCTGCTGTGCAATCCTTGGCAGAATGGGGCATTTTGTCCGTCTATTCCAAAGACACCTTAGAAGCGGACAAGCTGGTAATCTACGATGAAGCCGCCAGCACCGCCGCCATTGCTGCGGGATTCAGGGCAGACGGAAACGGCGAATATAGCATAGAAGATTCCATTGACTACGCCGTAAAACACGGGATTGTAAGCGAGGGCGGCTCAAAATATCTCACCCCGGAGGAATGCGCCGCTATCGTCCAAAAGGCGTATAGTGTTTATTTGAATGACCCCGGAGAGGAAACGGCTATGGTTGTTTCCAACGAAAAAGCGGTGGATTTAAGCGGGGTTTCCCCTAATGAAGTTTCCGTGGAGAGTAACACCGTAACAATTTCCTCCGGCATAATCGAGCAGGGGAACCATGGAGAAATCACAGCGATTATCCCCAATGGAAGCGGTACGGCTGAAATCAGCATTGGAGATACCTTTATTGCGCCAGCTACCCCGGAATACCCGTGGGGGATTGCCTACAAGGTCAGCAATATTCAATCAGCAGATGGGGCGGTGATTTTTACAACCGCACCCCCCACGCTGGAAGATCTCTATGATGAACTGAATCTTCACACTTCCCTTTCGGCAGACTTGGACAATATCGTTTGGGCTGACGGTGTTTCCGCTTCGCCAGCGACAAAGGAAATGGCTGCGGGCGA
Organism: Acutalibacter sp.; assembly: GCA_022511515.1. Taxonomy (GTDB): domain Bacteria; phylum Bacillota; class Clostridia; order Oscillospirales; family Acutalibacteraceae; genus Acutalibacter. Next base: position 4,190 of record JAFLRP010000139.1, read on the forward strand.
AGATATTACCATTGGGCTGATGTCTTTTTCCGGGGAAGCCCCCACAGTCAAAAACATGGGAAGCAGTAGTGCTTCATATAGCAATAGCTGGTCGGTTACGATCGGCAACGGATATCCTGAAAAGGCGTGGGGAATCACTTCCGGGGTTTTCGGTGACAGCAAATTTGCAAAAATGCTGGAAAACTCCAATTTTGTCTATGAGGGTATTCCCGGCATAGAGGACTTTAACGGGTCTACCGATTCTTGGACAAAGGAGCTGGACACAAAAGACAAGTTCTCCCACGGCTACAAAATAACCGGGAAACTCTCTGTTAATGCTCTGACCGTGACAGCAGACATTCAGTACAAGAAAGGGCAGATTTTCAATATAGAATTTGATACGCCCATTCCGAAATCGGCAAGTTTAGCGGTTTCGTCCGACATTACCGCTGAACTGGGGATTGAGGGAAATTTGAGCGGACGGCTGAAAATCGCAACTATCCCCATTCCCCTGCCCGCCCCGGGGCTTGCTGTTTCTGTTGATCTCTATCTCTATACGGACGCTTCCGGCAGCTTACAGGTGGAAGCGGGATTCGGCTACCTAACGAAGATCGAGTGGAGAGACGGCGATAAAATTCGGAAAGTACAGGAAAACTCCGCAGATATTGGCATGGAAGCCGCTATGGAAGTAGATTTCGGTGCTGACCTTTCCGCTTCTCTGGACGCCTTCGGTCTTGAAATTATAGATATAGGGGCAAAAGCCGGGGGTAATCTGACCGCTAATGCCAGTATCAGCGGAGAATGCAACGAGATCATCGAGAACGGTAGCAGGGTACAGAAATATCAAGAAAAAATGAATCTGCAAGCCGATCTGTACGCTCCCATTATCACGCTCTACCTTGGCGGTGATGATACCCTCTTGGGGAAAATCGGTATAAGCGGAAATTGGGATATTGTCAGCAAGGAAAATGGCGCAAAGCGTTTCCCGCTGATCTCTCAAGAGTGGGTGTTTTGGGAAGATACCGTTGCCCTCAACGAAAACGGCGAACCGATTATAGGCGAAAGCACAGATACTTCAAGCGGGGACACGCCCAGCGTGAATGTAGAGGGCGTGAATTTGAGCCATACTTATGCTACCCGATTTGAAGAAGTAAACGCTGTCACCTATCCGTCGTTCTCCTTTGACTATCCCGACGGTTGGAAGATCACGGTAGAAGATGTGCAACAGACGGGTGAAACAGTTGAGGTATCAAACGACAGGGGCGTAACGGTTAAATATTCTATGCTTAGTCTCCCCGAAAGCGAAATCAATCGAGGCAATACGAATACCGCGCATGAAGTGAATATTACAAAAACTGCGGATTCCAGCTTTATTCCCGGCTGGGTGCAGAATACAGATCATTCTTCTTTAGGCTCATTCATGGTGGCAAAAATACAATGGGTATCCGTATTTGACTATCAGGCAGGAGATATGCGACCTCTGGAAGATGGCGAAACAGAATATGCAGTTTTGCCGGAGACATCACCCTACTATAACAACGAAAATCCGGCGTGGCTATATGGCGTAGACGAAACTTCCCTCGCTTTTTGGTATTCTAGTGGGATTTCCTTTATTGCCCATGCCCCGACAGGAAAGTTTACCGAGCAGGAAGAAAAAGAAGTGATAGCGATTCTGTCCAGCTTCAGAACGACATACTAAAACGAAAAGGAGATTTCGGAAGTTATGAATCGTACAGCAATTTGGAATCGGCTGATGAAAAGAGAAATACCACGGTTTGACTTAGATCGGGTCTACTACTTTGACGAGTATAACAAAGCGCACAATTACGGAGAACAGAATATTACCATACCGGGAGTAAGGGACTTGCTGATGAAGTTGGAAGCCGCAAGGAATGTCTACACACGGGATATAGAAGCAATGACTGGCACGGGCAAAACGGTGGCAACCAAGGTCTTTTTGAAGAAGATAGTCCAGAATCTCCCTAAAGTCAACTTCACTATTTTGGATTATAAGCAGATTGATTTTGCCAGCTTTGCGGGATTGCCGGGGTATTATGGCTATGATGATTGCGTGAAAGGACTGAGAGACTATTATGCTAACTTCAAGGCTCAGCAAGCTACAAAAGAACCGGGAGTTCCACACTACCTCATCGTTGACGAATGGGCTGCATTTATTCTCGCACAGGAGAAAAAGCTAGCGGAAGAACTCAAAGCCAAATTGGGAGAATTGCTAATGCTCGGTAGGGGTTTCAATTACCATGTGATTTGTGGCTTAGAGCGGGCTGATGCTGAACATTTCCCGCATGGTGCTCGTGATCAATTTCACGCCGTGCTCGCTCTAGGGAATTTATCAAAAGAAGGAAAGAATATGCTTTTTTCCAGACGATAAGGAGCGTATGAAAGCGAGAAACAAGCGAGGCGAGGGCTACCTTTTAGTAGATGAGTACGACATTGAGCGGGTCAAAATCGAGCAGATCAAGGACATTGAGGCATTGGACAACTCTATTCGACAGGCGATACTGCGCAACGCCACGGAAAGGGCGGGCGGCGAAGCGGAGCGAGAGCCGCCTGCCCCTTGACTTGATTCTTTATGAATAATGACAGAAAAGTCCAAAATTTGCATCCTTTGCCGAATGAGCCTGTTACGGTAAAGGTCTGCGGAAATGTGATTGAAGTGCGCTATATGGCGGTTGCTCCCTCCGGCGGTGTGATACAGAAGTTAAACGCTGACAGCTTCTTGGACAAGCGCACAGGCGAAGTTAGGGCATTCGATCATACAGAGAATAGAGCCGAAAGCAAAGCCACGGTGGCGCAGTCCCTTAGAAATCTCTGGGACATCATCAACACCAATCTGACCGACCCTGACCAGGCATTGTGGGTTACCCTCACATACCGGGAAAATATGAAAGATTCCGCTAGGCTCTATGAGGACTTTAGGCGGTTTTGGCTGCGCTTTCACTACCGCTATTCGGCGGAATACATAGTGGCAGCAGAACCTCAAGCAAGAGGTGCATGGCATCTCCATTGCCTGTTTCTGTTCCCCCATAAAGCCCCCTTTATCCCAAACGATACGATTGCCAGCCTTTGGCGACAAGGGAACACAAAAACTAAGAGCCTGAAAGGGCTAGACAACCCCGGCTTATATTTGACAGCTTACCTCGGTGATATGGAATTGAGCGAGGTACTAATGACCCCCGGCTTACAAGGAAAGCAAATAGTTGAAAAGATGGTTGTCGATCAGGGAAGCAAAAAGAAAAAGGCAATCATCAAAGGGGCTAGGCTTTCCATGTACCCTCCCGGTTTTCGGCTGTTCCGCTGCTCCCGTGGAGTAAAACGCCCGAAGATTATGCACATGACCGAAGCCAAAGCACAGGCAATGATAAAGGATTCTCCGCTGGTGTTTGAGAAGACTATCGAGGTGAAAAACAATAGCGGAGAAATCCTAAACACAATCAACTATCGGCAGTACAATAGAATGCAGAAAGGAGAAAAACGCCAGCAAAACAATGATTGAATGAATAAAAACAACCATGATTTTACGCGCTTTTTGAGCGCACTCTAGCGTGTAGGCTGACATGAGCCAAAGCACAGCAAAAAATAATCTCCACGCAAAGGGAAAGTGTAAAATCCCAAAATTTGAGTTAGAATCTCTTGCCCGGTGCTTACTCCCTGACATTGAAGCATTTTTTGAAAGTGAAGCAGGGCGAGAAGAATTTGAGTCGTGGAAAGCAAAACAAAAACAAACTAAGCAATAGGAAAGAGGGCGGTATCATGGTGATACTGCCCTCTTTCTCTTACGCCGTTTCGTTTAGATAAATGACAAATCCGAACCCCTTCCCTATTGGGATCGGGTTCGGATTATCTTGTGTTGGTGGACCATCAGGGACTTGAACCCCGGACCGACCGGTTATGAGCCGGTTGCTCTAACCAACTGCGCTAATGGTCCAGATAGTAGAAAGTCGCCAAGGAAACACACTGTAGCGCCGCCTTTCACGATGATATTTTATCACATTCCGCTGCGATATTCAACTGTTTTATGAATAAGTGAAAAAGTTGGGGGCTTCTCTCACATAATCAATGACGCAATTACCGTCATCATCAAACATTTCAATTTCATACTTCAGCGGGCCGTCTCGATAAATCTCATCATAAAGTTTTCCAAGCTCCTCTGTTCTCCCTTTGACGCGTGTCCAGCCGTCCTCCGGGAGAGCTACGCACACATCCCATCCGTCGATTTCACCGTTTTTGAGTCCAATCACATATTCAATGGACGTATTTGTCCAATTGTATCCCAGCCCGCGCAGGTTCTCCCGCCCGCACAAGTTCGACAATTCGTCCCAAAACAGGCCTATGGTGTCATATTGCTGCTCTCCAACCGTGGAAAAAACTCTGCTGATTCCTTTGAATTCCATATAAATTTCCCTTCTCTGATAAAAAATAGGTAGTAAACTTTCCAATGGAATCGCGCTCTGCACGGTGAAATCTGCCCCCTTCTCCCTCCGAAGGCGGATTTT
>JAFLRP010000140.1 GCA_022511515.1 Acutalibacter sp.
AAAACAAGTTTGACGAGTTATATGGCAAATGTTTAGAAGAGGTTTCACAGGTTCAATTCTCAAAGAACCGATATTATTACATTTATCCATTTGAAAATGAGTTTAACAGCCAAAAGAGAGGCAGACTTCTTAAAACCAAACCTTCAATCTTTAAGAATGTATTTGAGTATGGTTTGAATAACGAAGGCAAAATTCTCTATGTGATAGAGCATATTTCAGACACAATTAAAAAAATCGTATTCATAGAGCACACAAATGAGTATTTGACTGCCTTTACATATATTGGTAAAACCCATAATCTACAGAATGTCACACGTGTTTTCAATGAAGATAATAATCAAGTTTCTTATGTAATTAACTGGGGCATGTATGGCTGGCGGACAGACAGATTTATACATGATGAGCAGGGACGGCTTAAGCAAGTTGAAAGGACTGCTAAAGAACACCAAAAAGAAAAAGCCACAAATAGTATCTTCGAATTGAGTTATGACAACGGCCAATTAAATGCTATTGTACAACAATTCACAAATGGTTACGCGCAAAGAATTTTTCCTTAATATAAAATGATAAATAATTAATGGAAAGGCTGAAAGAAATAAGTTGGATTATCGATAAAGTACTCAATGCTTATGTAGAATTTTTCCAAGGTCAGGATTCCACGAAGAAATTTTTATTGAGTACAGACAGTGCTACCTCTAATTCAACGGAAACAAAATATCTGGAAATTTTACTCAAGGAGGAATTGTTGAACGAAAAGGATATTGACTTGCTGACAATCGAAATAGGCTATCAATCAAATAACGGAATGATAGACATCAAGGGTGAGTTTTACGGTAGTGATGGAGTTATTCTGAATGAATTCAATAAATGTGCTGACATTGAGGACTTAGACGATATTGAACAAACCGTGACATCTTTTCTCGAAGAGATATAGAAAAAGTATGATGAGATTCTTAAAAAGTTCGAGGGACAAAGATAACATTTTTGCCGGGGTCGGCCACATGGAGGGACAAGAAAAAGGGGCCGGCCCGGTACTTTCGGGGCAGCCCCTTGTCATAAAGGCAAGGCCGTAAGCCGGTTTCTGTTTTTGAATCTGTCATTTATCTTCGCAACCTACCCCCTGACATCGGGCGGGCAGCCCTCATCTGCCAGTATATTTGGTCTTGCAGGCCCTGTCTCCGTACCCGACCGGCATCGCTGACGGCCGCCGTGGGCTCTTGCCCCACATTTTCACCCTTGCCGACGGTACGTCCGAAACGAGGTGACGGGACGCGCCGAAGGCGGTTGTTTTCTGTTACGGAAGGAATAAGATTACTCCCATCTGCGCTTTCCGCAGCAGGGCGCCCTGTCCTGTCCGGACTTTCCTCACCGTTGCCGGCGCGACAGATCGCCTTACCTTCGCATGGCGGTGCAAAGGTAGTGAATTTTTCCGCAAAAAGACGCAATCTGTGCCTTCCTCCTTTGATTTTAGCCGGGAATGTTCTTATCTTTCGGCTCGTGGTGGTCGGGGGTGTAGGGCTTCCAAACGGGGAGACTCTCGCCGTTGGGGTCGCCGGTTTTGACGAAATTGGCCCAGTAGGCGGACATCTCTTTGGAAAGGGTGATATCCCGGTCTTCCCAAGGCCACCAGCAGCGGGGGTAGGTCTCGAACACATACCACAGCTCGCTGGAATGGAAGGACCCTGCGTCGTCGCCGGGCAGCTTGCGGTCAAAGAGATAGAGGTAGGAGGGGGTGCGGCCTAGCTTCAACTGATTTTCGCACCAACGGGCACAGCTTTCCTTCAGTCTGGGATCGCCGCCGAAATCGTCCCCGGTGCAGCCGATCATATAATTGATGTCGTGGATTTTTCCCGTTTCCGCCAGCTCGTCGGTAGAGCCGGGCAATAGAAAACCGTCCCGATGGGGCGTCCAGCCCAGACCCTCGCCGTTTACCGCATAGGCGGCTTCCACTAACTTCTCCGCCGGAACTTCCCGCAACTGAGCGACGGAATTTACCTGCAAATGGTCCATCAGCCGCTTGGAGATTTCCCAAACTTTTTCTTTCCCGGCGGTTTCGCCCATGGCGCGGATACCGCCGCCGCTCTGCAAAATCGCGCCCCGCACCATGCCCTTGGAGAGGGGAGAGGAAATGAGAGTCTGCACGCTCATGCACCCGGCGGACTGTCCGGCCAAGGTGATCTTTTCCGGATCGCCGCCGAAAGCGGCAATGTTTTCCCGCACCCAGCCTAAGGCGAACAGTTGGTCCAGAATGCCGTAATTGCCTGAAACGTGTTCCGGGTTTTCGTTTTCCAGCTCCGGGTGGGCAAAGAAGCCGAACACGTTGACCCGGTAGTTGATGGTGACAAGAATCACGCCTTTTTTGGCAAACCCCTCGCCGTCAAATTCCTTTTCGCTGCCGCAGCCGTGGAGAAACGCGCCTCCGTGGACCCAGAACAGAACGGGCAGGCGGCTGTCCGGGGAAGCGTCCGCAGGCGTCCAGATGTTCAGATACAGGCAGTCCTCATTACAGGGCGGCACCATGTCATCGTAAAATTCTTTGGCATAAAAACCCATTTGGGTCAAATCCGCCTGAGGACAGCGGGCGGAAAATTCCTTGCAGGGCAGCACCCCGTCCCAGGGCTCATGCTCCTGAGGGCGGCGAAAACGCAGGTCTCCCACCGGAGGCTGGGCATAGGGTACACCCCGGAACATCAGAGTTTTCCCGTCTTCGCTGTGTAAGCCCTCCACAGCGCCCTGCTTTGTCTTAATGATGGTTTCCATTTGATTGCTCCTCCTTTTTTCTTTTATGATATTTTGTCCGGCGGCAGCATGGTCAGCCGCTTTTCCAGTTCCGCAAGGGGGGTATCGTCCTGTCCCAGCTCGGGCCAGGTGTTCAGCCCGTCGCCATCTCGGCGGGGAATGATGTGAAAATGCAGATGGGGCACGGACTGCTGGGCACTTTTTCCGCTGGCGTTCAGCACGTTGACCCCCTGATAGCCGCAGTTTTTGACGTAATACTGCGAGACAAGCTTGACCGTCTCCATCAGGCGGGAAACCGTCTCGTCCCCGCAGTCCATCAGCGTTTCCGCATGCTGTTTGGGGATCACCAGCGTGTGTCCCTCCGCGTCCCCGGCGACGTCTAAAAACGCCAGCGTTTCCTCGTCCTCGTAGATTTTATGACAGGGGGCGGCGCCCTCGATGATCTTGCAGAAGATACAATCCGGGCGGGCGTCAGAGGGAGCAGGCCCGGCATCGGAGAGGGGGATCGGTTCCAGCAGCCCGCCGGTTTCTTCTTTGGGAGAAAGCTCTTCCGATTTCAGCCGGGGGATGAATCGGGCGGCGAATTTGCCCAGAGTTTTCCCTCTGTTCCGTCCGATGATGTACAGCATCCCGATCAGCGAAAAAATCGCCGCGCCGATAAAATTCACCAACAAGTCTTTCATGGTGTCGTGGAGACCGATGTCAATATAGCCTGCCCACGGTTCGCCGTTTACCACAATGCTTTCAATGGGCACGGTGACGGCGGAATTTCTGCCCTCGGGATTCAGCATCACGGAAGTGACGGCGGAAAGAATCGTGTCCTTCTGCATGTCCATGTGCAGAAAATTGTCCACGCCGTATTCAAAAAATTCCCACAGCACGCCGATCGTCATGGAGAAGCAGAACGCCACCACCGCCACAAAGGCGGGGGACAGCCGCACCTTAAATTTCCGGGAGCGGTTCAGAATATCCACCATGGCAATGCCGATGGCCGCCATCAGAAAGCCGTTTAAAGTGTGTAGCATGGTGTCCCAGAAGGGGAAAATCAAGTAGTATTCCTGAATTTCACCGAGGATTTCCGCCGCGAAGATGAACAGCAGAATGATGACCTCCAAAGTGTTCGGCACGTCGATGTGCATTTTCCGCTCCACAAAACTGGGGATGGTGAACAAAAGCAGCGTCAGGCTGCAGAGAAACACGTCGTAGTATTCCTGCTGAAAGATTTTGCGGACCAGCACGGCGATGACCAACGCCCGCAGGATTACATAGGCGCAAAACAGGACGGGATGGGCTTTGATCTCCTGTTTCATGTTTTTTCTGCGCTGTGCGGCCCGGAGTTTTCGCTCTTCTTTCGTCAATTTCTCTTTTTTTCTCTGTTTCATGTACGTTTGAATTCCTCATTTGCCGGATATGCGTTTCTCCTATTTTACACTTTTGACCGGGGAATGCGCAAGCCCCAGAGGGGAAAGTCTTTTCTTTTCCAAAATAATATGGTAAGATAAGTCCAATTTATAGCGGTACTTTGGGGGAGGGAGAAACATGGGCGTATTTCAGGTAGAGCTGAAAAAAGTGGTGGACGACAGCTACGAGATCGAGATTGGTTTCGGGCTGGAGGAAAAGCTTGTTGCCGATTTGCAAAACGGACTGGTGGAAAACAGAAAAAAACTTGCCATTATTACGGACAGCAACGTCAAGGAGCTGTACGGAGACAGGCTGCAAAAAATGTTGTCGGCTGCCGGATTTCAGGCGGAGCTCTTTGTCTTTGAAGCCGGGGAACAGCGGAAAACAAGGGAAACAAAAGCCCGGCTGGAAGACGAAATGCTGGCTGCCGGCTACCGGCGGGACTGCGCGGTCATTGCTGTGGGCGGCGGCGTGGTCACCGATTTGGCGGGCTTTTTAGCGGGAACCTTTGCCCGGGGCGTGCCCTTTGTGAATTACGCCACCACTCTCCTTGCCGCGGCGGATGCCTCTGTGGGCGGCAAGACGGCGGTGGACACCCCCTTGGCCACCAATTTGATCGGGCTGTTCTACCAGCCGAAAAAAGTCTATATCGATGTAAATGCCTGGAAAACTCTGCCGAAGCGGCAAATCTCCAGCGGTTTGGCGGAAACCGTCAAGCACGCCTGCATTGCCCATCCGGGCTTTTTTGAGTATTTGGAGCGGGAGATTCCCCGGCTGCTTACCTGTGACGAAGAAGCCTGCACCCATGTGGCGGGGGAAAACTGCCGGATCAAGTACGAGGTCGTGATGAAAGACGAGCGGGAAAGCGGCCTCAGAGAGATTTTGAATCTGGGACACACAGTGGGCAGGGCCATTGAAACGGTCAGCGAGTATTCGCTGCTCCACGGAGAGGCGGTGTCCATCGGGCTGGCGGCGGAACTGGCCCTTGCCCGGCGGATGGGCTATGTGACAGAGGAAGAGCGGCAGCGGGTCCTTGCTTTGCTGGAAAAAGCAGGGCTGCCTGTGAAGATTCCCGTAGGCATTGACAGAGAGAAATTGATAAAAAAACTGTACACAGACAAAAAAGTGCGGGATGGCAAATTGCGGTTCGTGGTGCAGAAAGGCATCGGGGACGTGGCGGAATTTTCCCCCGGCGTGTACTCCGTACCCATAGAAGAAGAAGTCATCCGGGAAATTTTGACAGAATTATAATCCAACGAAAGGCAGGTCATTTGTATGGAAATGAAGCAGATTTTGGAGCTTTTGCAGGAGGATTGCACCCTTTCCCCCGCCCAGATCGCCGTGATGCTGGGTACAGAGGAGGAAACGGTAAAAAACGCCATTGCCGGGTACGAAAAGGAGGGCGTGATCAAGGGTTACCACGCTCTGATCAACTGGGAGCAGACCGGGGTAAACCGGGCCACCGCCTTGATTGAACTGCGGGTGACCCCTCAGAAGGACACGGGCTTTGACGAAATCGCCGGCCGGGTCATGAATTTCCCGGAGGTGGAAAGCGTGTATCTCATGTCCGGCGGGTACGACCTTGCCGTGACGGTGACGGGAGCCACCATGTCCGACATCGCCAAATTTGTGAGCAAGCGCCTGGCGCCCATCGGCGGCGTGCTGTCCACAGCCACCCATTTTGTGCTGACCAAATACAAAGACGGCGGCGTGGTCTATAACAGCGACTATGAGGAACGGGACGAGAGGGGGAGCAATCTTTGTGATTGAGTACGGTAATCTCTTGAATTCCGCAGTGAAGCAGATCAAGCCCTCCGGTATCCGGAAATTTTTCGACATTGCCAATGAGATGGAGGACGTGATCTCCCTTTCCGTGGGCGAGCCGGATTTTCCCACCCCCTGGCACATCCGGGAGGCGGGTATCGAATCCCTGGAAAAGGGCCGCACCCGCTATACTCCCAACCGGGGCTTTGCCCGTTTGCGGGAAAGCATTGCGCATTTCCTTTCCCGCCACTACGGGGTGGAATATGAGCCGACAACCGACATTCTGGTGACGGTGGGGGGCAGCGAGGCCATCGATCTGTGCATCCGCAGTTTAGTCAATCCCGGCGACGAGGTGCTGATCCCCGAGCCGTCCTTCGTCTGCTATGTGCCCATCACCCAGATGGCGGGGGGGATTCCCGTCATCGTAGAGACAAAGCCGGAGAACGGTTTTCGCCTGACAGCGGAAGCGCTGGAAGAAAAAATTACAGACAAGACAAAACTTCTGGTGCTGCCCTATCCCAACAATCCCACCGGGGCGGTGATGCGCCGGGAGGACTTGGAAGCGGTGGCAAAGGTGGTGGAGCGCCACGGACTGCTGGTGCTTTCCGATGAAATTTACGCCTCCCTCACCTATGGGGAAGCCCGGCATGTTTCCTTTGCCGCTCTGCCGGGCATGCGGGAGCGCACCGTGCTGGTCAACGGTTTTTCCAAATCCCATTCCATGACGGGCTGGCGGATGGGATATGCCGCCGGGCCGAAAGAAATCATGGCGGTAATGACAAAGCTCCACCAGTTTGCCATCATGAGTGCCCCCACCACCAGCCAGTACGCGGCCATAGAGGCCACGGACAACGGGGACGAGGATATCGAATACATGAGAGGACAATACGATATGCGCAGGAGACTGATCGTGGACGGGCTGAACAAAATGGGGCTGCCCTGTTTTGAGCCGGAGGGTGCGTTTTACGTATTTCCGTCCATTCAAAGCACCGGGCTTTCCTCAGAGGAATTCTGTGAAAAGCTGATCTACAGCAAAGGGGTGGCGGTTGTTCCCGGAAACGCGTTCGGCGCTTGCGGCGAGGGCTTTGTCCGCATTTCCTATTCCTATTCCATTCAGCACATCACCGAAGCGCTGGAACGCATGAAAGCGTTCCTCAGTGAGCTATGAGGGCGCCGGTCTATGTGGCCCGGTGCGGGAGCTACCGGGCAGAGGAACTGGAACCGCTGATGGAGCGGATCTTTGAAGAGCTTCACATTACCGACGAATTGAAACCCGGCATGACGGCGGTCTTAAAGCCCAATCTGATCATGCGCTCCAAGCCGGAGGGCGCGGCCATCACCCATCCTGCATTCGTTGCGGCGGTTGGGCGCTGCGTGCAAAAGGCCGGGGCCAAGGTGCTGATCGCGGAAAGCCCCGGCGGGCCCTATACCCCGGGACTGATGAAGTCCCACTTCAAGGGCTGCGGCTATACGGACATGGCGGAAAGCATGGGTTTTTCTCTCTACACGGACTGTGAAAGTCAGACTGTCAGCTTGCCGAAGGGCAAAATCTGCCGGCAGTTGGAAGTGATCAAGCCCTTCGTCGACGCGGACTACATCATCGACCTTGCCAAGCTGAAGACCCACTCTATGGTGGGCTTTTCCGGGGCGGTGAAGAATATGTTCGGTGCGGTGCCCGGCCTGCAAAAGCCGGAACTGCACTGCCGGTTCCCAAAAGAGGAAGATTTTTCCCAGATGATCGTGGACCTGTGCGAATTCCTGCACCCGAATCTGTCGTTTTTAGACGGCATTTGGGCCATGGAGGGGGACGGACCCACCGGGGGAAGCCGTAGAGATTTGGGAGCGGTCATTGCCTCGAAAAATCCCTACGCCGCCGACTTCTGCGCCACGGATCTGGTGGGCATCGATCCCCAGAATATCATCATGCTCCGCTATGGGAAAGAGCAGGGGTTGGCCCCAGAGGAAATCGAGCTGTTGGGCGACGATCCCGGCACCCTGCGAGTACAAGATTTCAAACGGGCCAAGGCATCCAGCACGGATTTTGTGGATATGCTTCCCAAGTTTCTGCAGCCCCTGGCAAAGAAAATTACCACGCCCTATCCCCGCATTGAGAAAAAGGGCTGTGTGGGCTGCGGAAAGTGCGCGGAAAGCTGCCCTCAGCACACCATCACGGTGAAGGACGGGAAAGCGGAAATCGATTACAAAAACTGCATCCATTGCTTCTGCTGCCACGAAATGTGCCCCCAGCACATCATCGGCGTGCGCAGGTTCGGCATGTTCCGGATATAGAAAGGAAAAGGTTGAAAATAAATTTTCAACCTTCCGGTTTTGTCGGCGCAGGAGTTTGACCTGCGGTCAACCTCCCGAAAGTTTCCCAGCGGGAAACTTTTGAATGAAATGTGCAATTCCCGAAGAAAGGTGGCTTTCGCTCATGCGAAAGCAATGGCCATAGTTATGAAGGTCAAGGCATATGGAAAAATCAATCTCACCCTGGACGTGACGGGCAAACGGGAGGACGGCTATCACCTGCTGGACACAGTGATGCAGAGCGTTTCCCTGTGGGACGAGGTGGAAATTCTCCCTGTCAGAGAACCGGGCGTTCGTCTGCGGAGCAATAAAAAGTATTTGCCCACCGATTTGAAAAACACAGCCTATCGGGCGGCGGAACTCTTTTTGCAGCACTGCGGACTGGAAAGCGCCGGGGTGGAGATTTCCCTGCAGAAAAAAATCCCCAGC
>JAFLRP010000141.1 GCA_022511515.1 Acutalibacter sp.
ATCCGCCGAGCGCATAGTCTCCTCGTCGTGCTCCACCACGATCACCGTATTGCCCAAGTCCCGCAGACGCTTCAGAGTGCCCAGCAATTTTTGATTGTCCCGCTGGTGCAGGCCGATACTGGGCTCATCCAGAATGTACAGCACGCCCATGAGGGAGGAGCCGATTTGCGTTGCCAGACGGATCCGCTGGCTTTCGCCGCCGGACAGAGTGCCGGAGGACCGGGACAAGGTCAGGTATTCCAGTCCCACGCTTTGCAAAAAGCCCAGCCGGGCCCTGATTTCCTTGATAATGGCGGCGGCAATCATTTTCTCCCGGTCGGTCAATTCCAACGCGTCGAAAAATTCCAGCGCTTCCGTGACGGACTTGTCGCACAGGTCGGCAATGTTGATGCCGCCCACCGTCACCGCAAGGCTTTCCGGAGAAAGCCGCTTGCCGTGGCATTCGTCGCAGGGGACAGCGCTCATGTAGGTTTCGATCTCTTCCTTGATCCAGTTGGAGGAGGTCTCCCGGAACCGGCGCTCCAAATTGTTGATCACGCCCTCAAATTCCGCCATGTACGTGCCGCTGCCGTACTCGCTGACCCGGCGAAGCTTGATTTTCTCCCCCTTTGTGCCGTACAGCAGAATATCCACAATTTCCTCGGGCAGTTCCCCGATGGGGGTATCTAAAGAGAAATGATAATGCTCCGCCAGTCCCCGCATGTACATGGCGGCAATGGTACTGCCCTCCATGGCCCAGCCGCTGGCTTTCAAGCCGCCCTTGTTGATGGACAGCCGGCCGTCCGGAATGATGAGATGGGGGTCGATGCGCATAAACACGCCCAGGCCCGTACACTTTTTGCACGCGCCGTAAGGATTGTTGAAGGAGAACATCCGGGGGGACAGCTCGTCAATGCTGATGCCGTGCTCCGGGCAGGCGTAATTCTGGGAGAAGGTGATGTCCTCCCCGTCCTGCACGCTGACCACCACGATGCCGCCGGTGAGCCCGGCCGCCACCTCGATGGAATCCGCCAAGCGGGAGCGGATATCGGGCTTGACAACAAGCCGGTCCACCACGATTTCTATCGTATGTTTTTTATTCTTTTCCAAAGAAATGGTCTCGTTCAAATCGTACACCAGACCGTCCACTCTGGCCCGGACAAAGCCGGAGCGCCGGGCGGCCTCGAATTCCTTCTGATGCTCACCCTTTCTGCCCCGCACGGTGGGGGCAAGAACCTGAATTCTTGTGCTCTCCGGCAGTGCCAGCACCTGATCCACGATCTGGTCCACCGTCTGCTGCTTGATCTCCCTGCCGCAAATGGGGCAGTGGGGAATGCCGATCCGGGCGTACAAAAGCCGGAGGTAATCGTAAATCTCCGTCACTGTACCCACGGTGGAGCGGGGATTTTTGGAGGTGGTCTTCTGGTCGATGGAAATGGCGGGGGAAAGGCCGTCGATCATGTCCACGTCGGGCTTTTCCATCTGGCCCAAAAACATTCTGGCATAGGAGGAAAGGCTTTCCACATACCGCCTTTGCCCCTCAGCGTAGATGGTGTCAAAGGCCAAGGAGGATTTCCCCGACCCGGACAGCCCGGTGAGCACCACCAGCTTGTCCCGGGGAATGGTCACGTCGATGTCTTTCAGATTGTGCTCTCTGGCGCCATGCACCACGATTTTATCAAGGCTCATAGTTTTCTCCTGTTCGTTACAGTTTATATGCGCCGGTCTCTACCCACGTCGGGTAAAAGCCGCATTTTGCCGCGATGATCTGTGAATGTACATTGGCCGCGGCCGTGCCGTAAAAGGGTATCTTCCCCATGTCCTCAATGCGTTTGCATAAAGCCGCCACCAAGGCCGTGCCCAGCCCCGCGCCACGGTAGTCTGCCAAAACGTCAATGCCCACCTGCCACAGGTCCGGCATGTCGGCGGAGGCGCCCGCCACCGCGGCAATGGTTTCACCGTCCATGGCCGCCAGCGCGATTACGTCCGGGCGGTCGGGGTTGTATTTCTCGCCCAGCGCCATGCGAAACTTCTCGTTGGGGTAAAAGGTGCTGATGGCTTCTTCGGTCTCGAACCATTTTAAAGCAAACTCCGGGGCGATGGAAAATTCCGGGAACGCCTGCCCCGGCAGGTACATGTGCTCATTGCCCCACAGGGCATAGCCGTACTTTTTTAGTTCAGCGTTCATTTTCTCCATAGCCGGGAATTCAAACAGCCGATGTAAGTCTCTTACCTCGCCTGCCAGCGCCTGTAGAAAGGGGTGCAGTCTTTCGTCCGCCATGGCCACTACGCTGTTTCCCGTGCAGGCCATGGAGAAAAACGGCACTTCCTTGGCGAAGAGCCGCACGCTCGCTGGCTTGGTGGGTAAAGTCAGCGTAAAGCCCGGGGTGGTAAAGGCCGCGGGCGTGGTGTTATATTCCAGCGCCAGCTGAGTATATAAAATATCCCTATTTTTTCGTTGGTCCATTTGTTTTTCCTTGTCTTTTCCTACCGTAGGGAACTGCTTCACCGCCTGTCCCTGCCTTTCGGCACGGGGGCGTGGCCGCCGCCCTGGTTTTCCAGTTCCTTGATCTTATCCCGCAGGTAGGCGGCGTGCTCGAATTCCAGCAGCTTTGCGGCGGCCTTCATTTCCTTGGTGTACTTCTCGATCAGCTCGCGGCGCTCCAATGGGGTGTACTTCTTCTTTTTCTTCTTGCCGTCATCCCGATGGGTGGAAATTTCCAGAATTTCCGCCACGTCCTTGGTGATGGTTTTCGGCACGATGCCGTGGTCCTCGTTGTATTTCTCCTGAATGGACCGCCGGCGCTCCGTCTCCGTGATGGCATATTCCATGGAGGGCGTCACCTCGTCTGCGTACATGATGACCTGTCCCCCGGCGTTTCGGGCGGCTCGGCCCACGGTCTGGATAAGACTGCGCCCGCTGCGCAAAAAGCCCTCTTTATCCGCGTCCAGAATGGCCACCAGCGACACCTCCGGCAGGTCCAGGCCCTCTCTGAGCAGGTTGATGCCCACCAGCACGTCGAATTCGCCCAACCGCAGGTCCCGGATGATCTCCATGCGCTCCACCGTGTCGATGTCGTGGTGCATGTACCGCACTTTGATGCCGTAGCCCTCCAAGTAGGAGGTCAAGTCCTCGGCCATTTTTTTGGTCAGCGTGGTGACCAGCACCCGCTCCTGCCGCTCTGTCCGCAGGTTGATTTCGCTGATCAGGTCATCGATCTGCCCGTCGGTGGGCTTTACGGTGATCTTCGGGTCCAAAAGTCCGGTGGGGCGGATGACCTGCTCCACCACCTGGGCGGATTTCCCGATTTCCAAATCTCCCGGCGTGGCGCTGACGAACACCGCCTGCTTGATATGCCCGTAAAATTCGTCGAAATTCAGGGGGCGGTTATCAAAGGCCGAGGGCAAGCGAAACCCGTAATCCACCAGCATTTCCTTTCTGGCGTGGTCGCCCGCGAACATGCCCCGCACCTGAGGCAGGGTCACGTGGGATTCGTCCACGAACAGCAGAAAATCGTCGGGAAAATAGTCCAGCAGGGTGAAGGGCGCGCTGCCCGGCTCCCGGCCGGAAAGGACTCGGGAATAGTTTTCGATACCCTTGCAGAAGCCGATTTCCATGAGCATTTCCATGTCGTACCGGGTGCGCTGCTCGATGCGCTGGGCTTCGATGAGTTTTCCCTGTTCCTTGAAAAACTCCACCCGCTGTTCCATTTCCTCATGGATATCGGCGATGGCCTTTTCCATTTTTTCCCGGGGCACGATGTAGTGGGAGGCCGGATAAATGGCGATATGCTTCAGCTCTGCCGTCACGTCGCCGGTGAGGGGATTGAACTCCCGGAGCCTGTCGATCTCGTCCCCGAAAAATTCCACCCGTACTGCCCGGTCATTGGAGTCGGCGGGGAAGATTTCCACCACATCCCCCCGCACCCGGAACTTGTTGCGGATAAAATTCACGTCGTTCCGCTCGTATTGAAGCTCCACTAACTTTTTCAGCAGGTCGTCCCGGCTCTTTTCCATGCCGGGGCGCAAAGAAATGACCATGGTGCGGTAATCGATGGGGTCGCCCAGGCTGTAAATGCAGGACACCGACGCTACAATGATCACGTCTCTCCGCTCGGAAAGGGCGCTGGTGGCGCTGTGGCGGAGCTTGTCGATCTCGTCGTTGATGGCGGAATCCTTTTCGATATAGGTATCCGTCTGAGGAACATAGGCCTCAGGCTGGTAATAGTCGTAGTAGGAGACAAAATATTCCACGGCGTTTTCCGGGAAAAACTCCCGGAATTCCGAGCAAAGCTGGGCCGCCAGCGTCTTGTTGTGGGCCAGCACTAAAGTGGGGCGATTGAGCTGGGCGATGACGTTGGCCATGGTGAAAGTCTTGCCGGAGCCGGTCACGCCCAGCAGGGTCTGTTCCTTCATGCCGCTGTTGACGCCCTGCACCAGCGACTGAATGGCCTCCGGCTGGTCGCCGGTGGGGTTGAATTTTGAAACCAGCTTAAAGTCCATATTTAAATCCTTGCTTTCGCTTTAGCGAAGGCCTCCTTTCATCGGGAATTGACATCAATTCAAAAGTTTCCCACGGGGAAACTTTCGGGAGTTTGACTGCAGGTCAAACTCTTGCGAAGCAAAATTGCTGCCTTCCTCTATGGCAGCAAAAGCCACAAAACCGGAAGGTTGAAAACTTGTTTCCAACCTTTTTTCTCCTTTCTCAATTCTCTCCGTGCTGTCCCCGCAGGCGGGTTTCCAGCCTGCGCACGGATTCCGTTTCATCCAACTGGGCTTGGCGCATGATGTCTTCCTGCCGGGTCAGCACACCGCTGCTCTGGAAGGAATAATAGCTTTCGTCCGCAAAAATAATGTGGTCGCAAAGGACAACGTTTATGCTGTCCAGCGCCACCATCAACCGGTCGGTCATCAGCAGGTCGTTTTGGGAGGGGAACGCCACGCCGCTGGGGTGATTGTGGGCCAAAAAGACCTCCTCCACCTGGTACTCCATACAGAGCTGCAACACCTGCCGCAGATAGAGGGGCACTTCGCTGATGGAACCTTCGCAGATGATGTTGTTGTAGACCATCCTGCCCCTGCCGTCCAAGAGCATCAGACAGACGGCCTCCGTTTTTCTCCCCAAAAATTTGGGGCGGAACATTTCCACTGCCGAGGCGGTGTCGTAAATGCGCAAGAGATTCCAGGAGCGCTCCTCCAGATACGTTTGAGAAAGTTGTGTCACCAGCCGCAGAAAATGGGCGGTTTTCTCCCCTATGCCGGGGGTGCCCCGCAGGACTTCCTCCGGGGCGCAGAAAATGCCGTCAAAGCTGCCGAAAGATTTCAGCAGGCGGGAACAGACCCGCTCCGCCTCCTCCTCTGCCATCAGGCAGGACAATGTTTCCTGCAAGACCCGGCGGCGTTCCAGCTCCTCCGGGGATTCTTTCGGCGGATTTTGCCGTTTCGTATTCACTGTACCGCCCCCTCTCATTTTCCGACACTTATCATATCAAACATTTGTTCACTCGTCAAGTTTTTTCTTACCGTGAAGTTACTTGGCACATGATGACAGCCAGCGGCCCGACCGGTGATTTGCGCAGGCATGAAATGGAGTCTTAGAACCGTTGGTTTTCATTTTACCACACCTGCGGTGGGGTGAGCACGCCCCGGCGGGGCGTTGACGCGAACCGGTCTCCGCGTCGCTCCGGTCTGTGCTGAACGCTCTCCACCGGAGAGCAGCACCCGAGCCGACAGGCGAGAGCTCGTGAAGATAGCTTTCTACAAAACAAAACTTACTGACCCGACCACAGTATTGTGATCATTTTACCATACCCCGGTTCGACGTGCAAAAATCTGTCGGAAAATTTTCACAATTTTTTCTTTTCCATCTCCCACATTTATGCTATACTATGGTAGTCAACCACAAGATACTGTAAAATTCGCGAGAATTGAAGGAGATATTGGAACATGAAAGAGACTTCTGTCCGCCGCAAGGGAAAAAGGGCGATCCGCGTCCTGTCCATGCTGCTCATCTGCCTGCTGCTGATGAGCCTCTGCTCCGCCGCCGCCCTCGGCGCGGAGGAAGACAATATGCCGCCCCCGGAGGGATCCTCGTCCGATGTATCAGACGTGTCATCGGATATCCCCTCGGAGGAAGAAACTTCCTCTTTGCCGGAGGGAACCTCCTCCCTGCCGGAAGAAACGCCGGAGGATACCTCCGGCGCCCCGGGAACCGGCTCCAAGCCGGAAAGCTCCCCCTCGACAGAAAAATCTCCGTCGACGTCCGGTCCGGCCCGGGAGAAACAGGTTTCCGACCTGCTGAACACCGATGACCACTTCGCCTATATCAAGGGCTACACCACCGGATTGTTTAAGCCGGACGCAGGAGTCACCCGGGCAGAAGCCGCCCAAATGTTTTACTCTCTGCTGCAGAATCAGGAAGGAGAGCGGGTATTCTTTCCCGACATTATGGGAAAATGGTACGAAAACGCCGTCAGCATCATGGCGGGATTGGGCATGCTCCACGGCTACGAGGACGGCACGTTCCGTCCGGAAAATAAAATCACCAGAGCGGAGTTTGTGACCATCGCCGCCCAATTTGTCACTCCGGCAGGGGGCACTTCCTCTTTCCCGGACGTGCCCGACAGCTACTGGGCCGCTCCCTACATCGTCACCGCTTCGTCAAAGGGCTGGGTCACCGGCGATGAAAACGGCTTCCGCCCGGAAGCAAAAATCACCAGAGCGGAAACGGTGATCATCCTCAACAAAATGCTGGGCCGCCGGCCCGACCCGGATCTCTCCGAAAAGAACGACGTAAAAAATTTCTATGACCTGTTCCCCAACCACTGGGCCTATGCCCATATTGTAGAAGCCTCCACCGAGCACAGCTATGCCGCTTCCGGCAATACAGAAGTCTGGACAGACTACACCCGGGACACGGTTTACCCCGAAAAAAGCGGCTGGATCAACGACGGAGGCACCATGTATTATCTGGACGCCGCCACCAGAAAATGCTTGCGGGGCGAGCAGACCATTGACGGGAAGAAGTACCTGCTGGACAGCTCCACCGGCGCAGCGGTCACTGGATTCCGCACGGTGGGAAGCTGGCGGCGGTATTATAAAAACGGGCTGCTGATGGACGATATCTCCGGCCTGGGCGTGGTCAGCGGGCCGTACTTTATCAAGGTCTACAAGAATTCCAACTATCTCATCATTTTCGCCAAGGACAGCGCCGGCAATTACAACACGCCTGTACGGGCCATGCGGACTTCCTGCGGCTACGGAACGATTTTGGGCACATACTATACGCCCACCCGTTACCGTTGGCTGCGGATGATCGGCGACACTTGGGCGCAGTGGTGCACCCAGATCTCCGGCAATTACCTGTTCCATTCCGTGCCCAACTGGACCAAGAGCAACTTGGATCTGGAGGTGGAGGAGTACAACCATCTGGGTGAAACCCGTTCTCTGGGCTGCATTCGCCTGAATTGCCGGGACGCCAAGTGGATCTACGACAACTGCGCACTGGGCACCAAGGTGACCATCACCGCCACGGAAAACAGCGGTCCCCTCTCGAAACCCGCCGGAATTCAAGTCCCCTCCTGGCATAGCTGGGACCCCACCGACCCCACGGCACAGTGGAAGTGCAAAGAAAAAGGGTGCCATTAGGACAGCGATATTGCGGAAGCAACTCTGTCTGCAAGTTACTTCCGTGCAGTGATAAATAGAACAATCATGAAACAGGGCGAAGCAACTGCTTCGCCCTGTTTCATGATTGTTCTATTTTGCATTGGGAAAGGTAAATTCCTCTCCGTCAATGGTCAAAACATAATCCTCCTCCATGCCGTCGAAATAAGCGCAGTAATAGCCGGGGGGAAACTTTTTTCCATAAGAGTAAGCGCCTTTGGAGCTTTGAAAAACCGTGCCTTTATTATCGTGCAAGTCATCGATTCCAAGAAGCGGCGTGACCGTGAGATAGTAATCATTCGTGTTCTTATACCGCTGCAAAAAGATCATGCTGCCGCTGTTGAAAGAAGTTTGGTGCGATATGATCTTTCTATCCCACTGTATTTCCGGTTTCCACCCCTTTTCCGTTTTCGGCAGAATGGCTACAAAAGATGCCCGCCCCTGCTCCGAGTGGGAAACGATCTGCGTAGATTCACTCCCCTCTATGATCAGACGAATTTCATAGTCACTGTATTTGTAATGAAACGCCTCTTCCGGTGTGGAAAACACCAGAAACGGTTCCTCCAGCGGTACAGCGGAATAACAAAAGTATACGATAAACCATACAACTGCCAGCAAAATAGTCCATAACCTCTTTTTGCGTACCCGTGATATTTGAATGATAATAACCCCTGCAATTAAGAGAGAGATTAATACTCTTCCAATCACACGTATTACGATTTCATGCGTTATCACATACCCGCCCCCTTTATCAAGTCAGAACGACAGCATGTTATAAAAAATCCCATTCACATTTAAAAAATAGAGAACTCTTGAAAAAACTCAGAAATTTGTTTTGAAAATGGGCGAAGCAGCTGCTTCGCCCATTGTTGTTTCTTGTGTATGTAGCTCACTCCGCGTGGGGATCGGACTCGGTATCGGCTTGCAGGGAGATTTCCTGCTCCGCCACGGGAGCGCCATCGGGGATCTGCACGATGGCCTTCTT
>JAFLRP010000142.1 GCA_022511515.1 Acutalibacter sp.
GGCCACGGACTATGTGATCAGCAAGGGACTCATGAGTGGTACGGGAGATGCGACGTTCTCTCCCAACGCCCCCCTGACCCGGGCCATGCTGGTGACCATTCTCTGGCGCTCGGCTGGTTCTCCCAAGTCTATGCTGGGTTATAATCCCTTTAAGGATGTGCCGACCAATCAGTACTATTATCAGGCTGTTATGTGGGCCTATGAGCATAACGTGGTAGCGGGTACGACTTCCACGACCTTCTCGCCCAATTCTCCCATCACTCGGGAGCAGCTGGCAGCCATTCTATGGAGATATTCCGGAAGTCCGGGAACCACCGGTAGCTTCACCGGTTTCACTGACAGCGGCAAGGTCAGTTCCTACGCGGAAATCCCCATGCGCTGGGCACTGGAGAAAGGCATTTTGAGCGGTAAGGGCAACGGCATTCTTGACCCGACTGGAAAATCCACCCGCGCGGAAGCAGCTTCCATGCTGATGCGGTATTGTGAGGGGCAACAAAAACCGTAATAACCGCGCCGAAATAGTTTGTCAATGAGAAGGGCTCTGTCAATAGGCAGAGCCCTTCCTTATTACCGCAGAAAGGCCCCCACAGCGAGTTTATCTCCGTGGTAGGGCAGCAACGCCACCCGGCAAGCAATGCGCCAAATTTGACCCAGTGTATGACAAAGAAACCGCAGGGTGGTCTCTCGTTTTTGCAGCACCGCCCACCGAAAAAACAGGCTACCGTTATACACAAATTTCTCGTCTTACGACATGGCAAGCATCGCGTTCGGCTGTACGCCGAACACTTCCCCCGTCTCGCCTGTCGGCTCGGTCGGTTCGTGGCAACGCCCCACCGGGGCGTACTCACCCCCTAAAGGGGAGTAAAAGGCAAGATGATTTTTCGTTTTGGCAAAAATGTACCGCTGAAAAAGTGGATTATTTCGTAGCAGGATAAAGGGTCTGTCCGTTTTGCACCGGACCGTCCCCCACACAAAGCCCGGCAATGCCGGTCTTGAGCCATTTTTCGGGACTCTTGAATCCGAAAAATTTATATCAAGAATTTAGAGGGATTATTAAGTTTCGGACAGAAAACCTCCGAAAAGGCAGTGTTAATGCGGGCATTGCGGTATCAAGATTTTATCAAACTGAAACCCGGTTCAAAATTTGGGACGCAAAACAAGGAAAGAGCAAAATTTTTTCAAAACAATTATAGACATAGCCAAAAGTACTGTGGTAGTGTATGTCGCTGAGAAAGGAGGAATGCCTATGCCAAAACGCAGAGCGAATGGCGAAGGCAATATTCGCAAACGGAAAGATGGGCGCTGGGAAGGTCGGTATACGGCTGGGTATCACCCGGAAACCGGGAAACGCATTGTCAAAAATGTGCTGGGGAAGACCCAAGCAGAAGTCAGAGAAAAGCTGCGGCAGGCGATGTATCTGAGCCAGCAGACCGACATTCTCCGGGCGGAGGAATATACGGCAGGCTCATGGCTCACTACATGGTATGAACTCTATGCCGAACCGAATATCCGGGTTTCCACGGCAAGAAATTATCGCTTAAGCATCGACCGCCATGTAAATCCTCAAATCGGCGACATCAAGCTGACAAAGCTGACTGGACGGGACTTGCAGAAACTCTACAAAGACCTTATGGAAAACGGTAGGGTACGGAAAGAGCAGAAAACGAAAAATCCGGGACTGAGCAGCACCACTGTCCGGGGAATCCACCTCATGCTGCACAACGCCTTTGAGCGGGCGGTCAAGGAGCAGTTGATCCTGCGAAACCCCACGGCGAATTGCATCGCCCCCAAGATTGCCAAAAAGGAAATGAAAATCTTGGAGCAGGAACACATCAGCGATTACCTCAAAGCGGCGGAAAAGCGGGAAGTCCTGCCCATGTTCTTTCTGGAACTGGTCAGCGGGATACGCAAAGGTGAGTTGGCAGCGCTGCTGTGGACCGACCTCGACATCGGGAACCAGACCATCAGCGTGAGCAAGCAAGCCACCCCAGATGCGGAGGGGAACATTGTGATCACCCGACCGAAAACGGAGAACTCCATCAGAAGAATTTCCATTCCGAAGGAAGCGGTGGACTTACTGGTACAAGAGCATGAAAAGTATCCAAACAGCAAGTATCTGTTCCCGTCACCTATCACCGGAGAGATGTACCACCCGGATTCCATTGTGGGGATACACAAGAAGATACTTAGAGATGCAGGACTGGAACACATCAGATTCCACGATCTCCGTCATACTTTCGCCACGATGGCGCTTCAAAACGGCGTAGACGCCAAAACCGTCTCTGCCATGCTGGGACACCACGATGCGGGGTTCACGCTGAGAACCTACACCCATGCCACCCGGCAAAAGCAGGAGGAGGCAGCGGAGAAGATGGGAGATTTCATGGCGCAGGTGATGTGAAAGCCCTCTAAAAAAGGAGAAAGACCGCCGGACTTCGTTTCCGGTGGTCTTTTATCGTTTTCGATGCTTTCCGATTGTGGGT
Source organism: Acutalibacter sp. (assembly GCA_022511515.1). Taxonomy (GTDB): domain Bacteria; phylum Bacillota; class Clostridia; order Oscillospirales; family Acutalibacteraceae; genus Acutalibacter. The sequence continues at coordinate 2,484 of JAFLRP010000142.1, forward strand.
CAAAAGTGGGTCAGAGGTCATTTTTGGGGAGAGTTGCTTGGTGCAGGAAACCGGTTTTGTCCCCGCTTGTTAGTTTTCTCCGGTCACAACTTGGTGCAAATCCACGCCCGAAAAAATATGCCACTGGCATATTTTTTTATGGGCTTTCGAATCCACAGAAACTTCGTTTCCCCACCACGAAAAAGCCCGGTTTATCAAGGATAAACCGGGTCTTTTCGTGGTGGGGGAGAGTGGATTCGAACCACTGAAGGCGGTGCCAACAGATTTACAGTCTGCCCCCTTTGGCCACTCGGGAACTCCCCCATATATACTATTTTACTTGTTCGCTAGGTGGAGCTGGTGGACGGACTTGAACCCCCGACCTGCTGATTACAAATCAGCTGCTCTACCAACTGAGCTACACCAGCGAATGGAGTGAAACAAAGTTTCAACGCCAGACTATTATATCTTGGAAGGGCGGGAAAGTCAAGCCCTAATCCGAACTTTTTTGCAAAATTTCTTTTCCGTCCGGCTTCGTGGCTGTGTTTGTATTCTTTGACCGGGGCTTGCTCACTCTGGGAGAGGGCGCCATCTTGGAAGAAAAAAGGAAATTTTTGATTTTTGCCTTGACAATCGGTATTTTTCGGGTATAATATATCTTGTTGTTCAAGCTGGGCGGGTTCAGTCGGCGTGGACATCGGATAAAGCGGTATTGTGTAATGGTAGCACAGCAGACTCTGACTCTGTTCGTCTGGGTTCAAATCCTGGTACCGCTGCCAAGGCAGCCTCGGCGGGAAATCTGATCCGAGGCTGTTTTTTACGAGGTGTGGCTCAGTTTGGTAGAGCGCTACGTTCGGGACGTAGAAGTCGCAGGTTCAAATCCTGTCACCTCGACCAAGAATTGAGAAGCGCCTCTTGTGGGCGGTTCTCAATTCTTTTGTTTTGTACAGGATTTGAACCTGCGCTTCAATAAGATAAGGTTGTCCGCAGGGCAAACTTCGCGGAGATTCCCGGAGGGAAGCTCCTGCCCTGATCACCTCGACCATGAGCGGGGAAAGGCCGTAGGGTCTTTCTCCGCTCATTTTTTGAGAACAGGATTTGAGCCTGCGTTTTAGAACCGCATTGGAGCTAAATTTGCTTTTGCGGCGCCTTTTTCTTGGTCGAGAGGATTTTTTACCTGCGTTTCTCAAAAGGAATTTTCCTGTTTGCCGCCGAAGGAATTGAGCGCCCCCGGCCTTACTCTATCCTGAAAGATATCCCATGGTTTCCGAAAATTACGATCAGTTGGACAGCTTGACAAGCCCGTTGTTCCCGATCAGCTCCTGGCCCTCTTTTGTCTGGAGCCACTCCGCTAGCTTTCGGGCGGAAGAATCCTTGGGCTCGTCGGCACGGATTACTGCATAATAGCTGTAGGTCAAGGGATAGGTGCCGTTTGCGATATTTTTCTCGGTAGGCGCAATACCGTTTATGGAAAGGGCCTTCACCTTGGTGGAGCTAAGATAGGGGAAGTTTTCGCAAGGGTAGCTGTCCAGGGCAAGGAATACGCCGTCATATTCCTGGTAGAACATGGAGTTATGCCAGTTCTCGGAAGCGTAGTTCTTCTCAATCTGGCTGTTCAGCGGCTTTTCTTGCAGAATTTGACGTTCCAGTTGCATTTGCCGGTCATCGTCCAGTCCGCTTGTTCCGCAGAACGGGATCAAAGGTTTGCTTTCGCCGCCCAGAGCAGACCAGTTCTTGATGGAGTAGTCCCCGTAGATTTTGCGGAGCTGGTCAACGGTGACATTGGTCGCCTTATTGTCCTCCGGGGTGATGAAGGTGAGCGCATCTATTCCGATCTCATATTTGTCCAGCTTCACGCCGGCGCGTTCGGCCTTTTTCAGAATTTCCTCGTCCGGGGCGAGGACGAGGATCAGGTCCGCCTTGCGGTTGATGAGATTTTCATAGGAACCCTGGGTTTTGGAGGCAATGGGGGTGACGGAGTTCCAAATCCCGTGCATGGCCCGGAAAAGGTCCTCTAACAGGGCGGTGCTGGAGCCATCCACCCGGGGGTAATTATCGGCGGTGATCCCCAGCTTGTTCGCCGTTTCCGTCATGGGGAAAATGGCCGTGCGGCTCTGCAGGACATTTTTCGCGTTCAGGAACACCATAGCGGCTTCCGCCCGGGTGATGGTCCGGCCGGGACGGAGCGTGCCGTCCGGATAGCCTTTCAGAATCCCATTTTCCACCGCCCAATCCATGGCGTTCACAGCCCAAGAGGAGACGGATTTGCCATCGGAAAAATCTTTCAGAGCGGTGCCCTTGTGGGACGTGTCATTCTGGGTTCTCTGGGCATACCGGAACAGCATGCTTGCCGCTTCTTCCCGGGTGATGGCCGCCAGGGGAGCGAAGGTCTTGTTTCCCTTGCCGCTGGCGATCTGATAGTCGGTGGCCCAGTGGATAGCATGGCCGTACCAGGCCCGGTCGTCCACATCGGAATAGGGCATGATATCGGCGCTGTAAACTCCGCTTCTGTAGTTCTCCGTGGCGTTTGCCAGCACCTGCACCATCATAGCGCGATTCATGCTGCCGTCGGGGTCAAAGGTTCCGTCTCCCTTGCCGGAGAACAGCCCGGCTTCTTGAACATACTCCACCGCTTTGGCGTACCACTCGTCGGCAGAAACATCGGTAAAGCGGACTTTCGTTTCATTTGCCGCTGAAACAGGGACTGCCGCCAGCGATACCAGCAGACAGAGGGACACAAGCAAGCTAATCATCTTTTTCATCGTACATTCTCCTTTATCAAAAATAATGTTTTTATGAGATGGGGAAAACGGGGGGAAAGGCGGGAGGGGGCGGTCGGCCCTTTCACCGTATTCTGTTCTTCCCCTTATACAATTTTTTGGGGGGTGAAAACATTCCCCCGGTTTGCGAAAAAATCTTTTCGCAGGCGTTTCGGGACGGCGTGTGCCCCTTATTTTTCCTCGGTGAGCAGGCCGTCCTTCATGCGGTAGACCACATCCGCACCGGCGGCAATGTCGGGAGCGTGGGTCACAACGATGACACAGTAGCCTTTTTCCGTCACAAGGCTGTGCAGCAGCTCGATGATCTTTTCGCTGTTTTCGCTGTCCAGATTGCCGGTGGGCTCGTCGGCCAGAATGATTTTCGCGTCAGACGCCAGCGCCCGGGCAATGGCCACTCTCTGCTGCTGGCCGCCGGAAAGCATAGCGGGAAGCTTTCGGGGATCGACGTCGCCCAGACCCACGGCGGAAAGCAGATCTTTTGCCTTTTCCTTGGATTCCTTGGCAGGTTTCCCCATGAGCCCCATGGGGTACATGACGTTTTCCAGAATGTTCAGGGTGGGGAACAGGTTGAAAGATTGGTAAATGACGGACACATTCTCCCTGCGATGTTTTTCGCTGCCGACTTTTTTAACTGTCTCGTCCCCAACGATTACCTCGCCCGCAGTTGGCTCGCCCAACCCGGCCAGCATGGAAAGCAGGGTGGTCTTGCCGCTGCCGGAATGGCCCACGATGGCATAGAATTTCCCCTCCTCAAAGGTGCAGGACACGCCTTTCAGGGCATGGACCTTTTGATACTTGCTCTGGTACTCGAACTCCACATTTTTAGCTGCCAGCATGGCCATTTTCAGTTCCTCCTTATGATTCTAATTTACTGCCGAGCAGATAAAGAGGCGGCGTTGCGTTGCAACGCAATCCTGTTATTTGAGACCCCCTTTCCAAAAAACGCAACCACCTTTTTGTCCCGTCTCGCTATAATAGAGGCAGCCTTTTCCGAAAACGTAACACTTTTTTGAAAAATTTCTAAAAAATTTTTTTGGGCAGCAAAAAAAGCGAGGCTCATCGCCTCGCTATTTTCAAAAATCCGGATTCAAATTTCTTTCAGATATGCGGAAAGCTCCTGCACCCACGCCGGACGACGTTCTCCCTTTGGGATCAACGTGCCGTTCACGCCGCCGATGATGGTATAGGTTTTCATGCTTCACATTCCTTTCCTTAACCGTCCAGTTCCGTGAGAAGCCCGCCGAGAACATGGGTGAGCTTGTGTGCGCCGGCGGCAGTGAGATGGCCGCGGTCAAAGAAATCTGTCTGATCGTCCAACCCGGCCTCCGTGTACAGTGTTTCCAAATTGAAATCGATCAGGGGGATGCTGTGGGCCTCGGCAAAGGCCGCGTCCCCGGCGTGCATCTCCTCGGTCCAGAACACCCGGGGCGTGCGGAGCATCACAAGTCGAATGCTCTCCTGCTCGCACAGCTCCACGAATTTTTCATACCAGTACAGGGAACTTTCCGCATATGGCTCCGCCTTGTCCGAATCTCCGGTCAGGGGCGTGAAATCCTGAGGCTCGATGTCATCCAGCAAAATCGCTCCGCGGTTGGGGTCGGACTTGTCTTTGATAAAAGGATACGACCAGTCAAAAGCGTCCAATTCCGTCAGGCGATCGTGGTAGTAGACGGCGGGCAGCAGATAGTCCAGCATGTGCTGCTTTTCAGAACCCCGAATGGTGTGCCAAATGGCGGTGATTTTATCCCAGTCCAGCGGCATGGTGTCAAAGGCATAGCGGACATAGGCCTCATCCTCGTCCACGGCGTATTCGGTGTACAGGGTGGAAGGGTCGATGACCACCATGCGGGGGCTTTGGGTTTTCAGGGCGTTTTTCAGATAGTAATAGCTGACGGAGGCGGCCTGCTTGGTGGTTGCCCGGGAATAGGCGGAAAACCCGGTCTCCTCCTCCAATTGGACGGGGTCAATGTCCCGCAAAATCTGGCTGCTGCCGATAAACAGCACGTCCAGAGAATTTTCTTCCAGTGCGAAAAAGCCGTCGGTGGTGGTGGTGAGGTATGTTCCGCCGTTTTGGGCGTGACCCTCCACCCACTTGGGCGTTAGAAAGGGCCCCAGTGCCGTAAGAACCAGAAGGACCGCCAAGAGCAGCGCTGCTGTTTTCAAAAGTAACTTTCCCATAGCTTCTAAAACCTCATATAGATAAATGCTGCGGCGTCGTACTTCGTGCCGTACACGCCGAACAGGATAATGCTCAAAACCCCGCAGAGATACAGCGCCCAGCGGAGGGGCATGGGACGGGCAGCCACCCATTCGCGGAGAGCCACGCTGCGCTCGTTCAGAAGATCTGCCAGGAACAGCACCAGCACCGCAAGGGCGAGGATCAGCAGCTCCCGCTTGCCCATTCCCAGGGCAAAAAGCCCCGGCTGGGGAGCGCCTGACGGGAAGAAACACTCTTTCAGCATGGATATGGCCTGAGTGAAGGACCCGGCACGGGAGAAGAATCTGCCCAGCGCCACGATCAAAAAGGTGCGGAGAATGCGGAATCCTTTGTACCACCAACTGTCGGGATCGATGTGCAGCTTCGCAAGCCATTTGGAGCAGGGCTCCTCCAAGAGGATGCCGCCGATGATGAAAGCCCCGTGGTACAGGCCGAAAGCGATGTATTTAAACTGCGAGCCGTGCCACATGCCGATGATGAGGAACACGATAAGCTGACTGAGGATCACCGGCACCAGTTTTCCAACCCGGGGACCCAGCCAGTTCCGGGTCTTCTTTGATAGCTGATTGAAAGCTTTCGACAGGGACAGGGGATAGAAGATGTAATCCCTGCACCAGCCGCCGAGGGTCATGTGCCAGCGCCGCCAGAATTCCGCAATGCTCTGGGCGAAATAGGGACGCTCGAAGTTTTCCGCCATCACGACGCCGAACATTTGCCCAACGCCCCGGGCAATGTCGATGCCGCCGGAAAAATCGGCGTAGATCTGCACGGTGTAAAACAGCACGGCGATCCAAAGAGAACGCCCGGTAAAATCGGGATAGCCCCCAAAGACCGTGTTCACCAGAATGGCGGCACGGTCCGCGATGACCAGTTTTTTGAACACGCCCCAGGCGGCTAGCTGCGCGCCGAATTTGACAGATCGGAA
>JAFLRP010000143.1 GCA_022511515.1 Acutalibacter sp.
GAGTTTTTGCTACAACCCCTTTGTCTACCTCCGGGATGACAACGATGTGCAAAGGCTCGTTACAAACCTGTTCAAATCCACGACCCCAAAGGGCAGTCAATCCCAAGACCCGTTTTGGGACACGGCGGCTTCCATGCTGCTGCTTGCGCTGGTGTTCTACTTGAAATACGAAGCGCCGCCCGATGAGCAAAACTTTCCGATGGTCATGGAAATGCTGCGGGCGGCAGATGTGCGCGAGGACGACGATTCCTACCAATCGCCGCTGGATGAACTCTTTGAGCGGCTGGAAATGCGAGAACCGGAGCATATCGCCGTGAAGTATTACAAGGACTATCACTCAGGCAGCGCCAAGACCCTGAAATCCATTCAGATCACGCTTGCGGCAAGGCTGGAGAAATTCAACCTTAGTTCGCTTGCGGCGCTGACCGCAACGGACGAACTGAATTTGCCGTCCCTGGGCGAGAAAAAGGTGGCGCTGTTTGCGCTGATCCCCGACAACGACACCAGCTTCAACTTCCTTGTGTCAATCCTCTACACCCAGCTATTCCAGCAACTGTTCTGGCTTGCCGACCACAAGTACGGTGGAAGCCTGCCGGTTCCCGTTCACTTTCTGATGGACGAATTTGCGAATGTATCTCTGCCGGATGACTTTGATAAGATTCTGGCGGTCATGCGCTCCCGTAATGTGAGCGTATCCATCATTCTGCAAAATATCGCGCAGTTAAAGGCGCTGTTTGAAAAGCAGTGGGAATCCATTATAGGACACTGTGACGAGTTTTTGTTCCTGGGTGGTAATGAGCAATCGACCCACAAATATGTGTCGGAACTGCTGGGCAAAGAAACCATTGACATGAACACCTACGGCCAGTCGCGGGGGCACAGCGGCAGCTACTCGACCAACTGGCAGATTACAGGTCGTGATCTGCTTGACCCGGCAGAGGTGCGTATGCTGGATAACCGTTATGCGCTACTGTTCATTCGCGGAGAGCGCCCGATTCTGGATGAGAAGTACGATATTCTGAAACATCCCAACGTGGCGTTGTCTGCTGACGGCAAAGCAAAGCCCTATGAGCATGGCCAAACGGAGAATGCCGTTGCCAGTATTTCTTTCTCTGGCATTCCCGCCGCGGATATGCAGACGATAGCATCGTCTGAAATCGAATATCCCGAAACCGATTACGAGCTTCTGTCCGATGAGGATATAGAGGCTCTTTTTTTATGAAAACAGGAGGATTTTACTCATGAAGAAACTTTCCAAGAAGAACACCACCAACAAGTTGCCCATTCCCGGCAATGTCAAGCGGGGCTTCCGCTTCTACTGCACCGCGGTGATTATCGCTGTGTTTCTGCTGTTCACCGCTATGCCTGCATTTGCTGCAGGTGACGATCCTCTGACCGTCGTGAACAACATGTCCGATTTTATTTTCGGCCTGATCCGCGCGGTCGGTTTGATCCTGCTGGGCTGGGGCATTGTGCAGGTCGGCCTTTCCTTGCAGTCTCATGACCCCAGCCAGCGTTCCAACGGCTTTCTGACCCTCGCCGGAGGTATCGTCATCACCTTTGCAAAAGAAATTCTGACACTGATTACCGGCTGAACTCTCGCGGATGTGCGGCGGAGCAGCGTAACCGTTCCGCCGCTGTTTTCGCGGAAAGGAGGAACTGTGTGCAAAAATACAAAATTATATATGCTGACCCTCCGTGGCAGTATAAAGTCTATTCAAAAAAAGGGTTAGGACGATCTGCTGAAAAACACTATCCAACCATGAGCCTCGAAGATATACAGGCATTGCCGGTGGGAGAACTTGCCGACCCTAACTGCGCGCTGTTCGTGTGGACCACTATACCGCTTCTCAAAGATTGCTTTTCCGTTATAAGAGCATGGGGCTTTGAATACAAGACGGTTGCTTTTGTTTGGATAAAACTCAACAGGAAATCTAACAGTCTATTTTGGGGCATGGGGCACTGGACAAGATCGAACGCAGAATTGTGTTTGCTTGCAACAAAAGGGCATCCCAAACGTAAGTCTGCCGGCGTTCATCAGGTGATTATCTCCCATATCGAGGAACACAGCAAAAAGCCGAATGAGACGCGCGAGCGAATTATTCAGCTTGTAGGAGATTTGCCCCGTGTGGAATTGTTTGCCCGTCAGAAAACGGACGGATGGGATGTATGGGGCAACGAGGTTGACTGCGACATTCAGATAGACGGGTACGCCGAAAAGTCTGGAGGTGTCCAATATGTCCGATAATTGGGTTGTTCAGAACCTTGAAAACGCACTGGAAACCTGGAATGAAAAACTGGCAGAGATCTGGCAGCTTATCACGCAGTCGCCCGAAACCTTTAAGGGCGGCACGATCTGGAATGTCATTGTCAATATCCACGGTGCGGTGCAGGCCATTGGCCTTGCGCTGCTGGTGCTATTCTTTGTGATTGGCGTCATGCGAACCTGCGGTAGCTTTTCCGAGGTCAAAAAGCCGGAACACGCCTTAAAGCTGTTCATTCGCTTTGCGCTGGCGAAAGGCGTTGTCACATACGGTCTGGAATTGATGATGGCGCTATTCCGTATTGTTCAAGGCTTAATCAGCACCATTATGACAGCCGCAGGTTTTGGAACGGCATCACAAACGATATTACCGGCAGAAATTGTGACCGCCATTGAGGACTGCGGCTTTTTTGAATCTATCCCGTTGTGGGCTGTCACGCTGATTGGCGGACTGTTCATCACGGTGCTGTCCTTTGTGATGATTATGTCGGTGTACGGCAGGTTTTTCAAGCTGTATCTCTACACTGCCATCGCGCCTGTTCCCCTCTCCACCTTTGCCGGTGAACCGTCGCAGAATGTGGGCAAGAGTTTTATCAAAAGCTATGCCGCCGTCTGTCTGGAGGGTGCGATTATCGTGCTGGCCTGTATCATCTTTTCCCTGTTTGCTGCAGCGCCACCCGTGGTCGATCCTAACGCCGCAGCGGTGTCGATGGTATGGAGCTATATCGGTGAACTTGTATTTAATATGCTCGTCCTCGTGGGCGCGGTCAAAATGGCCGACCGCGTTGTGCGCGAAATGATGGGCTTATAAAGTGAGGTAAATAACTACTATGTGGAACAAAGAAAAAATCATGCGGCTTGCAGAGCGGGCCTTGAAGCGTACAGAGCCCTATCTTGAAAACCGCACAGACAGCAATGACCCGGAGGATAACTTCCAACTGGATTATGTGCTGGTGAAACGCAACAGCTCCACCCCCGATACTGCGATTGCCTATGCGCATTTGTGGGACGAGTTGATTTCTTTTCATCCACTTGACAGCGACCCCCACGCCCAAAATGTTTGGGAGTGGGCATTCAGCTTTGACAGAGATTTGTTTGAGTATCTTGAACAGGGTTACGGTCTGGCTGGAATGTCTCTGGAGGCGCATTGCGCCGCCTGGAGCGAAATTGAAGAATACCACGAAGGGGACGGTATCAATCACACAAAAGGTATGCAGCAGTATTTGGACTACTGCAAGCGAAACAAGGTTACGGTAGAATTGCTGCGCAGAGAATTTCAATATGAGGGCATGGATGTGATGATCCTATATGATAAATCGGCTGCCAGAGAGAAACCGTCCCAAGCACAAGAACGGTAACAAAGGAGGTAACTCTAATTGGAAGTAAAAATCAACCGTGAAATCCGCAACTATACGGAATCTATGTTTTTCGGGCTGTCCATGCGGCAGTTCGTTTTTTCTTTATTGGCGGTCATCGTCGCCGTGGGGCTGTATTTCCTGCTTAACCCCTACTTGGGTACGGAAACGGTATCCTGGATGTGCGTACTCGGCGCGGCCCCCTTTGCCGCGCTGGGATTCATCACCTATCACGGCATGACTGCGGAGCAATTCATTTGGGCGTGGCTGCGTTCAGAACTTTTGGAACCCCGGCAGATACGCTTTGAAGCAAACAATATCTATTTCGAGGCGCTGAAAGGGTATTTGGCAAAGGAGGAAAGTAAGTGAGTATCAAGACCGTCCAATCCATGTTAAAACAAGATAAAGAACGCTACACCGTTCCCCGCAAGGTGCAGGATACGATTCCGATCCGCCGTATCTGGAGCGACGGCATTTTCATGGTGGGAAGCAAATTTGCCAAGACCTATCAGTTTACCGACATCAACTATCTTGTCGCCAGCCGCGAGGACAAGGAATCCATGTTCCTGACCTATTCTGAACTGCTCAACAGTCTGGATTCCGGCGCGACCACCAAGATCACAATTAACAACCGCCGTCTGAACAAGGCAAACTTTGAGCAGTCCATTCTTATGCCCATGCGCGGCGATGAACGGGATGTGTACCGCAAGGAGTATAATCAAATGCTCCTGGATAAAGCTACCGGCGCAAACGGTATCATGCAGGAGAAGTATATCACGATCACCGTCGCCAAAAAGGACATTGAGGAAGCCCGAACCTATTTTGCCCGTGTCGGCGCTGACTTGATCGCCCGCTTTGCGGCGCTCGGTTCAAAGTGTACGGAATTGACCGCCACGGACAGATTGCGCGTCCTGCATGATTTCTACCGTGCCGGTGAGGAAGCGTCCTTCCACTTTGACGCGCAGGACATGATGAAGAAAGGCCACGACTTCCGGGACTATATCTGCCCGGACTCTATTGAAAAGAACAGCGACTATCTGAAGCTCGGCGAGAAATATTGCCGGGTTCTTTTCTTAAAGGACTACGCCAGCTATATCAAGGACAGCATGGTGACGGAATTGACCGATCTGGGCCGCAATATGATGTTGTCCATTGACGTGCTGCCGATCCCCACCGACGAGGCCGTGCGCGAGGTGGAGAACCGCCTGCTGGGTGTGGAAACCAACATCACCAACTGGCAGCGCCGCCAGAACGCCAACAATAACTTTTCTGCGGTGGTGCCGTATGATATGGAACTCCAGCGCAAAGAAGCAAAGGAATTTCTGAACGATTTGACCACCCGCGACCAGCGCATGATGTTCGCCGTCATTACAATGGTGCTGACCGCCGACAGCAAGGAGCAGCTTGACGGCGATACCGAAGCTATCCTGTCCGTTGCCCGAAAGCATATGTGCCAGCTGGCCGTGCTGAAGTTCCAGCAGCTTGACGGTCTGAATACGGTGCTTCCCATTGGGACGAGGAAAATCAATGCGTTCCGCACCCTGACGACCGAGAGCCTTGCGGTGTTCATGCCCTTTAAGGTACAGGAAATTCAGGACAAGGGCGGTATCTACTTCGGAGAAAACGCCATTTCCCACAACCTTATCATGTGCAACAAGGAGAACCTGCTCAATCAGTCGGCCTTCCTGCTGGGTGTTCCCGGTTCCGGCAAATCCTTTTCCGCAAAGGAACTGATCGCCTTTTTATTGCTGAATACCGACGACGATATTCTGATCTGCGACCCGGAGGGCGAATTTGCACCGCTGGTACAGGCCATGGGACGCGAAACCGGCAGCGTGATCCGCGTCGCTGCGGGCGGGAAAGACCGGCTCAACGCCATGTATATGGTAGACGGCTACGGCGAGAACAATCCCATCGTGGAAAAGTCGCAGTTTATCATGTCGCTGATCGAGCAGATCGACAAAACCGGCGTAGGCCCACAGCACAAGTCTATCATTGACCGTTGTACTGCCGCCGTGTATCAAGAAGCAAAATTCAATGGTATCTCCCCTACCCTCTGCACCCTGCGCGAAATGCTGTTAAAGCAGCCGGAGGACAAAGCAAAAGAAATTGCCTTGTCCTTGGAACTGTTCACAACCGGCTCTTTAGATGTGTTTGGCCATGCCAGTACGGTGGACTTGGATAAACGGGTTCTGGTGTTCGACATTCACGACTTGGGTACGCAGTTAAAGCCCACCGGCCTGCTGGTCATCACCGATACCATTCTGAACCGTGTTACGCTGAATTGGAAGAAAGGCAAACGCACCCATGTGTTCATTGATGAGTTCCATGTGGTGTTTGAGAACGAGTATAGCGGCGCGTTTTTCAGTTCCGCATGGCGGCAGTTCAGAAAACGCAATGCCTATCCTACCGCTATCACGCAGAATGTGGAGTACCTTTTAGATTCCGTGCAGGCCAGCACCATGCTTTCTAACTCCGAATTTGTTGTCATGCTCAATCAGGCGGCGTCTGACCGGGAAAAGCTGGCGCGGCTGCTGAATATCTCCAACGAGCAGCTGAGCTATATCACCAATGCCGACGCCGGGTGCGGCCTTATCAAGTACGGCAGCGCCCTTGTGCCGTTTATCAACCGTTTCCCCAAAGACACCAAACTGTATCAGCTTATGACCACGAAACCCGGTGAGGGTGTGTTTGGCAGCGAAACCGCGAATTGATTGGAGGTAGACTATGAAAAGAAAGTTATTGATTGCAGGGGCGGCGTTCTTTGCCGCCCTTTTTCTTTTCTCCGGCTTTATGCTGTACCGTGAGTATGCGGACAGCAAGCAAAGCGCAGACGCTTTTGAATCGCTTGCCGGTCTTGTGCTGGAGGAATCGCCGATCCAGTCGGACGACACGGCAGACAGCCCCGGCGACACCACAGAAGAAACCGAACCGCAGATAACCCCAGCGGAAAAGTATGGTTTGCTTTACGAGCAGAACAGCGATTTTGTGGGCTGGATCACCATTGACGGCACGAATATCAACTATCCCGTCATGCAGACACCTGATAATCCGAACTTCTATCTGAAGCACAACTTTGAGAAAGAGTATAGTAATCACGGCGTTCCCTATGTGCAGGAGAATTGCACGCTGGGGGCCTCGGATAATGTCATCATCTACGGACACCACATGATCGACGGCTCCATGTTTGCCGACCTGTGCAAATATGAAAGCGAGGACTTCTATCGAGAGCATAAGACGATCCGCTTTGATACGCTGTCCGAATACGGGGAATATGAGATCGTCACGGTATTTAAGACCGTTGCCTATTCCCCGGAGGGATTCCAGTATAATAGGTTTGTGAACGCCGAGGATAAAGCCGCTTTTGACGAGTTTCTTGCCGGGTGTAATGCGCTGCGTTTGTATGATACCGGCGTAAGTACCGAGTACGGTGAAAAGCTGATCTGTCTGTCCACCTGTGAGTACAGCCATACCAACGGCAGATTAGTCGTTTTGGCAAAGAAGGTGGGTGGCAATGCCTGATATTAAAACACGGGATGTCGTAAAAGGTACGGTCAAAGCCATTGACAAATCTGCCGTTGCCTCCGAGCGCATGAAAGACGCTTATGTTCGCACAAAGCAAAAATCCGAGCATGGTGTTTATTCTGCGGAGAGCTCCCCGGACGAGTATGCGGCTGATCGTCTTTCAGGCGGTACGGAAACCGTGGTACACGAAACGATTCATCAGTTTGATAAACAGGGGCGCAAAGGTGTTAAGGCTACCAAAGAAAATCTCGAAAAGGCAACGAAGCGGTTTCAGCGGGAACGCACAACCGAACCGCTGAAAAGGCAGGTGGAAAAGCACGCTGGTGATACTGTCCGTCACTCTACTGATACTTCCCGAAAGACCATAAAAACACTTGACCGGGACAGCAAAGCTATCAAGCAGACGATCAAATCGACCGGCAGGGCGGCACAGAGATCTGTCAAGACCGCCGAGCAAACCGCAAAGACGGCTATCAAGACGAGCCAGCAGGCCGCGAAAGCCGCCCAGCGTACTGCACAGGCTACAGCACGGGCAGCAAAGGCAGCGGCACAAGCCGCCCGTGCTACTGCAAAAGCCGCTGTCGCCACCGCAAAAGCGGCGGTCAAAGCCACGATTGCCGCAGTCAAGGCGATCATCGCAGCGACAAAGGCGCTGATTGCAGCCATTGCCGCAGGCGGCTGGGTTGCCGTTGTTGTCATTGTCATTATCTGCCTGATTGGTCTGATCGTCGGCTCCTGTTTCGGGATTTTCTTTTCCGGCGAGGACACCGGCACCGGGCAGACCATGCAGACCGTGGTGCGCGAGATCAACGACGATTACCAATCCCAGCTTGACACCATCAAGGCAAATATCTCTTATGATGTGCTTGAAATGTCCGGCTCCCGTGCTGTCTGGCCGGAGGTGCTGGCGGTCTATGCGGTGAAAACCACCACCGACCCGGACTCTGCCCAGGAAGTTGCTTCTATGGACGACTCCAAGAAAGCGATCCTGAAAGATATATTCTGGCAGATGAACGCCATATCTTCCCGCACAGAAACGGCGACGGAAACGGTCGTGACAGAATCGGATGACGGTAACGGGAACATCGTGCAAACGACCACTACCGTGACCCGAACAACGCTGTATATCACCGTCAGCCATAAGACCGCCGAGGAAATGGCAGATCAGTTCAATTTCAATGCAGATCAGCGGGCGCAGCTTGCCGAACTTCTGGCGGATGAAAACCGCAG
>JAFLRP010000144.1 GCA_022511515.1 Acutalibacter sp.
GCCTGCTGAAAACCAATTTGGAGCAAACTCCCGGCTACGGGGAAGACGTTCACTGCGAACACGCCAGAGAGCTGATCCGCAAGGCATGCCGTGCGGACAGTGCAGGCGTGCATTTTCTGGTGGGCGGTACACAGGTGAATTTCACCGTGATCCGCTCTGCGCTCCGCGCCCATCAGGGCGTCATCTCCCCCGTCACCGGGCATATCAACGTCCATGAGACCGGAGCGGTGGAAGCCACCGGGCACAAGGTGCTGACCGTCCCCTGCGGGCCGGAAGGAAAGCTATGCGCGGAGCAAGTGGACAACCTCTGCGCGGAGCATTACGACGAAGCCGTTCCCACGGAGCACATGGTTCAGCCCAAAATGGTGTACATTTCCCAGCCCACGGAAAACGGGGCGCTGTACGGCAAAAGTGAGCTGACCGCCCTGCGGAACGTCTGCGACAAATGGGGGCTGTACCTCTTTGCGGACGGCGCCAGAATGGGCTACGGGCTCACTTCCCAAGCTGCCGATTTCACCTTGGCGGACATGGCGGAACTGTGCGACGTGTTCACCGTCGGCGGCACGAAATGCGGGGCGCTGTTCGGCGAGGCCGCTGTCATCACAAACCCGGAGCTGGATAAAGATTTCCGCTACGCCATTAAGCAGAACGGCGGCATGCTGGCCAAGGGGCGGCTCTTAGGCATTCAGTTTGAAACCCTGTTTACGGACGATCTGTATCTGAAAATCTGCGAAAAGGCCAACGTGCAGGCAGAAAAAATCACCGCCGCCTGTTTGGCTGCGGGCATTCCGGAATATACTCCCTCCCCCACCAACCAGCGGTTTTTCACCTTCCCCGATGAAGTTCTGAAAAAGCTGGAGGACCGGTATTTCTTCTCCTTCTGGGAAAAGCCGGACAACGCTCACACCGTGGTGCGAATCTGCACCAGTTGGGCCACCACCGAGGAAAATGTGGAGGAATTGATCCGGGCAATCAAGGAAGTACGGTAAATCTAAATCTATAGGAAAGAAAAGCGAGCAGCCCCGCAGGGCTGCTCTTTTTGTTGCTCTTTTCTGTTTACTCCAAGGGAATTTCCTGCCCTTCGATGACCAGCGACACCACGTCCTCCAAGGGTACCAGACGACTGAAATTCACCGTGTAGAAGTGCCGGTAGTGGTCGCCTTCGGGTTCCGAATCCAGCATTGCGCCGGAAATCGATTCGGTATCCCCCGAACCGTACTCCTCAGGGTTTTCTTTCTCGCGATACCAGAGGTTATTGAACAGCCTCGTGCCGTCTTTCAACGTAATGGTGAAGTCCGGATGCTCGTAGCCCTCCAAGAAACCCAGTTCTCTCTCCGCAGTATACTTTACCGTGAGCGACAGGGGCGATAGAATGATCTCGTCCAGCACCGCTTCCGCTCCGTCCATGGTGGTGTGCTGTCCGGCGGGGATCTCCCAGGACAGATCCTCTGTGTACGCTTCAAATTCCAAGTTCCACGTGTCATTGATGTGCTTTTCCCCAAGCAGCCCAAACATCGCATAGGGTTTGACGGTGAGATTCTCCAGAATAAGTTCCATCTTCCCGTCTGGAATGGGCTCTTGCTCCCGCCATGTTATGGTATAGTCGATGGTATCGTCCCCGCGAACCCCGTAGCCAATGCCGCCGCTGCCGCCTTCCAAAACCCGGGAATCGTTGATGACCAGCCGATTCCAATCAAAAAGGAATTCCTCGCGCTCAATTCCCTGTTTTTGGACGCTTAACACCAAGGTGAGGGTATGGCGATCCCGCAGGATCGACCGCACGGTAACCGTGACCCCCTGCTCCTCCACGCTGACGCCGATGGGCTGTCCGACTTTTTCCAGCAGTTCGATGTCGGGCCCTCCCCCTTCTTCTCCGTAGTAAAACGCAGGGGCAAACAGATCGCTCAGCACCGGGATGTGACCGCCGGCAGCGGCCGCACCCACCGCGAAAATCAGCGCCAGCACCGCTGTCACCAGCACCGCCGCCCAACGGGGTTTCCGGGTACGCAGGATAATTTCCTTTTCCTGCGCGGCGGATAACACCAAATCGTCACTGATACCACCCATGGCGGACAGCAGCTTATTGCTTTTTCTGTTGTCTGTATTCATAGCTCTACTCCTTCTTTCGCCAAATACTCTCGCAGTTCTTTCCTCATGCGGAACAGCATGGATTTCACTTTTTCCACGCTCATGCGGCAGGTTTTCCCGATTTCCCGCAGGGAATCGGCGTACCAGTATCTGCGCAGGAACACCAGGCGTTTCTCCTCCGGCTGAGCGTACAGGAAGCGCTCGATACACTCCGTAATGACGCGGTCCTCCGCTCCCTGCTCCACGCTGGTCACGGCGGGAATACATTCCTCCAGCTCGGAAAGCAGGATTTCTCTTTGACTTCCGCCCCGCTTTTTCCGGGTGGACTGCTTCGCACGGTTTAGGGCGATGTTGCGGACGGTCTTTCCCAGAAACGCCTTGAGCTGCTCCGGATAAGCCGGCGGGATGGCCTGCCACAGCGCCATGTAGGCGTCGTTGACGCATTCCTTGGCGTCGCTTTCATTGCGGAGAATGTGATAGGCAATGGCATAGCAGTAGCTGCCATAGGCTTTCTCAGTTTCCGCTATGGCGTCCTCCTCCCGCTTCTGGTACAGGGAGATGATATCGGCGTCCGTCATGAGGATTCCTCCTTCCGATCGAAAATGGTTTTGCAAAAGGCGCCTTTCACCTTGATAGACAACAGAATTTGCCCGTGGTTTCGCAGAACTGACAAAAAATTTAAAAAAATCCCGGCCAGAGTATTTTCTGACCGGGAAATTGTTCTTTTGAGAATTAAACTTTCTTCACGCCGAAGGAGGTCTGTTCGCCGTTTACATCCCACTGGGCGGTGTAGCCGTCCAGCTCGCCGATGTGCAGAGCCTCTCCCAGCACGTCGCCGAGAATGGACTGCTGATTCTTTCGGAGAATTTCGGCGATGCGGTCGTTGCCGTCCTGATAGACCTCAATGTGGTCGGTGACCACAAAGCCCGCGTCTTTCCGCATGGACTGCAGCTTGCTGACGATCTCCCGGACGAAGCCCTCCTCGATGAGTTCTTCCGTCAAATTGGTATCCAGCACCACGGTAAGCCCCCGGTCGGACATGGAGGTGAAACCCTCCTTTTGGGCGGTTTCGATCAGCAGTTCTTCCGCCGTCAGGCTGATTTCGCCGTCGGAAAGCAGCAGCTTGAGCGCGCCGTTTTCGTCCAGCTCTTTCTTGGCTTTCGCGCCGTCCAACGTCTGCAAGGCGTTGCGGATTTCCCCGATCTGCTTGCCGTACTTCTGGCCCAGCAGTCGAAGCTGGGGCTTGAAAGTGTAGGAAATGAAGTCCGACATATCGGTGAGGAAGGAGATCTCCTTCACGTTCAGCTCCTGCCGGATGATGTCCTGATACATCTCGCCCAAGCCGGCGTCGGCGTCGGTAAACAGCGTCTGCAAGGGCTGGCGGTTCTTCCGGTTGGACAGATTCCGGGCGGCACGGCCCAGCGTCACCACCTTCAGCACCTCGTCCATATCGGCTTCCAGTTTTTCATCGATGCGGGCTTCTTCACAGACGGGATAATCGCACAAGTGTACACTCTCCGGGGCGTTTTTGTCCACAGAGCACACCAGATTGCGGTAAATCTCCTCGCACATGAAGGGTGCCATGGGCGCTGCCAGTTTTGCCGTGGTGACGAGGGCGGTGTAGAGGGTCATATAGGCGGCGGTCTTGTCCTCCGTCTCCCCCTGGGCCCAGAAGCGCTCCCGGCTGCGGCGAACGTACCAGTTGCTCATTTCGTCCACGAAATCCTGCAATACTCTGGCGGCTTCCGGCACGGCGTAAGCGGAAAGATTTGCGTCCACGGTCTTGACGGCGGTATTCAGCCGGGACAGCAGCCAGCGATCCATGGGGGTCAGCTTGCAGGTATTCAAGTCGTACTTGGTGGGGTCAAAGTCGTCGATATTGGCGTACAGCACGAAGAAGGCGTAGGTGTTCCACAGGGTGGAAAAGAATTTCTTCTGCCCCTCCACCACGGCCTTTTCGTGGAACCGGCTGGGCAGCCAGGGGGCGGAATTGGTGTAGAAATACCAGCGCAGGGAGTCCGCGCCGAATTTTTCCAACGCTTCCATGGGGTCCACGGCGTTGCCCTTACTCTTACTCATCTTCTGGCCGTCTTCATCCTGCACTAAACCTTGCACCAGCACGTTTCTGTAGGAAATCTTGTCAAACAGCAGGGTGGTAATACCCAAGAGCGAATGGAACCATCCTCTTGTCTGGTCTACGGCTTCAGAGATGAAATCCGCCGGGAACTGCTGCTCAAACAGCTCTTTGTTCTCAAAGGGATAATGATACTGGGCAAAGGGCATGGCGCCGGAATCGAACCAGCAGTCGATGACCTCGGGGACCCGGTGCATCTGCTCGCCGCACTCGGGGCAGGTGATGGTCACCTCGTCTACATAGGGGCGGTGCAGCTCGATCTCCTCCGGGCAGTTGGGGGACATTTCGCGGAGCTCCGCAATGCTGCCCACGGCGTGATGGTGGCCGCATTTGCACTCCCAAATGTTCAGGGGCGTGCCCCAGTAGCGGTTGCGGCTGATGGCCCAGTCCTGAATGTTTTCCAGCCAGTTGCCGAACCGGCCTTCGCCGATCCCCTTGGGGATCCAGTTGATGGTGGCATTATTCCGGACCAGATTGTCCCGCACAGCGGTTTCCCGGATGAACCAGCTCTCTCTGGCATAGTAGATCAGGGGCGTGTCGCAACGCCAGCAGAAGGGATAATCGTGCTCAAATTTCGGCGCGGAGAACAGCAGGCCTCTCTCTTCCAAGTCCTGCAAAATGGGGGTGTCCGCGTCTTTGCAGAAGGTGCCCGCCCACTTGGTCTCGGCAGTCATCTGGCCTTTGCCGTTCACTAACTGGACTAAAGGCAGACCGTACTTTCTGCCCACTTTGGCGTCATCTTCGCCGAAAGCGGGGGCAATGTGGACCACGCCGGTGCCGTCGGTAAGGGTGACGTAATCGTCGCAGGTCACGTACCAGCATTTTTCCTTGGGGCTGACGAAATCGAACAGGGGCTCGTATTCCTTGTGTTCCAAATCCGCGCCCTGATATTCTTCCAAAATTTCATACTCGCCCTCGCCCAGCACCGTATCGCACAGAGCTTTGGCGAGGTAGTAAGTTTCACCCTTGGCGTTTACTTTCACGTAGGTCTCGTTGGCGTTGACGCAGAGAGCCACGTTGGAGGGCAGCGTCCAGGGGGTGGTGGTCCAAGCCAGAATGAAAGCGTCCTCCCCCTTGACCTTGAATTTGGCGATAGCGGAGCGCTCCTTGACGGACTTGTAGCCCTGTGCCACTTCGTGGGAAGCCAGCGGCGTGCCGCAGCGGGGACAGTAGGGCACCACCTTAAAGCCCTTGTAGAGCAGTCCCTTGTCCCAAATCTGCTTTAACGCCCACCATTCGGACTCGATATAATCGTTGTCGTAGGTGACGTAGGGGTTGTCCATATCCGCCCAGAAGCCCACGGCTTTGGAGAACTCCTCCCACAGGCCCTTGTACTTCCACACGCTTTCCTTACAGTGACCGATAAAGGGAGCTAAGCCGTATTCCTCGATCTGATCCTTGCCGTTGATGCCCAAGGCCTTTTCCACTTCCAGCTCTACCGGCAGGCCGTGGGTGTCCCAGCCGGCTTTGCGGAGGACCAGCTTGCCCTTCATGGTCTGATACCGGGGGAACAGGTCCTTAAAGGCTCTTGTCTGCAGATGCCCGATATGGGGTCTGCCGTTGGCGGTGGGAGGCCCGTCGTAGAAGGTATAGGCGGGGGCGTCCTTCCTCATTTCCACGCTCTTTTCAAAAATTTGATTTTCCCGCCAGAACCGCTCCGTCTCTTTTTCCCTCTCCACAAAATTCATGTTGGTGGAGACTTCGTTGTACTTGCTCATCTGATTGCCGCCTTTCTAAAAAATTCCGAAATCGGACAAAAGAAAAAGCCCAGTCCCGCTCCACGGGACAAAGGCTCTGCTTTGCTATACCACCCATTTCGGTTCATCCGCAGAAGAAAAAAGTCCTGCTGAATGCCGCCCCGATAACGGAGGGCGCCGGCTTCCCCTACTGAGGCGGTCTTTCGACTGCCCGTTCAGCTTGCGACTTGGGAGTGATGTCGAGGATAATAATGAAGATTCACAGCTACTTGCACCGGCTCGCACCAACCGCCGGCTCTCTGAAGCGTTCCTGCGCCCCGCCTGTCTCCGTCACTGTCTTTGCAATATGGCAGTATTCTACTATGATTTTCCCAGAATGTCAAGCGGGCATCTCTTCAAATTATGAGGGGCAGTGGTCCGTCTTTTCCCCCGCAAAATTTCACAAAAAAATTCTTGACAAACTGGAAAGGCGTCCTTATAATTTAAGACACTTAATTAAATTACTTAAACAACTGTGAGGGAGGTTTTTTGTGGAATCCATCAACCGACCGAAGCTGGTAAAGGAACACAATCTGAATCTGGTACGGCAGCAGCTTTATGAGGCGCGTTTTGCCACCCGCCAGCAGCTCAGCGCTTTGACGGGCATCAGCAACGTCACCATGGGTAGTCTCTTAAATCAGATGCTGGAAACCGGCGAAGCCTTGGAAACGGAAAGGCTCCCCTCCGCCGGCGGGCGGCCTGCCGCCGTCTACTCCTACAACGCCTGTCGGAAGTATGTCCTGCTGCTTTCCGTGGGCTTTGAAAAAACGGAGTACCGCTTTCGCAGCGTCCTGACCGATCTCTACGGCAGGCCGGTCTGGGAAGAGGAACGCCCTATCGCCCATCTGGATCACCGGGAAACGCTGGACTATTTGGAGCGGCTCACCCATATCCGTCAGCCGGTAGGCGCGGTGGGTATCGGGCTTCCCGGCATCGGGTTCGGGGAGTATTTGCGCAGAGGAGGACACGCCGAGTATCTGTCCCTGACAGCGCTGGAGGAATTTCAGCAGGCCAGCGGCATCCCCATTCGCGTGGAAAACGACGTGAATCTGGCCGCCATGGGGTACGCAAAGCTCCATCGCATTGACAAAACTGTCGGGCTTGCCTACCTCTACCTGATGAAAGGCATTTACGGCGGGTCGGCGATCTTTCTGGACGGCAAGCTCCATCTGGGGAAAGGGCGCTTTGCCGGGGAACTGCTGCCCGTGCCTTACGGTGTGGATTGGTCCCGCATGAAGGCCGAACCTGCCGAAGCGCTGGAGGACGCGCTGTTTGTCTCTCTCCTCCCCTACCTTACGATTTTGGCCCCCCATCATGTGGTGATCGCCAGCGACTACATTCGGGAAGAACACCTGAGACAGGTGGAGCGGCGGCTCACTGATCTGCTGGAAGCCCAGAACTGCCCGCAATTCGCCTTGGCGGAGGATTTCCGGCAAGACTATCAAAAAGGATTGGAACAGTTGGCCTTAGAGCAGCTTCCCTTCCCGATCGGCACGACGTAATATCGGTAAAAATTTTTATTATTTTTTATAGAAAAAGAATGGAGGAATTTTTCCATGAGCGAAAAACTCGCCAAAAAGCAAAAAAACATTGACATGACGCAGGGCAATCCCACCAAGCAGCTTGTGCTGTTCGCCATCCCCATGTGGATCGGCGGCGTGTTCCAGTTGCTGTACAACATGGTGGACACCATCGTGGTAGGCAGATATGTCAGCATGGAAGCGCTGGCGGCCATCGGCGCCACCGCCTCCACCACTTTCTTCCTGATGTCCATGGGAAATGCCGTGACAAACTCGGTCTCCATCATCATCTCTCAGGCTGAGGGCGCAAAGCAGGAAGCGGGGATGAAGAAATCCATTGCCCACGCCGTTTACCTGACGGTGGTCACCGGCTTGATCTTGGGGCTTCTTTCCATCTTCGGCGCAAGGCCGCTGATGACCCTGATGCAGGCGCCGACGGAGATCATCGACAACTCCGTCTTGTACATCCAAATCGTGGGCGGACTCACCATCGGCCAGATGGTCTACAACGCCTCGACTTCCGTGCTCCGGGCTATTGGCGATTCCAGAACGCCTCTGTATTTTCTGATTTTCTCGTCCCTCCTGAACGTGGTGCTGGACCTGGCCTTTGTGCTGGGCCTGAATGCCGGTGTGGCCGGTGTGGCCTTTGCGACGGTGATCTCTCAGATGGTCTCCGCCCTGCTCTGCACCATGTACATGCTGAACAAGTATCCCAAGCTCCGCCCCGACAGAGAGGCCTGGAAATTCGACATTTCCATCATCAAGGGGTATCTTCGGATCGGTCTGCCCATGTGCGTGCAGAGTG
>JAFLRP010000145.1 GCA_022511515.1 Acutalibacter sp.
GCCTGCGGAATTTGGGGACGCGCTTCGTCCCATCGTAGAGTCTGGGGAAGAAGCTGTCATCATCACCCTTGCCGGAAAGCTCTCCGGCACCGCACAGAGTGCCGCTATCGCCGCCGCAGAGGTGGGCGGCAATGTGTGGGTAGTCGACAGCGGCAATGTTACCATCGGGCAGAATATCTTGCTCAGATATGCGGTACGGCTGCGGGACCAAGGACTTACAGGCCATGAGATCGCGGAGGAGTTGGAGCGGGTGAAATCCCGGATTTGCCTGCTTGCAAGGGTGGACACATTGGAATACCTTGTGCGGGGCGGGCGGCTCTCCAAAACAGCGGGCTTTGCGGGAACCCTGCTGAATATCAAACCTGTCCTCTGTGTGGAGGACGGGGAGATCAAGGTGTTGGGCAAGGCCAGAGGTTCCCAGCAAAGCAACAATATGCTCACGGAATTCATCAAAAAGAAGGGCAATGTAGATTTCTCCATGCCGGTGATGCTGGCCTACTCTGGTACGGACAACGCACTGCTGAAAGGGTATATCGAAAACAGCCGTGCTTTGTGGGCGGGTCATCTGGATTCTCTCCCCATCACGATGATCGGCAGCACGATCAGCACCCATGCCGGCCCCGGAGCGATCGCTGTGGCCTTTTTTGCAAAGGGCTAGCGCGGTACGGTTGGACTGTGAACAAGAAAACCTCTCTTGTCGTCAAAGACAAAAGAGGTTTCTTTTTTGGCGCGCTTGACTGGATTCGAACCAGCGGCCTACAGAGTCGGAGTCTGTCACTCTATCCAACTGAGATAGGGAGACTTCAAAAAATGTGACGTACGGCTCATTCTATTCCAGGAGATACGGTACTACTTGTTATCGCCGTTGATAACAGGAGTAGTTTCGCTGTGGATAAATCACCA
The DNA here is from genome assembly GCA_022511515.1 of Acutalibacter sp. Classification (GTDB taxonomy): domain Bacteria; phylum Bacillota; class Clostridia; order Oscillospirales; family Acutalibacteraceae; genus Acutalibacter. The sequence continues at coordinate 904 of JAFLRP010000145.1, forward strand.
TCGGTGACGAATTATAATATAAACGATTTTGCTTAGATTTTCAAAATGTTTGCTGCAATTACTTATTGAAGTCTTTGAAAACCGATACAATGAATTGCTTTTACATTGACTACGGTTCCTACTTGCATTTCGGGCAGTAAATGGGGAGGTTTTTTATTTCCGTGTTCTCTCGTATTTTTACACGAGTTTTATTTTGGCATACAGGACATAACAGCCATTCAGTTGTACAGGCATAATCACTTATCTATGTTCTTCTCCCCAAGTACACATTTGATCCAAAATAGGAATCAGCGACTTGCCTCGCTCGGTTAAACTGTACTCAACTTTTGGCGGTATCTGCGGATATTCTTCCCGATGTACCAGTCCGACTGCCTCTAATTCTTTTAATGTGGAACTCAGCGTTTTATAGGAAATGCCACCGATATACTTTTTCATTTCATTAAACCGCACCACCCCAAAGCCCATCAGAGCATAAAGGATAAACATTTTGTACTTTCCCTGTATCAAAGACATCGTGTAATTAAAGCCGGTGTCTTCCAATTTTGCGTTCTGAATACATTCGATATCCATATTAACACTTTCCTTTTAGTAAGTATTGAACTCAAATGTTAGTATCGCACTTCAATGTGCGTACTTGTTTTTGATTTCATTCACGATATAATTATAGCGCGAGGTGGGAAAAAGTCAATCCCACAAAACATATGGAGGTGCTGATTATGAGTAAGAAAATTGTGGTAATTACCGGCAGTCCCCGCAAAAACGGGAACAGCTTCGCAATGACCGACGCTTTTATCAAAGCGGCAGAGGCAAAAGGTCATACGGTTACACGGTTTGATGCCGCCATGAAAAAGGTAGGCGGGTGTCGGGCCTGTGAGACCTGTTTCTCCACCGGCAAAGCCTGTACCTTTGATGATGATTTCAATATCATCGCCCCGGCTATTTTGGAAGCTGACGCCATCGTGTTCACCACGCCGGTCTATTGGTATTCCATTCCGGCACAGATCAAGGGTGTGATTGACCGCATATTCTCCTTTGTTGTCGGCGGCAAGGATATTGCCGGTAAGGAATGCGCGCTGATCACCTGCTGCGAGGAAGATGATATGTCGGTTATGGATGGAGTTCGTCTTCCTATTGAACGCACCGCTGCTCTGAATAAATGGAAGATGGTGGGCGAAGTCCTGGTCCCCGGCGTATTGAATCCCGGCGACATTGACAAGACTGACGGCTGCAAAAAGGCGGCGGCTTTGGCAGACGCGATCTAAGGGGCAAATATGAGCAAAAAAATCATCATCTTAAACGGCAGTCCCCGCAAGAACGGAAACACCACGGCGTTGACGGCCGAGTTTACCAAAGGAGCGGAGGAAGCCGGAAACACTGTCACAGAGTTTTTCTTGGGCGGCATGAACATTAACGGCTGCAAAGGTTGTTTCGGCGGCGGTAAAAACCCGGATAGTCCTTGCGTACAAAAGGACGATATGGAGAAAATTTATCCTGTCTACAAAGAAGCCGACATAGTTGTTTTGGCGTCTCCGCTCTATTACTGGACGATCAGCGGGCAACTGAAAACCGCTTTTGACCGTCTGTTTGCCGTAGCGGAGTGCGATCCCAACTACCGCAATCCGAAAAAACAGAGTGCGCTGATCATGGCCGCTGAGGGCGCTGGCTTTGAGGAAAGCGAACACTGGTACGACCATTTGAAAAAGCACATCGGCTGGCAAAGTCTTGGCAAGGTGTTGTGCGGCTATGTGATGCAGCCCGGCGACATCGAGGGCAAAAAAGAATTAGTTGATGCCTACGAGTTAGGCAAATCTATAAAATAATCAAAAGGAGTTTTCATCATGGAAAAGATCACTTTACCGAAAGCGTCAAAGCTTACTTCTCCCAATCCTGTTACCATTGTCTGCACACAGAAGCCGGATGGCAGCACCAACCTTGCCACGGTATCTTGGTGGACATATCTTTCTTTCAATCCGAGCATGATCGCCTATGCAATGGCAAAGACCTCGTACAGCGGTGAGATGGTGCGTAGCAACAAGAAAGTCATTCTCACCATCCCCGGCGCAGAGATCGCAGAGGCTGTTATGGGCTGTGGCAGCACCACCGGCAGAGACACAGACAAAATAGCCAAGTTTGGCATTGAGATGCAGACGGTAGAGGACAGTGATATTCAGATTCCCCTGCATAGCCGTGTAGCGATCCAGTGCAGCTTGAAGGAGTTTATTGAGACCGGCGATCACTATCTGTATATCTGCAATGTGGAACAGGTCTACGGCAACGAAGCGGAAGAAGCTGTATACGCTTGGAATGGCTACTCTCAGATCCGTCCCGCAAAGTAAGGAGGCGTCCTTATGACATTCCTTGAGCTTGCGGAAGATCGGTATTCCGTCCGTTCTTATTCCGACAAACCGATTGAGCAGGAAAAGATGGATCGCATTCTGCGAGCGGGTCAGGTAGCGCCTACGGCGGTCAACTATCAGCCGCAGAAAATCTATGTGTTGAAAAGCAAAGACGCTCTCCAAAAGGTGCATACCGTCACAAGATTTTCCTACGATGCGCCCGTTGTACTGCTTGTCTGTGCGGACGAAACACAGGTTTGGAGAAGCCCCGCAGAGCAATATGACACGGGTGAAATGGACGCAAGTATCGTTTGCACCCACATGATGTTGGAGGCGTGGGAGCTTGGGATCGGTTCTGTTTGGGTGCGTGGATTTGATTCCCGGCAAGTCGCAAAGGTCTTTGATCTGCCGAAGCACATCAGACCGATCTGTCTTCTCCCAATCGGCTACCCGTCTGAAGATTCCAAGCCGTATGCAGAATGGCATTTCACCTATAAGCCGCTGAAAGAAACGGTAGAAGAACTTTGATCGAAAGGAAAAGACTATGGAAATTACAAAAGCAACCACAATGGGCGATATGCTCGAATATGACAGAGGCATTGCCTATATCCTGATGCAGTCCGGGATGCACTGTGTTGGCTGCCCTTCCTCTATCCACGAATCTTTGGAGGAAGCCTGCATGGTGCATGGCTTGGACGCTGATACGGTACTCGCTTCCATTCAGGAATATTTGGCAAAGAAGTGAGGCAATTATGGTTAAGATGACTTTAGGTGTGGATGGTATGATGTGCGATATGTGCGCAGCCCGTATCAACGATGCCATTCGCAGAGCCTTTGATGTGAAAAAGGTAACTTCTTCGCAAAAAAAGGGCGAAACGGTCATCATTGCTGAGAATTAGTTGCCGCAGAGCAAAATTGCGGAGGTCATCGGCGCAACAGGTTATACGGTGCTGTCAATGCAGACAGAGCCGTACACGAAAAAGGGACTTTTGAGATTTGTCGGCTAAAACGGCTTTTTCCAACAATGGCGAGGTCAGTAGTAGGTTACTGGCCTCACCATTGTTTTTTCTTTGTGCTTCCTATAGATGCCTCAAAAACAATGGCAATTCCATGGCTGGACACTCAACCGGAAATATTGTCAAGAAGCGAGCTCGTCACCATATACTTGCACACACCGAAGCTCTGCTTCTGATGCACGATCAGGATCTCCGGTATCAGGCTGTCCCTGCTGAATGGTTTGGATTTTATTGATGGGGGTGCAAACATCGTCAGAATTTGTCGATACGAAATCAAGTCGTCTTGCCTTCCTGCAAGCGAATCGGGATCAGAATATGCCGGTGTTTTGCATCAGATTCCATAGAGTGTCACAGACGGTTTGGGACAGCATCTGCGTGTTTTGCTGGATCGTTGTGATGGGAACGTCGCAGTATCGTGAAACGCGGATGCCGTCATAGCCGACGATCTTGACGTCTTCCGGTACTTTTACGCCCATATTGCGCAGGGCAACCAAAGCACCGTATGCGCGCCAGTCGCTGCATGCAAAGACGGAATCGAACTCCGTGCCCTTTGTCCAATGATACGCAATGAGGTCTTTCGCAGAATCAAAGCTGGATTTGTTCACGTCCGACTGCAGGTTCTATGCGAAGGCTGCTGTCCTCTCTTGAAAATAATTGAGACGGTTAAGTGCATTTTGACTACTATTAGCGCCAAGAAAACTCATACATAACAAAAAAAGAGAAACCCCAGGATTGGCTTAAATCCTGGGGTTTTGTGGCGCGCTTGACTGGACTCGAACCAGCGGCCTACAGAGTCGGAGTCTGTCACTCTATCCAACTGAGATAGGGAGACTTCAAAAAAATGTGGCGTACGGCTCATTCTATTCCAGGAGATACTGTACTACCTCTCTCTTTCGTTTTCAATGCGAGACAGAGACAATTATTATCGAAATTATCATTTCAGCCTTTCATCCTCACGAACCACCGCCCGCCATCTTCAAACAACTGTGTTTCCTTACCGTGGATGACCACCGTGTACTGCATGGCTATTTCGTGGCTGAGGTTGTCCTTGACCCGGCAGGGTTTTCCCTTGACCTCGTCAATGTCATAGACATTTCCCGCCGCAAAGGTGATGCTTTGCGGCCGCACGCTGCCATCAATGTAGTGGGTGGCCAGCACCTCCACATATTGCTTTCGTCTGCCCTCAGTCAGCATGGTCGTCACCTACTGCAAGCCGCAGATCCCGAATGTCGGCAATGGGAATGGCGGCATTAGAAAGAAACAGGGTGCGGGTGTAATGATCAATCCCCTGCACCTGCCCGGTTACAGTATGGTAATAACCCAGTTCCAGATTGCCGATACACCGCTGCGGGGCAAAATAGCAAGCTGTTACCGCACTTCCTGTGTAAAGCTGTTCCAATTTACAGTTCAGTTCTTCTTGCATATCTTCGGACAGTTCTACCCTCGGCAGCATAGCGCGCTCTGCTTCCTCTGCTATGATAGCGAAGTTGAAACCGCGGAGAGCGTCAAAGGGCGCAAATATCTTCGCCCTATTGCCCAAGTCCATCTTGGGACGAGCAGACGTCGGGCGATCCTCATGCAAGATATCGCTGTAGTCTTTCACGCTCGATGACCTCCGATCTGCATATTCCGCTCCAGCTTGGTCGCTCCCGTCATTAGGTCATACGCCTTGAACAAGGTGTTCTTCCCAAAACGCCTTTGCAGGTCTATCGTGGTCTTGACCAGCGAGGTTTCCTTGGTATCATCTTCGTAATTGGTAAAGAACCCCATCTGATAGACCACTGATGATTTCGACGTTACACGGATCGCCGTTACGCTGATTCTGCGCGACAGCAACCGGTGGTCAATGATCCTGTCATACAGTTCCATAATGGCGTCCATGATCACGCTGGGGGCGGCGGTGGGGTTCTCCAGCTTTGCCGTCCCGTGAGCTGAAACCGGCACTTTCTTGCCGTAATAGTTCAGTTTCATGGGGCCGCTGTAATTGAAGTTCGCTGCATCGTACCCCACATGAAGGACAAGCCCGCCAGCTACCATATCATTGTCGATCAGCCGGTGGATCACTTCTTCTGTCATCTCTCGAATGACGATGCGAGTCTTGTCATAGTCATAGCCGCATTTCAGCACCTGCCCGCTGGACATGGACTCGGTAGCGGTTTTGTAATTCTTGATATGTTCCATGGTGCAGGGTTCCAGACCCCACGCATGGTCGATGAGGATTTCCGCGTCCACGCCGAAGACCCGGTACAGGTAATCTTCACCGTCTTTGGAAAACCGGGCAAGCTCCCCCATGGTGTGGATTCCGCACTTGCGCAGCCTTTCTGCCGTCCCGCCGCCGATCATCCAGAAATCGGTCAACGGCTCGTGATTCCACAGCTTTTCCCGAAAGCTGATTTCGTCCAGTTCCGCGATTCGGACGCCGTCCTTATCGGGTGGGACGTGCTTTGCGACGATGTCCATGGCGATCTTCGCCAGATAGAGATTCGTCCCGATCCCTACGGTTGCCGTGATTCCGGTGGTTGCCAGCACATCACGGATCATCTGTATCGCCAGTTCGTGGGCAGTCATCTTATACAGCGCGAGGTAGCGTGTCACGTCGATGAACACCTCGTCTATGGAGTAGATGTGGATATCCTCCGGGGCGATATAGTTGAGGTAGACCCCGTAAATCTTGGCAGAGTAATCCACATATTTCTGCATTCGGGGCGTGGCGATGATATAGTGAACGTCCTTGTTCTGCGTCCGCTTGATCTCCGCCACCCGCTGCTTGACTTCAAAGAGCCTCGCTCTGCCGGAAATCTTCAAGGCTTTCATAGAGGGGGAAACAGCGAGGCAGATTGTCTTGTCTGTTCTGGACTCGTCTGCCACCACGAGATTGGTGGTCAGCGGATCAAGCCCCCGCTCCACGCATTCCACGGAAGCGTAGAAACTTTTGAGATCAATGCAGATATACTGTTTCCTCGCCGCGCTCACTGGAAATCCCCCTTTCAAAAGTCGAACAAGTGTTCTCGGTTTTGATTTGATTATAGTACAGATGTTCGATTTCTTCAAGAGGAAATTTTTTCATTTTCCAAAACCACAGGATTTGGCGTAGCGGTGTCATGCTCAATACTACATCGTGGGCAAAAGGAGTACAAAAAGGCAGCCCCACTACCGTGGCGGCTGCCTTTGAAGAAAAGAGAATTGGCCTGTTAAGCCTTTTTCTTAGGTTGGTTATCCTTTTGGATTTTCTCAAATTCCGCAATTTCAGCTTTCAACGCTGATCTGATTTCCGGCTTCCCGCAGTCCGGGCACTGCTCCGGTTTTCCCTCACGCTTGAATGTGAAACCGCAGTTCGTACAATGATAGAACGCCATAAATAACCTCCCTCTTTTGCAAGGGGGATTATACCATAGGTGAGGGTTAAATTCAAGTTTATACGCTAAAAATCTGAACATAAATTATGTACCAGCCGCAAAATCGGCTGGTATTTTAATATGCCGGTGTCCCGTATCCGAGGATTTCGTAATAGCCGATAGAATAACGATTCTCCCGGCAACGGTCGCCGGAATTACCCTCTACCGTGTAGACAATGCCGTTTTCTATTTTTTCCACGATGCCCACATGGTCTGATTGCCCGTCCTGACCGTGGCCATCGTTCCAGTCAAAGAAGATAATATCGCCGGGTTCGGGCACATAGGTCTTATCCTGCCAAAGCCCTCGGGTTTTGAACCATTGTACTCCGGTATCGCAGCCGGCGAATTTCGGGATCACGCCAGCGTCGATATATCCGCACTCATTCGCGCACCAGGATACAAAGCAGGCGCACCACTCAACACGGGAACCGAAACCGTACCATGACCAATAAGGTTCACCGCCTACATTGCCGATCTGTGAAAGCGCGACCGCGACGATCTCGCCGTCGCCGGTGCCAATGCCATAGAGAACGGCGCTCCACATACTGCGGTTTTCATCCGCCAGAAGTTCGGCAAGCTGCGCCCGCTGATCTGCATTGAAATTGAACTGATCTGCCATTTCCTCGGCGGTC
>JAFLRP010000146.1 GCA_022511515.1 Acutalibacter sp.
AGGAATACATTGCCTCCTACTGCGGCTACGCCCCGGCGGAAGATCCCCAATACGCCCTGCTGGTGTTCTTTGACGAGCCGGACAAGGCAAACAACGGCGGTCTCAACGGCGGAAACGCCATTGCCGGTCCCATCTTCTCCAAGATCATGAGCGAGGTATTGCCCTATCTGGGTATCGAAGCGGAATATACCGAAGAAGAATACGCAAATCTGGATCTGGTTTCGCCCGTTCTCACAGGGCTTACCCTTGCGGAAGCTTACGACCAACTGGATAATATGGGACTGTCCTGCAGCATCATCGGGTATGAGGACGACGATGAGATCATTACCCAGCAGATTCCCCAAAGCGGTTCTCCCGTGCCCAAGGGCGGCAAGGTGGTACTGTATACCAGGGGCTACAGCGAGTCGGATATGCTGGTGGAGGTGCCGGACTTCAAGGGACTGGACATGGCGGATGCCAGTTATGTGGCCTATCTCAACCAACTGCAGATCAGCGTTTCCGGCGCTGCGTCGGAATCCGCCACGGTCAGCCTGCAGGACATCACTGCCGGCGAAATGGTGAAGCAGGGGACGGTCATCAGACTGACCTTCCTGGACAACGTGGACACCGAGACCTATGTTAATCTGGGATAAATTGGAAGGACAATAGAACGGCAAAAGATACCATAAAGAAGGGGTTCCAACATGAGTAACAGTATTCTGCACATCGGGGCGGCAGTTGTCGCCTTCGGCCTCACCGCTTTGCTGGGGAAATTGCTGATCCCGTTTCTGCACAAGCTCCATTTCGGGCAGACTATTCGGGAGATCGGCCCCAGTTGGCACAAGGGAAAACAGGGCACGCCCACCATGGGTGGACTGATGTTCATCTTGGGCATTGTCCTCACCATGTGCGCCGCCATTCCGATTCTCTACCGCACCGGCGCCACCGAGACCCAGCTCATGCAGATCAAGCTGTTTGCCGGCTTGGGCATGGCGGTGGCCTTTGGCGTGATCGGCTTTATGGACGATTATATCGGCGTGGTGAAAAAGCGGAATCTGGGACTGACCGAGGGGCAGAAACTGGTTTTGCAATTCGCCGTGGCCGCCGCCTATCTGGGCTCTCTCGCCATGGCGGGGGCCAATACCGCCACTACCATCCCCTTTGTGGGCAGGATCGATCTGGGCTTCTGGTACTACATTCTGGCGGCGATCCTGATCGTGGGGCTGGTCAATGCGGTAAACTTCACCGACGGTATCGACGGCCTGAACTCCACCGTCACCTTTTTCGTATTTTTGGCACTGGGACTGTGTGCGGGGGCCCAATCCATGACAGGCCTTTCCCTTTTAGGCACGGCGTCCGCCGCCGCCTGTATCGGCTTTCTGGTGTGGAATTTTCACCCGGCCAAGGTGTTTATGGGCGATACCGGATCCCTGTTTTTAGGCGGCATGGTGGCGGCTTTGGCTTTCGGAATCGACATGCCCGTGCTGCTTTTGCCTTTGGGGCTGGTATACTGGATGGAAATCCTCTCCGTGGTGCTTCAAGTCACCTACTTCAAGGCCACCCACGGCAAACGGCTGTTCAAGATGTCGCCTATTCACCATCACTTTGAAATGTGCGGATGGAGCGAAGTTAAAATTTGCGCCGTGTTCGGCATTGTCACCTTGCTGGGCGGCGTGCTGAGCGTGCTCTGTGTGTTATTTGGGTAAGACTGAAATAGAATTTTAGAGGAAAAAACCGGGCGGAAGTGTTTTTCCGTTCCGGAATTTCCTGTCTAATAAGTGACAGCTTTTCGAGCAAAATAATTTGAAAGAAAAAGGAAAGGGGGAATACGCATGGCTGCTATCGGGAAATCCGAAGGGCGCGCCGCCAGAGGTCTGCGCCGGCTGCCCCAGTATGTCCCGCCGGAGGATGAGCGGAATCGGCGGTCGTACAGCAAAGAGGAGCGCCGTCAGCGCCGGGCAAAGAAATTCAAGCTCCTTTCTCTGGGAACAGGTCTTGATATGCCCCTGTTCATCTTTATCATGGTACTGTTGGCCATTGGGCTGGTGATGCTGTTTTCCGCAAGCTACGCCTACAGCTACTACACCGAAGGCGGAAACAGCTATTACTATATCCAGCGGCAGGGGATCTTTGCCATTGTGGGCGTCATCGCTATGCTGCTGATCTCCACCTTTGACTATCACCGTTTTCACCGGATTGCGCCGCTTCTGTACGTTGTGGCTATGGTGCTACTCGTTATGGTGCTGGCATTCAAGGGCACGTCCATCGCTCCCATGGAGGGCGACGCCAACCGCTGGCTGCAGCTTGGCCCCATCAACTTCCAGCCCTCTGAGGTGGCGAAATTCGCGTTGATCACCCTCTGCGCCCACTATATTTCCCAATACATCGACAAAATGGGAACATTCCGCTACGGCGTTGCTCATTTCGCGTGGATGATCGGCATTCCCGCCGCTTTGATTTACGCGGAAAATCACCTTTCCGCCACTATCATTGTGCTGGGATTGGGAGCGATCCTCATGTTCCTGGGCGGCACTAAGCTCCGGTATTTCGGGGCAGTGGGAATTCTGGCAGCGGTAGCATTGATCTTTTTGGTGACAAGCAAGGGCGGGTACCAGATGGATCGTATCAACGGCTGGTGGCACCCCTTCAATCCGCCTCCGGGCGTGGACACCTGGCAGACCAGGCAGTCCCTGTACGCCATCGGCTCAGGAGGACTTTTGGGCGTGGGGCTGGGGCAATCCCGTCAGAAATACCTGTACCTGCCCGAGCCGCAAAACGACTTCATCTTTGCCATTGTCTGCGAGGAACTGGGCATGGTGGGGGCGCTGGTCATCATCATTCTTTTCAGCCTTTTGATCTGGCGGGGAATGTACGTGTCTCTCCACGCCAAGGACAAATTCGGCATGTTGTTGGGACTTGGCATCACCTTCCAGATCGGCATTCAGGCGGTGCTCAACATCTGCGTGGTAACAAATACCCTGCCCAACACCGGTATCAGCCTGCCGTTTTTCAGTTATGGGGGCACAGCCCTTTTGATGCTGCTGGGCGAAATGGGCGTGCTTCTCAATATCTCCCGCAGCGCCACTGTGGAAAAGACTTAAAATAGGGGAAATGAAAAGGGGGTAATGGCGATATGAAAGTCCTGTTTACCGGGGGCGGCACTGCCGGGCATATCAATCCGGCGCTGGCGGCTGCCGGGTACTTAAAGCAAAAAGTGCCGGAGGTTGAAATCCTCTACGTGGGGAATAAAGGCGGCATGGAGGAACGTCTGGTGGCACAGGCGGGATATCCCATCCGCACCATTCATATTTCCGGATTCCAGCGAAAGCTGACGCCGAAAAATCTGGTGCGCAACGCGCAGACCGTGGTCAAAATGTTCACCGCCACGGCGGAAGCCAAGAAGATCATCAAGGAATTCCAGCCCGACGTGTGCGTAGGCACGGGGGGATATGTCAGCGGTCCTGTGATCCGGGAAGCGGCAAAACTGGGCGTTCCCTGCGTGATCCACGAATCCAACGCCTACCCCGGCGTCACCACGAAAGCACTGGCCCGCAGAGTGAAAACCGTCATGCTGGCCGTGCCGGACGCCAAAAAATATTTTGCCGATTCCGTCCACTGCACCGTAACGGGCAACCCTGTCCGGGGCGAAGTGCTGGCGGCTCAGCGGGAGGAATCCCGGAAGGCCCTGGGTCTGGACGACCGTCCCGTGGTGCTGTCCTTCGGCGGCAGTCTGGGCGCGTCCGCTCTGAACCGGGCAGCAGCGTATATGCTGGCGGAGAGCGCGAAAGAGGGCAAATATCAGCATATCCACGGCTACGGCGCACACGATGAAAAGTTTCTGGATGAAGTGCGGGAGTTTGGGCTTGACCCGGAAAAAAATCCCCAAATTCGTCTCTTGGAATACATCGACAATATGCCCCAGTGTCTGGCGGCAGCGGACCTTGTCATCGGTAGGGCAGGGGCAATGACCCTGACGGAGATCGAAGCGAAGGGAAAGGCGTCCATTCTGATCCCATCGCCAAACGTGGCGGAAAATCACCAATACCACAACGCTATGGCGCTGGTGCGCCGAGGGGCGGCGGAATTGATCGAAGAAAAGGATTTGACCGGGGAAGCCCTCTGGAAAAAGGTCAAGAAGATCCTGAGCGACCCCGACCGTCTTGCTTCTCTGGGTGAAAATGCCGAAAAGCTGGAAGTTTTAGACGCAAACGAACGCATTTACCGCGTCATTCGGGAAGCCTACCTTTCGGGGAAGGAAGCAAAGAAGAAATAGCCTCAGGGCTTTCCCGGGGGAACATTTTCGGGACAAGCCTTGCTCGAACACATTTGGGAGCATTTCATAAGATAATACTATCTGATTCTGACGAGGTGTTCCCTATGATACTTATTGACGGTCCCGCTGAGCTCAGCGGGGAAATCATCGTGCAGGGGGCAAAAAACAGTACGCTGCCGCTGCTGGCGGCGGCTCTGCTCTGCAAGGGGCAGACGGTGCTGCACAACTGCCCCGATCTGACGGATGTGGACACGGCAGTGCGCATTTTAGAGCATTTGGGCTGCCGGTGTAAGAGAGAGGACCACACCCTCACCGTGGACAACGCCCTGAGCGGTTGCGAGATCCCCCACAACCTGATGCGGGGAATGCGTTCCTCCATCGTGTTTTTGGGGGCCATCGTTTCCCGATGCGGGGAAGCGAGGCTCTGCTTTCCCGGCGGCTGTGAGCTGGGACCCAGACCCATCGACCTGCATATTTCCGCGCTGGAAAAGCTGGGCGTGGAGATATCGGAATCCGGCGGATGTTTGTACTGCCGCGCCCCCCACGGCATTCGGGGCGCGTACATCTCCCTGGCGTTCCCCAGCGTGGGCGCCACGGAAAACATCATGCTTGCCGCAGCCTGCTCTGAGGGCACCACCGTCATCGCCAACGCCGCCAGAGAGCCTGAAATCATCGATCTTGCCGAGTACCTGAACCGCTGCGGCAGCAGGATCTACGGAGCGGGGGAGAGCTGCGTCATCATCGATGGAGTTAAAGAACTGACCGGATGTGAACATCACGTTATGCCGGACCGCATTGTCTCCTGCACTTACATGGCGGCGGCAGCGGTCACCGGCGGCAGCATCACCCTGCGGGGCGTGGAGACTTCCCACATTTTGCCCATGCTTTCTCCCTTTGAGGAATCGGGCTGTCAAGTCAGGCAGTTGGGCGGCACGGTGAGCGTTCTTGCTCCCAGAAGGCTGCGGGCTGTCAAACATATCAGGACCATGCCGTACCCCGGCTTTCCCACCGACGCACAGCCCCTTGTGATGAGCATGGCGTCAGTGGGCAGCGGAACCAGCATTTTTGTGGAAAACATATTCGAAAACCGCTACAAACACGCTTCGGAACTGCAGCGCCTTGGTGCCAAAATCAAGGTGGAGGGCAAAGTGGCGGTGGTAGAGGGCGTAGAGCGCTTGACCGGTGCGCCTGTTCAGGCCGCAGACCTGCGGGGCGGGGCAGCACTGGTCGTCGCGGGATTGGCCGCTCACGGCAAAACAGAGGTCAGCGGTACGGAATACATTCAGCGCGGATATGAAGACATCGCCGGAACACTGGCAGATTTGGGCGCGAGAATTCGGGAAGTTTAGAAAAACAGAAAAGCAGGAAAGGAGGCGGCGGGCATGGCAAAAAAGCAGAAAAACCGTAAGCTGCAGGAGCAGGATTTTGAAGATATCCGTTCCTACACAAAGGATACGCCTGACCGCCGTCCCTATCTGATCCAGGACAACACGCCGCCCCGTCCGGCCGAAGGTCAGCAGCGGAACAGACCTGCCGGAGCAAACCGTCCTGTCCGCCGGCCTGCCCCGGACTGGGAAATCCCCGAATGGGAACTCCAAAGCCGCCGCAGACCGCCTGCGGACCAGCGGACAAGCTCCCGCCGTCCCTCGGAGAGACTCACTCCTCCGGAAAGACTGATCTCCCCTGAGCATCGACCTCTCCCATCCGGGCGAGGCCAACAACCTCGGAAAAGAAAATCCGGTGTCCGAAAGCCCGTGGTGTTTTTCCTCGCGTTGATTATGACGACAGCAACGGCGATCCTTGCTATTTTCCTGCTGTTCAAAATATCGGATATCCAGGTCACCGGCGACGTTCTGGAGGGCCATAGCGATGAGGAGATCATCCGTATCGCCGACTGCCGGATCGGCGGGAATCTCGTATTCTTGTCCACCGGAAAATCGGAGAAAGATTTGAAAACCCAAATCCCCTACATTCAGGAGGTCAAGCTGATCCGCCACCTGCCGAATACCCTTGAAATTCGCGTGAAAGCGGCTCAGGTGGCAGCCTGTGTTTCCGGCGGGTCGGGTTGGCTCTGTGTCAATGAGGACGGCAAAGTGCTGGAAACCAGGGGAAGTCCTCAGGACGGCATTTTGCAGATTTTGGGACTGACCCCGCCGGAGACCGAGCCGGGGACGGTTTTACAACTGGAGGACAGCATCGCTCAGACCGCCTGTACCACGATTCTGCGCACGTTGCAGGGGCTGGGGCTCACCGGGGAATTCACCCGGGCAGACCTTTCCGATCTTTCCGATATCCGCCTGATCTATCAGAATCGGATCGAATTCCAACTGGGCAGCACTCTGGAACTGGACTACAAAATTGAGTTGGGCTGCCGGGCCCTGGAAAAACTGGGGTCAAACGAGCGCGGCATTATGAACCTGGCCCTCTCGGGTGACACCAAGCGGGCGGTGTTCACTGCCGGAGAAATTGACCTTGCCCCGGTGCCGCCGCCTGTTCAGACCGATGACCCCGCCGGGGCCGGGACAGATGGCGATAACACTGACGGGGACAATTCCGATCCCGATGATCGCACAAACCCGGACGACGGCGATACAGGCCCCGATCAGGATGATGATCCGGGGGATGGAGACGATCCCACGTGGAATGAGCCCGACAACGATTCCGGTGATTACCGCACCGAGGGCATCCCGGACGGCGTGTTCACCGGTAACTAAACCAAATTTTTGAAGAAAAAAATGGAAAAAATTTCAAAATTTTCTCCATTTTTCCCGAAAAAAGGTGAAAGTTTTGAATTTTGCGGGGGTTTTTTCAAGAAATTCCTTGAAATTTCCCCCGGAAAGTGATAAATTATTCAGTAAGGTATGTTTTAAAATGCAGCGGACTATGTTGAGTTTCGGAAACGGGAGAAAGTTCCGGACCGGAACAGCCAAGGAGGAAAGCGACTATGCCTTTTGAAGTTGACAATTTACTCGATGATACCCCCCAGAAGATCAAAGTGGTCGGCGTGGGCGGCGGCGGCGGAAACGCGGTGAATCGGATCGCCAGCGCCGGAGTGCGCAGTGTGGAGCTGGTGTGCATGAATACGGACAAGCAGGCGCTCCAGCGTTCTCAGGCTACCGTCAAAGTACAGCTTGGGGAAAAGCTGACACAGGGCAGGGGAGCAGGCTCCAAGCCCGACATAGGAGAAAAGGCGGCGGATGAAAGCCGTGAGCTCATCGCCAATACATTAAAGGACGCCGATATGGTGTTCATTACCGCCGGCATGGGCGGCGGCACCGGCACAGGGGCTGCTCCCAGAGTGGCGCAGATCGCCAGAGAGATGGGCGCGCTCACCGTGGGTATCGTGACAAAGCCCTTTGCCTTTGAGGGCCGCCGCAGAATGGAACAGGCCGAGGAGGGCATCGCCGCTTTGCGGGAGCATGTGGATTCTCTGGTCGTGATCCCTAACGAGCGGCTGAAGCTGGTCAGCGACGAACGCATCACCTTGGCCAACGCCTTTATGGTGGCGGACGACGTGCTGCGTCAGGGCGTGCAGAGCATTTCCGACTTGATCCAACTGCCCGGTATCGTCAATCTGGATTTTGAGGACGTCAAGTCCGTTATGAAGGACGCCGGCTACGCTCACATGGGCGTGGGACATGCTTCCGGCAAGGACAAGGCCGAGCAGGCCGCTATGGCGGCCGTTTCCAGCCCCCTGCTGGAGACCAAGATCGCCGGCGCGAGAGGCGTTATCATCAACATCACCTCTTCTCCCGACATCGCGTTGGACGAGATCGACACCGCCTCTCAGATCGTCACTGAGCGCGCTCACGAAGACGCCAACATCATTTGGGGCGCCACCTTCGATGAGACCATGGAGGATGAGATGACCGTTACCGTCATCGCCACCGGCTTTGAGGGCATGAACGGCGAAAAGGCAAGATCTGTGCTAGATATGGATCTGGATGACGATTTCCTCAGCAGTTCTTCCATTCCCTCCGTTTCTTCCTCTTCTGTCGC
>JAFLRP010000147.1 GCA_022511515.1 Acutalibacter sp.
ATGATATTTGCCCGCCCAGTTTGCCGTCTTGCGGCAACGGGCGATGGCACATTGTATCAATGCGCTTTGCGCACATGATACAATAACCACAAGACGGTTATTGAAATGATATTTGCCCGCCCAGTTTGCCGCTTTGCGGCAACGGGCGATGGCAAATGGTATCATAAGGCCTTTGGCTTATGATACCATAACAAAAACCGGTGTTTTTTTCATTGTCTGTCGGAGGGAAGGAAAAGCATGGCGGAGCGCACCATCAAAGGGAGAATGACTTCCATGACAGGGGAATTTGTGGCGGTGGTATTGCTGCTGCAACCCCTGCTTGATGTGCTGTCCTTTTTTCTGCAGGATACCGGCGTTGCCGCTGTGACCACCGTCCTGCGGCTGGGGATGCTGGTTGTCGTCAGCCTGTACGGGTTTATGATCTCCGACAGGAAACAGTTGTATGCCGCCGGTTACGCGGTGGCGGCGGGCTTCTGGCTCCTGCACATGCTCAACTGCTGGCGGACAGGCTATACATGGCCCGTCGGCGACACAGCGGAGTACCTGAAGCTGGTGCAGTTTCCCCTGTGGACGCTGGCTTTCGTCACCTTTTTCCAGAAGCGGGAGGAGCTGGATGTGGAGATCATCGGCATCCTCACTGTGAATTTTGTGATCATCCTGCTGGTGGCGGCGCTTTCCTTCGTCTTCGGCCCGCGAGGCTACACCTACGATTTTCCGGAGAGAGGGCTGCAAATCGGTTTTGTAGGCTGGTTTGCCGTGCCCAACGCCCAAAGCGCCATCCTCTGCCTGCTGGCTCCCGCGGTGCTGCTGTGGGGACTGCGCACCGAGCGGATGCGGATCTTCTGCCCCTGCTGCGTGATCAGCGCGGGTCTGCTGTATCTCACCGGTACCCGGCTGACCTATTACACGGCGGTACTGCTGGCAGTATCCTTCACCGTGCTGATCCTGCTCTGCGGCAAACCCCGGATGTTCTGTGTTCCTTTGCTTGCGGTTTTTATCCTGCTGCTGGCCTGCAAGGGCGTTTCCCCCATGGAGCGGCGGCAGGAAGTGACCTCCGTGAGCTTCTCTGTCTATCAGGAAAAGATCGATGAGATCATGGGAGAGGACAAGGATTTTACCTATCGACCGGGAGAGGAAATTTCCCCGCTGGTTTTGGAAAAGATAAGAGCGGTCTATGAGCATATTTACGGCAGGACCGGCGTGTACAATGAACCTCTGCTGGGCGACCTGATCAACCAGTTCGGGCTGGATGCGGTCATGGAGGAGATGGAGTATACCATTGACCCGAGAGTTCTGAACAACAGCCGCAGCAGGAAGCTGACTGCCATGCACATGGTCTGGGAGCGTCAGGATTTTCTCACCCATCTTCTGGGCATGGAGTATGCAGACAGTCAGGTGGGCGCTCACAATTACGACCCGGAAAACGATTTCCCCGCCCTGCTCTACAAGGTGGGCTATTTGGGTACGGCGCTGTATGCCTGTTTTGTGCTGGGGATCTTGCTCTACGGAGCCATGGCCTTTGTCCGGCGATTCCCGTCCCTCGTGACGGTGGAATTTGCCGCGGCAGTGATCATGCTGGTTCTGGCGTTGGGCAGCGCCCAATTTTCCGGGCAGGTGCTGCGCCGCCCCAACGTGACGGTGTACGCTTCCTTTGCGGCGGCGTTCCTTTACCGGCAGGCAAAAGAGGCCCCGCCCAGAGCAAGACTGCGTTCCGGACATAAGCGAAATCCCGCCGTCTATTTGAAGAAAATCGGCTGACC
The DNA here is from genome assembly GCA_022511515.1 of Acutalibacter sp. GTDB lineage: Bacteria > Bacillota > Clostridia > Oscillospirales > Acutalibacteraceae > Acutalibacter. The sequence goes on from JAFLRP010000147.1 coordinate 1,761, forward strand.
GATTGTTGTGGAGAAGGACTATGATAAAATCACTGCGAGCTTCCCTTCAAAACAGGATATCCGGGCTGGTGCTGGCGCTCTTAGTCATTCAGCCTATGATGGATGTGCTCTCCTATTTTCTGGGAGAGCTGGGCAGCAACGCGCTTTCCACCCTTCTGCGCTTTTTCATGCTGGCGCTGGTGGCGGCCCTCGGCTTCTTCGTCAGCAGTAAAAAGCGGGTCTATTTCCTGTTTTACGGCGCGGTAGGATTGTTTTGGATCGCCCATGTGCTGAACTGCTATCGTATCGGCTATCAGTCTTTTGTGGCAGATACCGCCAATTTCCTGCGCATTCTCAATTTCCCCATTTTCACTTTGTCCTTTATCACCTTTTTCCAGCAGGGGAAAGAAATTCAAAAAAGCATTTATTTGGGCTTTGCCATCAACTGCGCGGAAGTCCTGCTGTTTACGGCGCTGCCTTGGATCACGGGGCACCCTGTCTACACCTACGAGGTTTTGCAGGTGGGTGTGCTGGGGTGGTTCAGTACGCCCAGCGCCCAGAGCGCCATCATCGTGCTGGTGATCCCGCTGGCGCTGCTGTGGGTGTACCGCAGCGGGAAGTATTTCCTGTTCCTTCTGGGAGCGGTATTGGCCTTTGCCCTGATGTTTGTCACCGGCACAAAGCTCACCTTCTACTCCATTTTCATCATCGCGGGAGCATATGCTTTCCTGTTCGCGCTGAACCTGAAAAAGCGCTCGCTGAAATACGTGGTGCCGCTCCTGCTCGTCATGGTGGTGGCCTTTGTATTCCGGCATCAGTCGCCCATGTCCCTGCGGGAGCAGATGTCTGCTTATGCCCGGAACAATTACGGCGCGCTGGTATCGGAGAGTTTGATGAACAGCGGCGCAGATGAGGATCTGATCCGCACCATTCGTAACGGCTTTGACGCCGCCAACACTTCGGAGGAGAAACTGGAGCAGATCCGCCGCAGTCTCATCGGCGTGTACACCGACAAAAAAGTGTACGGCACCTTCTTGAAAAGCATGCACGACCGCTTCGGCGTGTACAATGTGATGGCGGCCTACAATTATACCACCGAGCCCACGATTTTATCGGATTCCCGTATGCGAAAGTCCATTTTTGCAAAGCTCGTGTGGGAGGAACGGGATTTCACCACCCGGCTTTTGGGATTTGAATACAGCGACATGATCATGGGCGAGGACATTTACGACCTGGAAAACGATTTTCCTGCCGTCTACTATTTCTGCGGCTATATCGGCTTTGGGCTGTATCTGCTGTTATTCTTCTACCTGGCGTTTATTATCCTGCGGGCCTTTTTCCGGGATGTGGCGGCCTGTGTGGCCGAGCGCAAGGGGAAGCAGGGCAATCCTTTCCTCAAGGGGGCGGGTTCTTTCTGGCAAGGCGTCAAGCGCTTCCTCACTCTGGAAATGGGTGCGGTGGGCATGACCTTCCTGCTGGCTGTCATCGCGGCACAGATTTCCGGAAACGTCCTGCGGCGCCCCAACGTGACGGTGTACTTTGCCGCCGTCTCCGCCTGCGTATATCACCTGACGGTAGACCTGCGCCGCAAGGAAATGCCCCACGATTTGAGCGGAGGATTTTAGCAGTCAATCTGAAAAACCGAGGAAGCATGATTGCTTCCTCTTTTTTGGAAGTTGGCAAAGCAACGATTGATATAGTTTTTGCTTTGCCGGTTTTCGGGTACTATATGTAGTGGGCATGAGAAGAAAAGCCACAAATTTCAAATTAAATTTCCGTTTTATTTCTAATACGGAAAAATAAATTCTGACGGATAGGGTAAAATTGACACGGTTGTGAGAGAATTATGTAAATTTGCCTTTGCGATATAGGGAGGAAAAGCGAAATGAAACGGATCAACTGGAAGCGTTGGGCTTCGCTGCTGCTGGCGCTGTGCCTGCTGCTGGCTGTTCCCGGCAACGCCATTGCCCGCACGCTGGAAGAGGTGGAAGCGGAACAGGACGAACTGGACGCACAAAAGCAGGAGCTGGAGAGCCGCCTAACAGAGCTTCGCAACGACGAAGCCCAGAAGCGGGAGTACCAACGGACACTGCAGCAGAAAATCGACGTGGTGCAGGAGCAGGTGGATTCCGCCAGAAGAGATATTGACGAATTGAACGGCCAGATCAATGTCCTGACCACGAAGCTGAAAAAGTCTCAGGAAAAAATCCAGGACACCATTGACCGGTTTAAGGAAAGGCTGGCCGCTTTGTACAGGGCTGGAAATGTGAGCACGTTGGAAATTCTCTTAAATTCCAGCAGCTTCAGCGATTTCACCATGCGCAGTGAGCTGGTCAAGGCCATGTCCCTCCGGGATCAGGATATGTTGGACGTCATTGAGAACTACATAACGGAGACCGAGGACGAGCGCGCAGAATGTGAGAAAAGCAAGGCAAAGGTGGCAGAGCTCCAAAAGAAGCTGGAATCCGATATGGACGAGCTGAACGACCTGTATGCGGAAAACAACGCGGCCATCGCCGCGCTGCAGGAGGCGGAAAACGCCACCCAGGCGGAATTGGATAAAAATACCGCAGAGCGGGAAGCCAACGACAAGGAAATGGAAGAGCTGATTGCCAAGCAGAAAGCGTGGGAAGAAGAACAGCGCCGCCAGCAAGCGGGATCTTTCGGCGGCACCTATTGGGGCAGCGGCGTGACCTATCCCACCGGCGGCGGTGGGGTAGAGGGCTTCCACCCCATCTGGCCCTTGCCCGGCGTTTCCTATATTTCCGCCGGTTACGGCGGCTATCCCGGACATCGAGGTCTGGACATTGCCGGTCCCTACGGCACTCCCGTGGTGGCTGCGGAGTCCGGCACCGTGATCAAGGCCAACGATTACGATTCCTGGGGCGATTCCTGGGGCTATTACGTTCTTGTCTATCACAACGGCACGTTTACCACTCGGTATGCCCACCTGAGCGCTCTGACCGTCTATGACGGACAGTATGTGGAAAAGGGCACTGTGGTTGGCTACGAGGGTGCCACCGGCAACGTGACTGGTCCGCACCTGCACTTCGAGGTCTACGAAAACGGCACCCGGGTAGATCCCATGAGATATCTGTAAACTTCTAAAGAAATAGGCAAAAAAACACCGTCGGAAGTCCGACGGTGTTTTTTTACGGATCCTTTACATGAAATTTACCTCTTCCTGAATACCTTATAACACTGTTTCCGCTATGATTAGCTTAACTCGAAAGCAAATCGGCGAAAGAGGAAAAGGGAAAAGTGTAACCTTTTTCCCTTCCGGTCAGTCTAATAGATATAGGGAAAGGGGATGTGACAGGTGGAGGAAAGGAGATACAAGCGGCAACAGCGCAGGAAGCGCAGGCAGAGAAACCGATTGATCATCCTGACGGCAGGTGCGGTCATACTGGTCCTGCTTTTCCTGTGGCTGTGTTTCCCCGGATTGCTCGGGCAGCCGGCGAGGATCGGGAGAAGCACGGCGGGAGGGGTGGACCGATACCGCAGCGCTCAGCCCATCAAAAGCTTGGTGCTGGACGCGCCGTTTCTCGATCAGCGGGAGGAGTATCCTACGGGGTGTGAAAGCGTTTCCGCCGTGATGGCGCTGCAATATTTTGGGGTGGAAGTGGGCGTAGAGGAATTCATCGACGGATATCTGCCCTTGGGCAGCGCACCCTATGAAGATTTATCCGGGCGGCTGGTGGGCTGTGATCCAAGGAAAGCTTTTCCCGGTGACCCCCGTACCGAAGGGGGCTGGGGCTGCTATGCTCCGGTGATCGAAAAGGCGCTGAATGACCTGCTCAGCAATCGCTCGGACACTTCCCGTCTCACGGTAGAAAACGCGACGGGGAAAACCCTGCCGGAATTATGCACGGAATACGTTGCAAAGGGTATACCGGTGATCCTGTGGGCGACCATGGGTATGGACCCGCCGGAGGAATACCTTTCCTTTTTTATCGAGGACACGGGAGAGGAATTTCGGTGGATCTACCCCATGCACTGTCTGCTCCTTATAGGCTGGGATGAGGACGGCTACTTTTTCAACGATCCTGCCGCCGGAAAAAATCAGTTCTATTCCAGGGAGGCCGCAGGGCGCGCCTACGATGGCCTGGGCAGACAGGCCCTGGCTCTTGTGCCGGTAGATTGAGAGGATCATTTTTCTAAATAAAAAGTACAGCAAACCTCGCCGTGATTGAGAAATACTTCCCGGGTGAGGGTATCCTGTAAAATTTCCACGGCTTTCACATCTTGCTCGGGAAGCTCCAAAAGGACACGGCTGCCGTTATGGACTAGCAGCTTTCCGTCACACCGCTCAACGCAGTCATCTTCGGCGGTGAGCAAGGTCTTTGCTTCGGCAACAGGTGCCATGCAGACCTTACCGTTTCGGAGGGAAAGCTCCCGGGGCAGGGACAAGGCTCCAACCCGCACCGCGTTTTCCGGCACAGGACGGTTCCAGTTGAACAGCCAGCCGATGACGATCCGGCGGCCCTTGCCGTCTAAGAAGGACTGGGCGGCGTAAAAATCCGGGCCGATTTCCGGCTGCTGGAAACCTTCCGCCGTGAAATGCTCTCCGTCAAAGTCTCCCACTATGAATTGAACGGAACGTGTCTCGTCCATGCGGGAGAACAGCAGCACCCATTTGTCCCCCAGGGGGAACAGATCAGGGCATTCCGGTACGGGGCCGTATTCCCGGCTTTGGAAGATGGGGCCCACATAGCTCCAGTGCAGCAGATCGTCGGAACGGAACAGCAGCACAGACGCCAGTCCGTCCACCCCTGCGCCGCAGACCATGCGGTAGCTGTCCCCGTAGGGGAAAATCTTCGGGTCACGGAAATCCCGGTTTTCCGGGTCTAAGGGACTTTCTGCGATCACCGGGTTTTCCGAGAGCTTCGTAAAATGGATGCCGTCCTCGCTCCATGCCATGGACTGGGTTTGTCCCCGCTCCTTCGACACGGAAGTGTACATGAGCCAGAGTTTGCCGTCTTTCTCCAGCGCGGAGCCGGAAAAGCAGCCGCCGTAATTTTCGTAGGGCATATCGGGATACAATGCGATGGGCAGTTCCTGCCAATGGATCAGATCGTCGCTGACGGCGTGGCCCCAGTGCATGGGGCCCCACTTCGGAGCGTGTGGGTAATGCTGACAAAAGGCATGGTACTGCCCCTTGAAAAAGCAGAGCCCGTTGGGGTCGTTGATCCAGCCGGCCTCCGGCTCAAAGTGATAGTTCATACGGGGGATTTCTGACATCAAGAACGCTCCTTCCAAAAAGAAAATGGGATCGCCGTTTCGGCGATCCCAACGGTATGTTCAGTATACAGGGATTTTTCCGGGAAGTCAATTTTTACAGCCGCAGAACGGGAGAGCCAAAAAATTCTGCTTCTTTCTCCTCGTGGGTGACCAGTAAGACAGTTTTTCCTGCAGTGCGCTGCCGGAACAGCTCCATGGTCTGCTGTTTGGTGGCGTCGTCCAGCCCGATAAAGGGTTCGTCCGCCAGCAGAATATCGTAGTCCGCCGCCAGTGCCCGCAAAATTGCCACCCGGCGCTGCATGCCGCCGGAAAGCTCCCGCACCGGCTGGTGCAGGCTGTCGCCAAGCCCCACGTCCGTCAAAAGCTGCTCCGCCTGAGACCGTGACAGGCTGGGAGTGACGAGACGCAGGTTTGCCGGGGCGCTGATGGATTCCACCAGACGGTTCTCCTGAAAAATCGCGCTCTTCTTTTTCCCTTCCATGCCCAGAATTTCCCCGGAATCGGGGACTTCCAGCCCTAGCAGCAGCCGGAGCAGCGTGGTCTTTCCGCAGCCGGAAGCGCCCATGATGCAGGTGGTCTTTCCCGCCGGGAACAGATAGGAGAAATCAGACAACACCTGCTTGTCAAGGTATGCTTTCCATATATTTTTCAGCTCGATCGCCATGTGTCACCTTCCTATATTTTTCCCAATCGCGACATGCCCCGTTCCAGCAGGTACAGAAACAGCCGTTCAAACAACAGGCTGATGAGCACGATGACTACTGTCCAGGCGAAGAGCTCCGGGGTTTCCAAATAGATTTTCGCTTCATACAGCCGTTCGCCGATGGAGCCGTCGGGCAGGCCGATGACCTCCGCCGCGATACCCGCTTTCCAACACAGTCCCAGTCCGGAGGCACAGGCGGAACGGAAGAAAGGCAAAATCTGAGGGAGGTACAAATATCGCAGCCGGCGGGGCAGGGGGACTCGAAACACCTCCGCCATTTCTGCCAACTTCTGATCCATACTTTCCGCTCCGGTCAGCACGTTGGAATAGACGATGGGCAGCACCATGAGAAAGGAAATGACCACTGACAGATTCCGGGACGGCACCCACAGCAGCACCAGAATGATAAAGGACGCCACCGGGATGGATTTGATTCCCCGGATCAAAGGGGCGGCCAGAGCCTTTATCACGGAAAATCGGGCAGCCAGCGCTGCCAGCACCGTACCGCACAGCGCCGCCGCCTCCGTGATAG